>JBDHHA010000032.1:0-31295 GCA_039589615.1 Gemmatimonadota bacterium
CCTTACCGGATACTCGGCCCTCTTCGCCGAGTGCGGAGAGCAGTGGGGCGAGGACGATGTACCGACGCATCTGTTCGTGCAGTGCGGGGTGGGCGGTTTGGCGGCGGCGGGCGCAGCGTACGCGGAACTGCGTTGGGGCAAGGAACGTCCCAAGGTGGTTGTCGTGGAGGCGGAAGACGCCGCCAGCGTTTTTGCCAGCGTTGCCGCGGGCAGTCCCCAATCGATCACGGGATCCCTCGACACGGTCATGGGTGGCCTCGCCGCCGGCGAGGTGTCGGAGGCCGCGTGGCCGATCTTGGACACCGGCGTGGACTTCTGTGTGACCATCCCCGACGAGGCCGCCATCGACACGATGCGGCTTCTGGCCGGGAACGACCCGCCCGTGGAGGGAGGGGAAGCGGGTGTTGCGGGGTTGGCCGCCGTGCTGGCGGTGGCGCAGGACGATGAGGCGCGTGGGCAGCTAGGGTTGGACGACGCGTCCCGGGTGCTCACCATCGGCACTGAAGGGGCGACGGATCCGGAACTGTACGAGCAACTGGTGGGTATCGCTCCCAAATCCTAGGTCTCTTTCAGGCATTGACATCAAAATGAAAATTGCCCTCCCGTTTGCGGCCTCCCTTTGCGTTTGGCTGACCATCCTCGGTTGCGCTGATGCCGTCCGAGAGTCCGGGGGTGGGAACTGGATCGCCGAGCAAGACACGATCGGCGATACGGTGGTCGTCCGGACGATCAGCGGCAGCGTTGGACTGGGCAAATACGTGCTCGAGCGGGAGTTGACCATCGGCGTGCTCGAAGGGCCCGAGGAGTACGTCCTCGGAAACGTGAGCATGCTGGCCGTGGGACCTGAGGGCGATATCTACGCGTACGACGCGCAGGTGCCGGTGCTCCGAAAGTACGATCATGAGGGCCGGTTCATCACGACCATCGGTAGGGAGGGCGGTGGCCCCGGGGAATATCAACGGGCAACGGGCTTGCGGGTCACGCCCGACGGAACCGTGAAACTGTGGGACCCGCGGGGACCGCGGTTGAGCTCGTTCTCCCCGGAGGGCGAGTTCCTCGGTGGGGTGCGGGTGGAATCCCGCGGGTTGTCTGTGAGCCAGTCACTGTTCGTGGACACGCTGGGCAACGCCTACGTCTTCACAAGCGTCTCCCCGCCAACCCCAGGCCCGCCGGGAACCGCCCCGGGCGGACTCATATGGCTCGGACCTGATGGGGAGGTCAGAGACACGCTGTTCGAGCCGGACTTGGGCTACGAGGTACCGCTGGTTCAGGAGACCGTCAGGAGGGGAACCAGCGTTCTCATAGGGACCTGGCGTGTCCCCTTCACGCCACCCGCCTACTGGACCTTTAGTCCACACGGCTACTACGTCGCGGGCATAGGAGGTCGCTACGCCGTGAGCCTGTTCAGGGTGGATGAGATGGTGTTGCGGATTGAACGCGACATCGCGCCGGTGCCGGTCCATCCGGAGGAGGCGGTGGCGTGGCGGGAAGCGATCGTTGCTAGCGTGCGGCAGGTGAGTACCGGCTGGCGGTGGAACGGACCCGACATCTCCGACACGAAACCGGCGTTCCGAGAGCTGGAGGTGGGTCTGGACGGCCGGATCTGGGTTCGTCTTCATCAGCAGGCGGAGCGACAGGAGCCCGTCGATTCGGAAGAGCCCGATCCCGAGCGAGTCTGGCCCGAGCCCACCGTCTACGACATGTTCGAGCCGGACGGCCGGTACCTCGGCGCCGTGAGTGTTCCTCGAGAAACGACGATCCACGTCATGCGGGGAGACTACGTCTGGGGAATCACCCGGGACTCCCTGGACGTGCAGTACATCGAGCGGTTCAGGCTGGTGGCAGGCACCAGATAGGAAGTGTGGTGGGGCAGCCCGTCACGTGGTGGTCGCGTCCTGAGGCTGCGCCGTTTGCCACTGCAGCGCGCGTTGGGTCGCAAGCCGGCCAGTCCTGCAATCTCACACTGAGGCGAACCGCAGCGCGCGTAAGGGGCAAATGGCGCAGCTTCAGGACAGGCTAATACGGTCCTACAGACCAGCCCCCACACGTTCCACACGTGGCTCGAGTCGCTCCACCCAGCTTTCCAGATACTCCATCTGCGACCGCTGATCCGCCGTGGGTGCACCAGCCCAGCCCTGGAGCCGGCCGTAGAGCTGGATCAGGCGCCTCCGCGTCTCTCGCAGCAACGGGAGTAGTTCGTCCACTTCGGCCACCAAGCCCTGTTGCCGTGCCCGGTCGGATTCGGACATGGCGTCCAGCCGATCCGCGACTTCGTTCACCACCGCCACTTGTGTCGCCTGTTTCCGGAGAACCCGGTCCACGCTCCGCATGGCGTCGTGCCACTCGCGACGCTCGGCCGCGGAGATGTCCACACGCGGATCGTCGGTCACCTTCACGCTCTGCTCGTACACGTCACCTGCGACCCGGAGGCGCACCGTATATTCCCCGGGCACCACGGGGATCCCGGCGAGGTTGTCGCGGCGGTCCCCCCCCAACGCCATGGGCGCGCTGGCATGGCGGAGGTCCCAGCTGACGCGGTGCACGCCACTTTCCGGAGGCGCGACCACCTCAGTCACCTGCACGCCGTCCGAGTCGTGAACGGTGACCGACACGTCGTCCTCTTCCTGTGCGGCGCGAAGGTAGTAGTCGATGACGGCGCCCCGAGGGGGATTCTCGCCCCGGAAGATCATGTCGCCGGCATGGCCCTTCAGTCTGGCGTAACGAATCATCGCGGCGGGTTGGATCGAGAAGAGGTGTGCCTCGGCGGCGAGGGCCGTGGGGGTGAGCTCCTGCAACGCCGCGATGTTGTCGAGAATCCAGATGCCCCGGCCGTGCGTGCCCAGAATCAGATCGTTGTCCCGCGGATGGATGGTCAGGTCGTTCACGGCCAGGTTGGGCATGTTGTTTTGCAGCGACACCCAGCGCCCCCCGCCGTCGTTCGTGTAGAACAGGCCGAGCTCAGCCCCCAGGTAGAGCACGTCCGGGTTGCGGAGGTCTTCCCGCACGGTGCGGAGCACACGATCGGCGGGAAGGTCGCTCACGATGGACGTCCACGTCGCCCCGTAGTCGTCCGATCGATAGAGGTAGTTCGCGAAGTCGTCGTTGCGGTAGTTGTTCACCACCACGTACACGGTGCCCGCCGCGTGCCGCGACGGCTCGATGCCTGAGATCCAGGAGGACGATGGGAGCCCCGGCAGTCGGTCGGCCACGTTTTTCCAAACGGCGCCGTCGTCGTGGGACACCTGGAGGTTGCCGTCGTCCGTTCCGGCATAGAGCACGCCACGCTCGAGAGGCGACTCGGCGACGGCGGTGAGGGTCGGGTAGTAGGGAATGCCGTCGTCCAGCGACAGGGTGGTGTCGTGGGCCCGCTGTCCCATGATGGGCAGCTCCCGGCGGTTCACGCCGGTGGTGAGATCTCCCAGCGAGATCCAGCTATCGCCCCGGTCGGTGCTCTTCCACAGGCGATTGAGTCCGGCGTACAGGGTGTTGGGGTCGTGGGGCGAGATGATGAACGGCCCGTCCCAGTTCCCCGGCGCCATGGCGTTTCCCAACTCCGGCTCGGGCACCCCGGGGCCCCACGCGTCCCAGTTGCGCCGCGCGGCGATGAACCCCCGGGGATCGTCGGGTCGGATCCATTTGCGCTGTTTCGTGACCAGATCGAAACGCGACAGGCCGAGATACTGGGATTCGGTGTAGAGGGTGCGATTGTCCGTCGTGTCGACCAGGTTCACGAATCCGTCCCCGCCACCGGTCTTGATCCAGTCGTCGGTAAGGATCCCCTCCGACCGGTAGGTGGCGCTGGGTCCCGCCCAACTGCCGTTGTCCTGCAAGCCGCCGTACACCCAATACGGTGTGCGCATGTCGTACGACACCCGGTACCACTGGCTCACCGGCAGGTGGGTGATGTAGAGCCACCGGAGACCTCGGTCGTAGGAGATGCCGAGGCCCCCGTCGTCCGCCTTCATGACGTGCCGGGAGTCGGCCGGGTTGACCCACACCAGCCGGTCGTCGCCGTGGAGCGACGTCCGAATCGGTCTGAAGCTCCGGCCGCCGTCGTCGGAGAAGCTGTAGGAGTTCAGCTGATAGATCCGCTGGTCGTCGTTGGGGTCTACCAGAATCTGACTGGCGTACATGGGTCGGGGATTCCAATCACTCATGTGCTCCCACGACTCGCCCTTGTCCTCCGACCGGTAGACCCCCGCCCGTCGCTCCCCGTACGCGGTGGACGCGTTGTAGCGGTATCCCTGTTCTACGGCGGCGTAGACGATGCTGGGGTCGCTGCGGTACACCGAGATGCCAATTCGGCCCAGGTCGCCCGTCGGGAGCCCCACCGAGACCCGACGCCATGTCCGCCCGCCGTCGCCGGATTTGTAGAGGCCGCCGCCGGGCCCGCCGCCGTGGAAGCCGTAGGGCCGGCGCCGCCGCTGGTAAGTGGCGGCGTACATGATGCTCGGGTCGGCGGGGTCGATGGCCACATCCACCACACCGGTGTTCTCGTCGGCGTACAGCACCCGGGTCCAACTCGCCCCGCCATCGGTGGTCCGATAGAGACCTCGCTCCTCGTTGGGACCCCAGAGGTGGCCCATGGCGGCGACGAACACGGTGTTGGGGTCGGACGGGTGGATGGCGATGCGACCGATGTGATGACTGTCCCGGAGCCCCATGTTCGACCACGTCCCGCCGCCGTCCACGGACTTGTAGACGCCATCGCCCCAGGATGAGCTCTGGCGATTGGCCCGCTCGCCGGTTCCCACCCAGACGATGCTGGTGTCGACCTGGCTCACCGTGATGGCCCCGACGGAGTGGGTGCCCTCGTTGGAGAACACCACCTCGAACGTCACGCCGTTGTCCGTGGTCTTCCAGACGCCTCCGGTGGCGGACGCCACGTAGAAAGTGAATGGGTTGGTCTCCACGACGGCGATGTCCACGATGCGGCCGCTCATGTTGACCGGGCCGATTTCCCGGAAGTGCAGGGCCTGGAAAGTCCTGCGATCCAGTTCCTGGGCTCGCAGTCCGGTGGGACTCGCGGCGAGTGCGGCACCTAGCAGGAGCGACCAGGTCATACATGTGCGGTTCATGTCGGGCCTCGGGAATGGGGATCAATGACGGCGGCCAAAAGGTATTATTCCCTCTGACGTTTTGCGAGCGGTGGTGTAGTTTGGAGTGAGCGGGAGACAATGGACATCACGTGCGGACAGGCGGGGGTCATGCGGAGATCGGTGGTTGTCGCGGGAATCTTCATCGGCTCGACAGCGGGGCCGGCGGGGGCGCAGATCGTCTATGAGGTGAGCTTTCCCAACGCTGTGCACCACGAGGCGCAGGTCAGCGTGACGTTCACCGATCTGCCGGCTCCTGCCCTCGAGCTGCGCATGAGCCGCTCATCCCCGGGGCGCTACGCGATTCACGAGTTTGCCAAGAACGTCTACTCGGTGCGCGCCGAGGACGGGAACGGCGGCCCGTTGCAGATCTCGAGACCCAACCCCTACCAGTGGGACGTGCCGGTGCACGACGGCACGGTCCGGGTGACCTATACCCTCTTCGCGGACCGGGCGGACGGCACCTACTCCCAGGTGGACGAGGGCCACGCCCACCTCAACGTCCCGGCGACATTCATGTGGGCCCGGGGCCTCGGTGACCGGCAGATTCGTGTGACCTTCCAGCCGCCCGAGGGAGCGAACTGGCGGGTGGCCACCCAGCTGTTCCCCACCGACGACCCGATGACCTACACGGCGCCGGACCTCTACTACTTCATGGACAGTCCCATCGAGCTCAGCGATTTCGCGTTGCGCCAGTGGGAGGTCTTGGACAACGGCGGCGCGAGCACCATCCGGTTGGCGATTCACCACGACGGGACGGAGCAGGAAGTCGATTCTTTCGAGGAGATGGTAAAGCGGGTGGTCGATGAGGGAATTGCGGTATTCGACGACGTCCCGGAGTTCGACGGGGGCACGTACACGTTCATCGCGGACTATTTGCCGTGGGTGTCAGGGGACGGCATGGAGCACCGCAACTCCACCATCGTCAGTAGCACGGCATCACTCCAGAGCGTGACACGCGGGATTATCAGCACGGTGTCCCACGAGTTCTTCCACTCCTGGAACGTGGAGCGCATCAGGCCGCGCACGCTGGAACCATTCGATTTCGAGCGGGCCAACATGTCGGGCGAGCTGTGGTTCGCCGAGGGATTTACGAGATACTACGCCGCGCTGATCCTGCGGCGGGCCGATCTGTTGAGTGTCTCAGAATACGCGCGATACATTTCCGACGATCTGAACGGCGCGATCAACTCTCCAGGGCGGCGCTTTTTCAGCCCGGTGGAGATGAGCATGCGGGCACCGTTGATCGATGAGGCGCGGGCGGTCGATCCCACCAATACCGAAAACACGTTTATCTCCTACCATACCTGGGGTGCGGTGATTGGCCTGAATCTCGACCTGACACTACGCGCGCAGTTCGACTCGACCCTCGACGGTTACATGCGAGCCGTGTGGGAGCAATTCGGCAAGACGGAGATCCCCTACACGGTGGACGACCTGGAGAACGTCCTTGGAGCCTTTACGGCGGACGAGGGGTTCGCCACGGAGTTCTTTGCGCGCTACATCCGAGGTCGCGAGGTGCCGGACTACGAAGCGCTGCTTGCCAACGCGGGATACCTGCTGCGCCGCGCCGTTCCAGACGAGGCCTGGGTTGGCATGACGCGCTTTCAGTATGGTGACAGTGGTGCCACGCTGAACGAGATGCCGCTGCTCGGGAGTCCGCTGTACCAGGCCGGCATCAGCCGCGGAGATCGGATCGTGACAATCGATGGCCGAGCCTTCAACGACGCAGGCGTGTTGCGCGGGGTCCTCACCGCACACAGTCCCGGCGACAGCGTAGTAGTCCAGTTCGAGCAGCGTGGAAGGACGAAGACCGCAGTCGTCACCCTGGCGGCGAACCAGCGACTGGAAGTGGTGACGTATGAAGACGCGGGTGTGGCGCTCACCGAAGAAATGCAGGCGTTCCGGCAACGTTGGCTCGTAGGGAATCAACCATGACTCATCACTCGACCAATAGAAGGCAGTTCGTCAAATCCTTGGGCATAGGAGCGGCAGCCGCACCGGTCTTGAGCGTCCTCGGCCCCCTGCGCCAGGCGTTTGCTCGCGATCTGGATCGGCTGGAGTTGGAAACCCTCACGACGCGGACGTTCGCCCAGATGCGCTCGGAATATCTGTTGGATCCAGGCGTTACCTATTTGAACCACGCGTCCATTGGGACGATTCCGCAGGCGGTTTTTGACGCCCGGTCGCGGTACTTGGAAATATGCGAACGGAACCCGTGGCTCTACATGTGGGGTGGCGGATGGGAGGAGCCTCGCGAGGAGGTCCGGGCACAGGCCGGTGAGTTTCTCGGTTGCAGACCGACGGAGGTGTCGTTTACCCACAACACCACCGAGGCCTTCAATCTACTGGCCAATGGGTTGCCGCTCGGGCCGGGCGACGAGGTCGTGTTCAGCTCCTTGAATCACGACGGGGCCAGCGTGTGCTGGACGCACATGGCGCCGAAGAAGGGGTTCACGGTCAAGCGGTTTCAGTTTCCCATGACCGAGGTGCCCAGCCTCACGAAAGACGATGTGCTGAACCTGCACGACGAGCAGATTACGTCGCGGACCCGCGTGCTCGCGTTCCCCCACATCGACAACATGGTGGGACTGCGTCATCCGGTGCGTGAGCTGGCGGAGTTGGCCCACTCCAAGGGTGTCGAGTTTGTGGCGGTGGATGCGGCGCAGACGGCGGGTATGTTTACTGTGGATGTGGACGCGATGGGCGTCGAGATGTTCGCGGCGAGTCCCCACAAGTGGCTCCAGGCGCCAAAGGGCACGGGGCTGATGTATCTTCGCGAAAGCATCCGGGAACATGTGCACCCCATGTGGGTCACCTGGGGCCAGCGACGCGCCGGCTGGACCGGCACCGGTCGCATCTTCGAAGACTACGGCACGAGAAACCACGCCGAGGTGTTGACGCTGGGCGACGCCATCGAGTTTCAGGCGCGCATGGCACCCGACCAACGCGAGGCCCGCCTGCGAGAGCTGTGGGAGTACACGCGACGCCGGGCTATGGAGCACCCCCGGACTGATTGGTACTCGCCCCACTCCTGGGAGATGGGCGGCTCCCTCTACGCCGTGGAGATCCGCGACAAGAACATCGCGGAGGTATCTCAGTGGATGTTTGAAGAACACGGTGTCGTGTTCCGCCCGTTCAGAAGCCAGGGACTGAACACCGCCCGCATATCGCCCAACGTCTTCACGAGCGAGGAGGAGATCGAACGGTTCTTCCGTTTGGCCACCGCTTGATCGTAGGGCCCCGGAGAGAAGGGGGGCGACATTTCGTGGTCTTACCCACTAGGAGACGAATATGGCCGGCCCCCCCAATTTGAAGGAAGCTCAACTCGACGCGTTGCGCGAGGTGGCCAACATCGGCGCCTGTCATGCCGCCACGGCATTGTCGCAGCTGACCGCCCAGCGCATCATGATCAGCGTTCCCAGCATCAGCTTCATCTCCGAGGGAGCCTTTGAGGTGGTGCTGGGAGACTCGGATCGTCGCGCGGCGGTGGTGGCGATGCGGACCCTGGGAGACCTCACCGGCCCCACGGCGCTTGCTCTACCCGAAGAGGACGCAAGATTGCTGTGCGACTTCATGTTGGGCAGAACGCTGGGCGAATCAGAGGCCTTCGGCGACATCGAGATCTCGACGCTCATGGAAGCAGGCAACATCCTGGGCGGCGCCTACCTGAACGCCCTTGCCAAATTCATGAGTATGATGCTCGTTCCGTCGGTTCCCCAAGTGTTCATCGGAGAGGCCAGAGGATTGGCGGATCAGATGGGAAAAGACGCCATGGGGGAGGTCATTCTCTGCGCGTCCACGGAGTTCAGCTTCGACGAATCCGACGCCGGGCGAAAGCTCCGCGGGCAGCTCCTTCACATGCCCGACAGTACCGCCTTGACCGCCATCTTTGAGGCCGTCAACGTGGGCTGAGGGTGTGCAGCACCCTGTACGCCTCCATGGCAAAATACTCCGGCAGTCCCAATCGATCCGCCACGGCAGCGGTTTCCTGATTCCGTTCTTCCACGCGCTGCCAAAACTCCCGTTGGTCGAACCCCCCGGGGAAGGGGGCGACGTCCTTCTGGGATTGGTGTTTGAAGATCGCCATGATCTTCGCCCGCAATTCGTCTCGGGAAAGCGGTACCAGCACGTCGGCTTCTGTGATGGGCCACTCCTGCCACGCCCCCCGATAGAGCCACACCTCGGCGCGCCCGCCGGGGCACTGTGCCAGCGCCCGATCGATGGCGTCCTGGCACAGCCGGTGCGTCCCGTGGGGGTCTGACAGGTCGCCGGCGACGAAGAGCAGTTCTGGGCGCGTTTCCTGAAGCAGCTCGCAGACAATGGCAACGTCTTCTTCCCCTACGGGTCTCTTGCGGACCTCCCCCGTCCGGTAGAACGGCAGGTTGAGGAATCGTGCGCCGGTGGGCGGGAGTCCTACGGCCTCGAGGGCCGAGACCGCCTCGGACTCTCGGATGAATCGCTTGAGGCTCTGGACGACCTCCGCGTCCACCTCTCCGGGACGCTTGCGCCTGAACCCCTCGTCGATCTCGTCACGCACCCGGCGAATGGCAGCGGGATCGATGCCGATGCTCTCGGCCGACCGCTCGACGAAATCGAGATGGCGACGCACGTCGTGGTCGAACACGGCGATATTGCCGCTCGTCATGTAGGCAACCACGATCTCGTTGTCGTTCTGCTGCAGCTTCCGCAGCACGCCCCCCATGGAGATGACGTCGTCGTCGGGGTGAGGAGAGAAGATCACCACCCGCGTGTGCGACGGCAGCTTGGCGCGCCCCCGGATGCGGTCGTTGAGCCGGTTGAACACCTCGCCGTTGATGGGCTCCGGAGAGCCGTACTTCCTGAGCAGCGGGCTCAAGAAGTTTTCCGCGTAGTCCCGCGCCGTGAGCTTCAAGACGGCCTTGTCGCTTTGCTCCGCCAGCCAGACCACGGCCCGCTCCGTGGTCGCCGGCGTCCACTGCACGTCCCCCAACAGCCACGGCGTCTTGACCCTGGTAAGCTCCGCCGCTGCGGGTTGGTCGAGGTACACGGATGCGTTCTCGTGCCGCTGGAGGAAGGTGGCGGTGACGTCCTGGGACACGTCGCCTTCCACTGTCCGCTGGATGATCCGGGCCTTGTGCTCCCCCGTCGCGATGAGGGCGATCTCCCGGGCGCCCAGGATGGTGGCGATACCCATGGTGATGGCTTCCCGGGGCACGTTCTTCTCGCCGAAGAAGTCCGCTGCGGCGTCCATCCGTGTGATCGTGTCGAGGGTGATCAATCGGGTGGGGGAGGTCGGCGACGATCCCGGCTCGTTGAAGCCGATGTGACCGCTCCGGCCGATGCCGAGGATCTGAAAGTCGATTCCGCCGTGGGCCTCGATGGCCGCCTCGTAGCCGGCACAGTACTCGGCCAGCGCGTCGCGGTCTACCGTGCCGTCGGGTATGTGGATGTTGCTCGGGTCGACGTTGACGTGGTTGAACAGGTGTTCCGCCATGAACCGGTGGTAGCTGTGGAGGCTGTCCGGCTCCATGGGATAGTACTCGTCGAGGTTGAAGGTCACGACGCGGGAAAAGTCGAGGTCACCGTCCTGGTGACGACGGATCAGCTCGTGGTATACGCCCACCGGCGTACTGCCGGTGGGCAGGCCGAGAACGCAGTGGCCCCTCGCCGCCGTCTCCCGTTCGACGATCTCCACGATGCGATCCGCGATGGTGATCGACAGCAGAGCGTGGTCGGGCACGATCACCGTGCGCAGTCGCTCTGGCTCTCCGGTGCCTTCGACCACCTCGATGGACGGATGGGTTCCTGGACCCTGGTCTGCCATGATGCTAGGCCGGCTCGTTGTCCAGCGACGCGCTGATCGCCTGCCGGTAGCCGGTGATGGTGATACCTCGGTCGAGATCGATCTCCACTGTGGCGTAACTGCTGTGGTCCGGGCCCGAGCCCTCGACCATGGCCTTCAGCGTGTAGTAGTGAATCCCCTCGATGTAGCTCTGGCCGCCCGTGTGCACGTGACCCTGAAAGACGGCCAGCACGTTCCCCGCGTCCTGCAGGGCCTGTCGGACGTCAGGCGAGTTGTTGACGAAGGCAGCGCCTTCCCCGTCCAGCAACTGATGGACGAACAC
Organism: Gemmatimonadota bacterium; assembly: GCA_039589615.1. Classification (GTDB taxonomy): domain Bacteria; phylum Gemmatimonadota; class Gemmatimonadetes; order Gemmatimonadales; family GWC2-71-9; genus B3T1B10. Next base: position 11,204 of record JBDHHA010000032.1, read on the forward strand.
GACGACCGGATTGGATGTGCCCGCCAGATCGCTTCGGAGCCAATCCAGCTCCGTGGGCGACACATTCGTATCTCGCAAGTCGAAGTCCCCCCGGTCGTAGTCCGCGCCGTCACTCGTGAAGCAGGCGTCGAGGGCGACAAAGTGCACCCCGCCGACATCGAACGAGTAATAGCTCCGATCATTGGGGATGCCGGTGTTTTCCACGTTCTCCAGGTACTGCGCCTTCGCGATGCTGTCCATGTCGTGGTTGCCCAGGACATGGTAGGTAGGCCCGGCGAACTCCTGGTATGCGGCCTCGATGGTCTGCAGGTAGCGGATCGTGTCGGCTTCGACTGGAGCGGCGCTTTCGTCCTTGAAGTCCCCGGTGGTCATCAGGAACCGGACGTCCTGCGAGTTCATGAAGTCGACGCACTCGGCCATCTTGTCGAGAGACTGGCGAAAGAACCGGGTCCCCCGAGGGTCCGTATCGGCGTAGTGTGCGTCGGTGACGAGACCGAACCGCACGGTGGATCGCGGCCGGCACGACAGACTGGGAAGAAGGGCGGTGCCGGCCACGGCGGCACTCGAACACCGCAAGAAGTCACGACGCGTGATAATATGGTGTTTGCTCATTGATTGGCCCTGTGTTTCTCGATTTGGTTTTGTGTCCAGTAAGGGTCGGTGCGCCACAGCGGCTCGACCATGTCGGCCTCCCACCCGTCCAGCGCCTCCAGCAACTCCTCGACGAGGGCAGGGTGGTCGGATAACCGATTCCGCTCTTCCCATGGGTCGTCGGCCAGGTCGAACAGCCAGGCCGGCTCGCCGGCCACGCGGATCAGTTTCCAGTCGCCTCGGCGAACGGCCGCGACGACGCCGCGGCGCCAGTAAAGCATCTCGTGGGGTCGGTCCGCGATCTCCCCTGTGAGATACGGCAGGAGGTTCACGCCATCCAGAGATGAGTCCGCCGTCCGGCCGGACACCGTTGAGGTGACGGTGGGAAAGATATCCAATGCGCTCACCGGAAGGGCGTAGTCCACGCCCTGGGGGAGGGTCGCGGGCCACTGAACCATGAACGGAACACGAATGCCGCCCTCGAACTTGTCCCCCTTTTGTCCCCGGAGCGGACCGTTGGTCGACGCGTTGTTGGTAGCCCCGCCGTTGTCGTTGATGAAGAAGACGAGCGTGTTCTCCAGCAGGCCGAGGTCGTCGAGCTTCGCCGTGATCTGTCCCACCGCCTCGTCGAGCGCCAACGTCATGCCCCCCAGTGTGCGGCGTCGCTCGTCGTCGATCGAGGCAAAGCGAGACTCGTGTTCGGGTTTCGCGTGCATCGGCGTGTGGACGGCGTTGAACGACAGGTAGAGGAAGAACTGCTGGTCGCGGTTCCGCTCGATGAACGCCGTCGCCTCGTCGGCAAGCACGTCGGTGAGATATCCCTGCTCGGGTTGGGGCGCGTCGTTCCGGAGGATCCGGGTGCCGCCGTCCATGTCTCGCGTGATGGGGAAATAGCTCCGGCTCCCGTGGAGGAAGCCGAAAAATTCGTCGAAGCCCCTCTCGAGGGGGTGGTAGGGGGTGGTGTATCCCAGGTGCCACTTGCCGATGGCCGCGGTGCGGTACCCGAGCGCCTGCATGGCGTCGGCGAGGGTCCGTTGATCGAGCCGCAGGCCCATGTTCTCGAGGAGAGATCCCGCTTGGGGTGTGCGGGGCAGGTTGAACTCGTGGCCGAACCGTTGCTGGTACCGCCCCGTGATCAGCCCTGCCCGGGAAGGGCTGCACACCGACGCGGTCGTGTAGCCGGCCGTGAAGCGGACGCCCCGCGCGGCGATGGCGTCGATGTTGGGGGTAGGAAACTCGGTGCTGCCGTATGAGCCGAAGTCCACGTATCCGGCGTCGTCCGCGATGATGACGATCACGCTGGGCCGCTCGGCACCGTCGCCGCACGCTGCGGAGAAGATTGCCGCGGCACAAGCTCCTGCCGTGACCAGGCGCATCAGTTCATCTTCCGGTGCCCCGCAACGCAGGATCGTAGGCGGGGTTGCGCTCCGTGGGAACCGGCGCGTTCACGGCCTCCCGCCAGTCGAGGAGAAGGTCGTGCAGCTCGCGGGTCTTGTCCGGCATCTCGTTCGCGAGGTTGTGCTCCTCACCGATGTCGCGCGCCAAATCGTACAGCTCGAGCCGTCCGTCCTCGAAGAACTCGATGAGCTTGAAATCCCCGAAGCGCACGGCGCCCGCGGGTGTGGTGCGCCACGGGCCTTCCACGCTGCGATCGGCCTCGAGGTAGGCGGGAAAGTGCCAGAAGATCGGCCGCTTCCGCAACGCTCCTCCTCGTGTGAGAATCGGCAGCAGGCTCACGCCGTCCAGCTCGTGGGCAACGGGGAGCCCGGCCCCCGCCATGGCGAGCAGGGTGGGGTAGAAGTCGGTTCCGATGACCGGCGTGTCACTGGAGCTCCCCGGCGCCACGTGTCCGGGCCACCGCACGACCAATGGCTCGCGAATGCCGCCCTCGTACAGCATGCCCTTGGAGCCCCTGAGGGGCGCCATGGACGTGGCGGGCCCGTACCCGCCGTTGTCCGAATAAAAGATGACGACGGTGTTGTCGCTGAGGCCCAGCTCGTCCAGCTTGGCCAGGACTCTCCCGACACTTTCGTCCACACTGGCGACCATGGCGGCGTAGACAGGGTTGTCGTGTCCGTCGCTTCCTTCCTTTGTCCGGTAGCGCTCGACGATCTCCTCCTTGGCGCGTAATGGTGTGTGGACGGCGTAGTGGGACAGGTACAAGAAGAAGGGCCGCTCCTCTGAATGGTCTTCCATGAAACGGAGCGCTTCGTCCGTCAGCCGGTCGGTGAGGTACTCACCGTCGGCGCCTCCGGTCTGCAAGTCACCGAGTTGATTGGTGCGGTTTGCATAGGGATAGAAATAGCCGGGCGGACTCCCGTACTCCCGGCCTGCCACGTTGACGTCGAAGCCCTGGTCGGTGGGCAGGTGACCGGCGCCGCCGAGATGCCACTTCCCGAAGTGGCCGGTGGCGTATCCGGCGTCCCGGAGTGCCTCGGCGATTGTCACGGCCTCCAGGTCGAGCGTGGTCTTGTTCTCGGGAGGGACGATCCTTCGGAGCCGGGAGGGACCGCGCGCCGCGCTGTTCACGGTGTAGATCCCATGCCGGGGCGTGTACTGGCCCGTCATCAAGCTGGCGCGGCTCGGCGCGCAGTTGGGCGCGTTGGCGTAGGCGTTGGTGAACACCATCCCTTGGGCGGCCAGTCCGTCCACGTGGGGGGTCTCATAGTACCGGCTCCCCATGAACCCCACGTCCCTCCAGCCCAAGTCGTCTATATAGATGAATACGATGTTGGGCTCGATCTTCCTGGGGGTGCACCCGACGGCGAACCCGGCGGCGCCGAGCGCCGCAATCGCGACACGGGCAGCACCCAAAGTACATGGCCACGGAATCCACGGAATCCACGGAAACACCCACCGCCGCCCCCATGACTGTTCGGCTTTTCCGTTTGATCTGTTTTCTCTCTTCACTGGGCAACCCCTGTCGGGGTGGAGGGGGGCACCACAGGAGATGGGTTGGGTGGGGGTCCGTGGTTTCCGTGGATTCCGTGGCTCATCCCGGGGGAGGGAAGGGGCTGCAAAACCGGGAGAACCTCAAAAAACGATTTCAAGGGACTCGCTCTCATCGGTGGTGACGCGGAGCCCGCCGTACGTTCTGTTGGGGCCCGTGGGCTCGCCCACCCACACCGAGTACGTGGTGGTGGTGGAAAACACCTTCGGCCGAAAGCTGGTCCCCGTAATGCGCAGCGCGTACACCACCTCTCCGGTGGATTCGTCGGTGACCCGAACCACCGGCCCGGTCATTCCGCTCACGGTAATCGTGGGAAGGTACCCCGCTGCCCGGCGGCCGTAGTTGTCGAGCTGGTTCACGGTCATGGGCCATCCCAGGAACTGCTCCGCACCTCGCGCACCCGGATCCACCCACCGGGGCCACGCTTCGACGGTGATGTCCCGGGTGGTGCGGTTGAAGCGGACGATGCCGTAGCCGGGATTGCGGTCGTAGAGCGCCGTGGGTTCGACGCCCGATTTCACCGGGTTGGTCACGCCGCGCACCGTCATTCGGTTGCCGAAGCCATCAAAATGTTCGCCGGTATAGCGGGGGGCCCCGGGTTCCCGATTGGCGCCGGGCTCAGGGGGATACCACCGTCGCGGCCAGAGGTTGGCGCTGGCGGGCACGACGAACGCGTACCCGGCGTCGTTGAAATCGTCGATCCCGTAGCGACTGAAGCTTCCCAGGTGCTGGTCGCCGGCGACGTGGAACGCAAAGGCCTTGCGAATCGTGCGCAACGCCCGGTTCCGTCCCGACTGGGGCCATCCGTTGGAGTCCGCGTCGGCGGCCTTCTTGTCGTTCTCCACGTACTCGTCGGGATCGGGGTGCGCCAGGCTCGGTAGAACTGCTCCGCTGGTGGCCGTGTCGGGGATGGTGGCGAGATTGCTGAACAGGGTTTGGGACAGGAGCACCTTCATCCAGGTTCCATCACTCCAGTCGCCGGCCCACTGTTCCAGGAATTGCAGCTGCCTGTTCCCCAGGAGCACCGCACCGGGTACGTCGGCCTGGGTCGTGGGGTCGAAATCGGGATTCTGGAACCACCCGTTCACCACCTGTCCCTCGGGGATCAGCCGTCTCGGCGGCGACTTGAACATCCGGTCGGCCACGACGGCGAAGCTGACGCCGGCATACTCCACGTCCGTGTGGTACACGGTGATGCCCTGCTCGATGGGCGTGGGGTCGACGGGATCGGGCAGGTGGGACGTCTGGCTGCGGTGCACGGCGTTCACCCAGCGGGGATCCATGATGTATCCGCCGTTGTCGGCGACAGGCCTGAAGTCGCCCTCCGCCTTGATCCCACCGGCCCCCCAGATGTTGCCGTGGTACACGTCGTGGTCGTCGGGGGTTGCCACGGTGGGAACGTCCCGGGTGAGGTCCCGAAACGCCCATACGAAGCGGTACCAGTGATACAGGTAATCGAGGACCGCCAAGTCGGTGGGCTGGCGGATGACCCCCCCCAAGCCGCTTTCGTAGATCTGGTCTCCTGAGAAGAAGAGCATGTCCGGGTCGTGATGTCGCACGGCGGCTACCAGCTCGTTGTGGGGATACCAGATGCTTCCGTGGTTCCAGTGGCGCCCCCCTCCGGAGGCGATGTCGATTCCGGTGAACGCTCCCAGGACGACGGTGTCGCGGTCGACGGGGGGGCGGCGTATGGTGCCGGCGTACTCGTAGGTCCGCGTCGTATCGCCACCGGTACGCAACTCGTAGACGATGCGGTACGGCGTGTCGCCGTCGTCGTTCCAACCGTCGACGCGGAAGGGGATGGTGTAGCTGTCTTCCACCAGCTCCCCCGTGGCGGCTGTGCGCCACCTCCCGCCGCGACGTACGTGGAATTCCGCCGTACGATTGTCGGCCGGACCGAGGGGCCCCATCTGCGCGGTGATCTTGAGCGTGCCGCGGCTCAGCGTATGCATGGCCCCCATGATGGGTCCGAACGCCCGCTCGGGATGATGTACCACCTTGGATCCGGCAACGCGCCAATCCCGGAACCAGTACCCCGGCCCGGTGACGTTGGGGCTGTGGTGCGACACCAGGGCGACGTTGCCGGAGAAGTGATCGGCATCGATGCCATCGTATGTCGCGGTGGCGAGCGTGTCGCCCGTGACGGCATCCACCGCAACCGCGTGGAGCCGGTAGGCGTCCCCTGTTGCCTCCGCATCTAGGTGCAACGTGAAGTCGTTGGACCGACCCGACACCGCTGCGGCAGCCGGCTCGATGAGGGGCCAGGCGCTCAACGGATAGTCGCCACGCGGTCCCCGAGGGCCGTCGCCGTGTGCGTTGTCCCGTGCCACGATTCTCCCCGTTCCATCCACTGCGACGATCAGCCCGCCGTCCTCTCCCGGCCAGTGGTGACTCAGCGCGCTAATGCGGAAATCCACGTGGTCGCCGCCCACGCCGAGGAGGAATCCCGTCCATGTGTGCTCCTCTGGTGCGTTGCCGGGCTCGATAGGGCCGGTGCGTACCGCCATCGTCAGCGTTCCGGATCGTTCGCGAAGCGCGTGGGTCAGGAGGTGGACGGTGCGCATCGGTTTCGCCGTGCTGCCCTCGATGGATTCCAGGCGGCCATCCTGGATGCGCCAGTCCAACAGGCGGTTGGCGTAGTACTCGGGCCCGATCCACACGCGACTCACGTCGGCGAAATCGCTGTGAAAGGCGACGCCGGACGGCGAACAGCCCCATGCGCCCAATGCGGCGCCGAGGCTCAGGCAGCGTACGAGTCCACGGGGCATGATCAATTCTGCCCGCTCAGTCCCACGGCCCGTCCGTCCAGGTTCCACGCGCTATCGACGGTTACGCCCAGGTGGGTCATAGCCGTCACCGCGACGTCCACGATGTTGGGAGGGGTCTCGGGCCCACCCGGGCTCACCGAGGGTCCGTGAGCGAGGAAGAAGATTGTCCGCTCGTTGTCTGAATCGCCGCCGTGTCCTCCCTCGTCGTCCCGCCCGTGATCCGTGGACATCAGGATCAACCAGTCCTCGTCGGCGTACGTGGGCCGCCCTTCTATTGCGGCCACCAGGTGCCCCACGAGACGGTCTGCAACTTCGATGGCGGCGTAGTACTCCGGCGCGAACGTGCCGGTGGCGTGGGAGACCTCGTCGGGGTCGCCGATGTAAACGAAGGCCGCATCGAGGTCCTGGTTTGCCAGGCGCTCGGCGGCGGCGGCGACGGAGAGGGAATCTGCCGGCCCGTATCCCAACTCACCACCGTCGAAGAACAGCAACTCGTCGATGGCGTCGCTGAGGAAGGGCCCGCCGGATGCCGTCGTTCCCAGGGGTGCCCAATCCACCACCGCGAAGGTGTTGAACGATGGATCGACTCGCTCCAGCCGCGTCAGGAAGTCGGGATACGTGGCGTAGTCGTTGCCCGTGAAGTCGTTGCCGTCCACCAGGTGCTTGTCCGTGCGGGCGCCGATGAGCATGCTCGACCATCCGGGGCCGCTCACGGTCCGCACGTTGGTCCGGGCGCGGTCGCTGAAGAGTCCACCGGCGGCGAGACGGTCGATGTTGGGGGTGGGCACCTCGGCGAGAATGTCGACCCGGATGCCGTCGAGGCCGATGACCAGGACCTTCTTGGCCGGCGGCGCGCCGCGACAACCGAGGAATCCCACGACCAAGCCCAAGCCGAGTATCAGTCTATTGACGTGCATGTATTCCGTACCGGTGGAGTATGGGGAGAAGAAAGCGCTGAAACCACGACGCCACAAGAGAATCTTGGACTGGTAACTCGTTCCGCGCGCGCTTCGTGATTATTGTTGCATGGTCAACGGTGAAGACTTCCTTCGAGGCACGCATGACACGCTCCTTGGCAATTCCCCGCACGTTCGCACTAACCCTGCTGTCTCTGTCAGTACTCTCCACGGGCGCACGCTCCCAGGAGGTCCAGTACGGGGTCGGCACGTGGACTCCAGACTCCCTGGGAAATCACAGGGTGATTCTCCGCGTCGACGGCGACGCCGGTGCGGTGACCGTCCACATCCCGTGGCGCCGCAGAGACCTCGACCCCGACCGTAAGGAAACCATCATCGTCGATGGTCGGACCGGCGCCCGGGTGGCGAACGTGGCCCGCCTCGAGATCACCAGAGCCTCCGGGGACTTCGCGTTCGAGCCGGTGTCCGGCGCAGGGGAGTACTACGCGTACTACCTGCCGTACATCATGGAGGGGCGATCCAACTATCCCACCGTGACGTATCCCGAGCCGGCGGCCACCGCCTCGGCCGACTGGCTTCGACGCCACCAGCTCACTTCCGAGGAACTCCCCGGTGGTGCCTGGCGGAACCTCCCGCGCGCAACGGTCGTGGAGATCCAATCCGTCGATGCGTTTAACGGTTTCTTCCCCATGGAGGTCATCGCCACGGAGGACGAGGTCGCCGCGCTGGAGCAATCGAACCCGCAGGCGTCGTACCTGTTGTTTCCCGAGGATCGATCCAATCCCATTAGAATGACCACCGATCTCCCCTTCCGGTGGATCGAGAGTGGTCCCGGGGCGGCGATTCAGGGCGCAGCAGATCGCGGTGAATTCTACGCGTTCCAGATCGGCCTCTACGCCGTGCGGCGGCCGATCCGAAATCTCTCCGTGACATTCACCGACCTGAGGGCGACGAGCGGACGAGGCGTCATTGCCGGCTCTGCGTTCAGCAGCTTCAACACCGGCGGCGTGGATTCCTTCGGTGACGAGTTTGCCAAGACGGTGTCGGTGGAGCAGGGAAAGGTGCAGGCGTTGTGGTTTGGGGTGCAGGTGCCCGAAAGTGCGGCGCCGGGGACGTACGCGGGTGAGGTCACCATCGCGCCGGAAGGCGAAGCGCCCACCACGCTCCCGGTGTCCCTGAACGTGTCTTCCGTGGTGATTCCCGCATCAGGCGACGACGAGCCGTGGCGCCATTCCAGGTTGCGGTGGCTCAACTCCGGCATTGCCATGGACGACGAATTGGTGACGCCGTTCACACCGGTGGAGGTGGACGGCAATCGGGTGAGTGTGTTGGGTAGGCGGGTCACCGTCGGGCGAAACGGATTCCCGGCCGCCATCGAGAGCTTCTTCAGCTACGAGATGACCCACCTGGACGACGCGCCGCGGCGGGTGGTGTCGGCTCCCGTCAGACTGGTCGTCGAGGACGCCGGGGGGAACACGTTGTCGTGGGAGGGCGAGGGTTTTCGGTACACCAGGCAGAACGCCGGCGTGGCCATGTGGGACGCCCGGAACGTCTCCGGTGCCCTCGTCATGGACGTGCACGGAGCGATGGAGTTCGACGGCAACATCGAGTTCCGTGTGGCCCTCCAGGCCACCGAGGCCGTGACCCTCGCCGACGTCCGGTTGGAGATTCCCGTCGCCGCGGACGTCGCCAAGTACATGATGGGAATGGGGTACAAGGGCGGTTTCCGTCCGGCGGCGTTCGACTGGCAGTGGGATGTAGAGCACAACCAGGACGGCGCGTGGGTCGGCGACGTGAACGCCGGGCTGCAGTTCAGCATGCGGGACGACCGATACGTCCGGCCGCTGAACACGAACTTCTATCTTCGCAAACCGCTGATCATGCCGGCCTCGTGGGAGAACGAGGGGCAGGGCGGTTGCCGGATGTCCGAGGAGGGCGATGCGTTCATGGTGCGGTGCTTCAGCGGCCACCGCACCATGCAGACGGGAGAGGTTCAGCACTACGATTTCCGCCTCGCCCTCACGCCCTTCAAGCCCATCGACACGGCCGCCCAGTGGCGCACGCGGTTCTACCACCGATTCACGCCGGTGGACTCCATCGCGGCGCTGGGAGCCAACACGGTGAACGTGCACCACGCCAACAGGGTGAATCCGTTCATCAACTATCCGTTCATCGTGCCCGACGAGATGATCGCGTACGTCGACTCGGGACACGCCCGGGACATGAAGGTCAAGATCTACTACACGGTCCGAGAGCTCACGAATCGGGCCCACGAGCTATTCGCGCTGCGGAGTCTCGGCGACGAGATCCTGTCGTTCGGCCAGGGCGGAGGACCCCCGTGGCTCCAAGAACACCTCGACCAGGATTACATCGCCGGCTGGTACGTGCCGCGACTGAAGGACGCCGCGGTCATCAACAGCGGTGTGTCTCGGTGGCACAACTACTACCTGGAGGGACTCAACTGGTTGGTGCAAAACGTGGGCATCGACGGGCTGTATATCGACGACGTGGCATTCGATCGCACCACGATGAAACGGGTGCGGAAGATTCTCGATCGAGGCGGTCCCGGGAAGCTCATCGATCTCCACTCGGCAAATCAGTTCAACGTGCGCGACGGGTTCGCCAACAGTGCGAACCTGTACCTGGAGCACTTCCCGTACATCAACCGCCTGTGGTTCGGTGAGTACTTCGACTATGACTCCCGTCCCGACTTCTGGATGACCGAGCTGGCGGGAGTTCCATTCGGCCTCATGGGTGAGATGCTACAGGACGGGGGCAATCCGTGGCGCGGAATGCTCTACGGGATGACGGCGCGCCTCCCCTGGGCGGGTGATCCCACGGCCCTGTGGCAGGTGTGGGACGAGTTCGGGATCGAGGAGAGCCGTATGGTGGGGTACTGGGTGCCGGACCACCCCATCGCAACGAACCACCCGGACGTGCTGGCGACGGCGTACATCAAGGAAGGGCAAACGATGGTGTCCCTCGCGAGCTGGGCGGAGGAGGCGGTGGACGTACGCCTCACCATCGACTGGGAAAAGTTGGGAATCGATCCCCAAGGCGCGACGCTCACCGCACCGCCCATCCGGGAATTTCAGGAGGCTGCCGGCTTCGATCCCGCCCGGGCCGTTCGCGTGGAGCCGGGGCGGGGCTGGCTGGTCATTCTACGTGGGCGGTGAGGGTCGGGCCATCACCCTCTACTAGTCGTCCTCCGTTTCCACACCGGCACCGCGCCCCACGGGCCACGCCCACCGGGGCAGGGGCGTCTCGACACCCTCGTCCTGGAAGTGGGCCCGGATGAGACTTGGAAGCTCTGTCGTCACCTCCCACCAGTCGTCCGTGGTGGCCCAGCCCCACACCTTGATCGTGATCCACGGATCCCCCAGCTCGGTGACAAACACGAATGGCTCCGGGTGCTGCAGAATCTTCTCATGCGCACTGAGGAGGTCGCGCAGCGACGCGAAGAGCGGTTCGAGGTCGTCCCGGTAGCTGACCTTGGCGATGGCCTCGACGCGGCGAACGTCCTCCGCCGACCTGTTCTCGATGACTTCGCTCCAGATCTTGCGATTCGGAACGTGTAGGAGCCGGTTGTCGAGCGTCACGATGGAGGTACTCGCGAGACCCAGCGCTCTGACCTTTCCCACGACGCCCCCGGCGCTGATGAGGTCACCCCGCTCATACGGCCGGTAGATCAAGATGAAGAGGCCGGCCGCCAAGTTGCTCATGGAATCCTGTAAGGCGAGGCCCACGATGATGCCGAGGACGCCGACTCCGGCGACGAGCGCCCCCAGGTTGGTGCCGATGAACCACAAGCCGGCAAGGAACCCCACGATCGTTCCGATGGGGGCGATCATCCGCCCGATCAGATCGGCCAGGAGGCTGGAGAGTTGAGGCCGGTTCTGTTTGCGGGAGATCCGCCACGCCACACGAAACAGGAGGCGGAAGAGGAACACCGATCCGATGAGGATGAGGAGACGAACGAAGAGGGTGGGCGCGTACGCCCGAACCCCCGCCCACCCCCGAGATACGAACTCGCCGATCACACCGAAGAGCACGCGGACGTTGAGGATGTCACTGGTGACCTCGCCGGTGGCCTCGATGATGGCTTGACGGTACTGCACCGTCTCGATGTCCCGACGATCGAGCAGGCCGGAGGAGTTGCGAAGACTGGCTACGAGCCCCGCGACCCGTTGGTCCGCAAGCCGCTGTCTGGTGCGGAGGAGCGCAAGCTCGGTCTCCGATGTTCCCGCTCGTTCCGCATCTCGCACCTGTACTGCGAGCCGGTCCCGCTCGCTGTCCGCGATGAGCAGGCGTCCGACCTGGCTCTCGGCACGGGTGGTGAGGAACCGGTCGAGGTCATCCCATCGGCGGGACACGTCGATGCCCACCGAATCCGCCGTGGCGAGCATCGCCATTTGGCCCGCCAGGACCGTATCCAGCCGCACCTGAGCCGTGTTAATGTCGGCCTCGAGATCCCCGAGGTTTCCGGGCTCCATTCGCGACCGGCGCTCCCGCAGCGTGCTTAGCCTCGCCGCATAGGTGTCGACGGAGTTGTCGTATTCCCGAATGAGGAATCCGACGAAGGTCCGAAACGACCCCAGAATCGAATCGACGGCGGCATCGGTCGAGTCGAGCCTCGGGAGGAGTCCGAGCAACTCGTCATCCAGATCACGAATCTCACCGACGAGGCGGATCGCCTGCATGCGAAGCAGCTCTCGTTCCTCGTCCTCCGTCGTGCCACGCTGGGATGTGATGAGATCGGCGAGCGTATCGCCAATGACGGTGAGCCGCCCCACGATCTCCCGGGACCGAGTGAGCTCCTCTTGCTCGGTATCCGCAGCCGTGGAATCTGCTGTCTCCTGAGCGTTGGCTGGCCGCACAGCAATAGAAGAAAGGAGTACGGTCGCTAGTAGGAATGATCGGATCGTCATGGGAAGCGAGTCTCTCCCTCCGGCTCAATCGGCCGGTGATGTCGCGCGGTGTTCCCGGTACAATTGGCAGAATTTGGGAGAGTCCCCGAATGGGCGATATTGGACTTTGGTCCTACGTTCTGGACGGTCCGGCGAACGGGGCTGTTGCCTACCCCCGCTCCTCGTTCAACACCTCCTCCAGCCCGCCCAGCAACACGTCGATTCGGGCCGGATCCGCATTGTACCCCATCAGGCCGATCCGCCACGCCTTGCCTTTCAACGGACCAAACCCCGCACTCACCTCGATGCCCCGATCGAGGAGCTTCGTCCGCACGGTGGCGTCATCTACCCCTTCGGGGATGTTCACCACGTTGAGCATGGGGAGCCGGTGGCTCTCGGGGGTGAACAGGGAGCAGCCCAGGACGTCCAAACCGGCCACGAGATGGGCGTGGGCGTCCCGATGCCGTTGGTAGCAGTTCTCGAGCCCTTCTTCCAGAATCAATTGGAGTGCCCGATGGAACGCGTAGATGTTCGCCACGGGCGCGGTGTGATGAAACACGCGATCGCCGCCGCCGGACTCACCCCAGTACTGGAAGAGCAAGTCGAGATCGAAATACCACGTGGGGTTGGTGTGCTTGCGCCTGTGAACGGCCTCGATGGCCTTGGGCCCGAACGTCACCGGTCCCAACCCCGGAGGCGCGCCGACGCATTTTTGCGAGCACGACCCTGCGGCGTCGATGCCTGTTTCGTCGACGTCCACGGCCATACCACCCAGAGACGTCACACAATCCACGACGAACAACGCGCCGTGGTCGTGGGCGATCTTGGCCAGCTCGTTCAGCGGTTGGCACGCCCCCGTCGACGTTTCCGCGTGGACCACCGCAACCAGCTTGGCCGGTTTCTTCCGTAGCTCCACCTCGAGGCGGGCGGGATCAATGATCTGTCCCAGATCCTCCTCCAGGGTGCGGACCGTCGCTCCCGCCTTCTCGGCCATCGCCTTCAAGCGCTGGCCGAAGTAGCCGATGATGCCCACCACGGCCTCGTCGCCGGACTCCAGCAGGTTGAGCATGATGGTCTCGAGACCCCCGCTCCCGGTGGCGGACATGGGAATCGTGTGGTGGTTTCCCGTGCCGAATACGGTCCGGAGGTCGGACATGGTCTGGTCCATGACTCCCAGGAAGAACGGATCGAGGTGTCCCACGAGGGGAGCCGCGAGGGCCTCCATGACTTGGGGGTGCGGGTTTGAGGGCCCGGGGCCCGTGAGCAGGCGTTCGGGTGGTTGCACTGTGATCCTTGGTAGAGTGAGATGCGTCACGGTGGCTTGGCGCTGCCGCTGGAACGTGGATATCAAAATGACGACTGTGGAGCAATGTTCAAGGGCTCATGATTTTGGAGCCCTTTTCGGCAACTGTTAGATTGGCTCCCGTTTGAACCGTGCACATCGACCGAGGTCCTTCATGAGACTGACGGCATACATCATCTTCGTTCTCTCCGGTGCGGCCGGGCTCATCTACGAGTCGATCTGGGCGCGGTATCTCGGATTGTTCGTGGGGCACACAGCGTACTCCCAGGTTCTGGTGCTCACGATCTTCCTGGGCGGCATGGCGATTGGTGCGATGATTATCGGCGAGCGGTCCAAGAGGTTGCGGGACCCGCTGCGCGGATATGCCTTCGCGGAACTCGCCCTCGCCATCATCGCCCTCGTGTTTCATGGGATCTACCTCTGGGTAACCGGCTTCGCGTACGACACCATCTTCCCGGCGCTGGCCGGCAGCATCTTCCTCACGGCGATCAAGTGGAGCATCGCCGGGGCGCTGATCCTCCCCCAGGCGATGCTCTTGGGCATGACCTTCCCACTGATGGTGGCGGGTGTCTTGCGAAGGTTTTCGTCTGCGCCGGGCCAAACGATCTCGCTGCTCTACTTCTCCAATAGCCTGGGCGCAGCCGCCGGTGTGTTGGTGGCGGGCTTCTACCTGCTCAAGACCGCCGGGCTGCCCGGCACACTCGTGTTTGCCGGCTTGCTCAATCTCACCGCGGCGCTGGTGTCCTATCTCCTCACCCACTGGTTCCCGCTGGACGAGGACCAGCCCTACGAAGTGGCAATGGAGCCCCAGGTTCCCCAAACGGCGGGTGCCACTCCAATTCAACGTTTGTTGCCGTTCCTGTTGGCCGTCAGCTTCGGGACGGCGCTGGCCTCTTTCATCTACGAGATCAGCTGGTTGCGCATGCTCGCCTTGGTGTTGGGCAGCGCCACGCACTCCTTCGAGCTGATGCTCTCGGCGTTCATTCTCGGGTTGGCGCTGGGGGCCTTTTGGGTGCGGAACCGATCGGATGGGTGGAAGCAGCCCCTTCGGGCCTTGGGCATCGTCCAGTGGGTGATGGGATTGACCGCCCTCGCAACGCTTCCATTGTACATCGCATCCTTCGGATGGATCGCCGAACTGCTCGCTGCATTCGCCAAGACCGGCGGCGGCTACGCCGGCTTCACGCTATCGCGGTACATCATCTGCCTCGCGGTGATGCTCCCTTCCACGTTCTGCGCCGGCATCACCCTACCGCTCATCACACGCACGCTGCTCACGTCGGGAACGGGTGAGCGCGCCATCGGCGCCGTCTACGGGATCAATACGCTGGGCTCCATCGTTGGCGTGATCATCGCCGGACTGATCGCGCTGCCGCTCATCGGCCTGAAGGCGCTCCTCGTCACCGGCGCCGCGCTGGACATGGCCCTCGGGGTCTGGATCCTGTTCGTAGCTGCGGGCCAAAGCAAGATGGCGCTCCGGTTTGCGTATGCCGCCATTTCGGCCACGGTCTTCGTGACCGGGACCGCGGCGATAACGCAGCGCTTCGATCCCACGCTACTGGCCAGCGGCGTATTCCGCCGGGGGAACATCTTCGAGCCCGGAGCGGTGGAATCAGTGTTTCATCAGGACGGGCGGACCGCCACCATCTCGGTGCTGGACACGCCGGACGAGAATATGCTGACGATCATCACGAATGGGAAACCCGACGCATCGCTGCATCGGGATTGGTTCCAGGCGTGCGGCGATTCACCGACCAAGGTGCCACTCATAGGCGATGAATCGACGCAGACGCTCGCCCCGCTCATCACCCTGGCCCATCGGCCCGATGCCCGGCGAGCCGCCGTCATCGGCCAGGGGTCGGGCATGTCGTCCCACGTGCTCTTTGCCAGCGATGCCCTCGAGGAGATCATCACGGTGGAGATCGAGCCGGAGATGATCCGCGGCTCGCGGGAGTTCTATCCCGCCAATCGGCGCGTGTTCGACGATCCCCGTTCCACCATCGTCATCGAGGATGCCAGAACGTACTTTGCCGCCGCCGAGGAAGAGTATGACCTCGTGTTTTCCGAGCCATCCAATCCCTGGGTGAGCGGCGTTTCGAGTCTCTTCACCACGGAGTTTTACCAACACATTCGCCGCTACCTGGCAGACGACGGAGTGTTTGGTCAGTGGATTCACCTGTACGAGATCGATGACGCGATGGTGCTGAGCATCGTTGCGGCCCTGCACGAGAATTTCCCCTCATACGAGATATTCCTCACGGATGTAACGGACATGCTCGTAGTGGCGTCCAAAGCCGAAACCATGCCGCAAGCCGATTGGTCTGTCGCGAACATGCCGCGGCTGGTGGACGATCTCTGCAACATCCTGCCGATCACGCGGGAGGCCTTGGAGGGCACGCGTGTGAGCCACCGGGCCGCGCTCGCCCCGTTGCTCGACGATTGGGGGCAGCCGAACTCGGACTTCTATCCGGCCGTGGATCTCTTCGCGGAACGTGTGCGCTACCTCGGACGTACCGCGTCGGGCTTTGCACAGCTGGCGGTGGAGCGGTTCGACCTGACGGCCCCCTTCTTCGACAGACAAGCGCCGTTGGGCTCGGAGATGGTTGTCGCCATGCCTGAGATCGAGCCTGTTGGAGCCCGGGCGCTGAGTGCCACCCTCCGAGCCCTGCGAGACGGCACGGAGCCCCCGCAGGAAGGGCTCCCCTTCGAATTTCGCGGAGCGATCCATCGGTGGGAGGAGTGGCTCAGCGCGCTGGATGGAGACCGACCGCCGAGCGACTGGCGACTGTGGACCTCCAGAGCGCTCGATATGGAGGTGGAGATCGGTCGCGGTACTGCGGGCGTCGCGGACGAGACCCTCTTCCGGGACATCAGGGCGTACATGGACCGCCACAACGCTCCGGAGTTGCCACGGGAGGCGATTGCCTTCCGGTACGCGCTGGCAACGTGGGACTTCCAAGAGCTGTCTCGGACGGCGGACGTGATGTTGCCATCCCTCCTCGAAGGGGATGGATGGATGCTTCCCGAGGAAGTGTTGGCCGGTGGGATCACCGCCAAGCTCCGCCTCGGTGACATTGCAGGCGCGGTCTCCCTGTGGGAGGAGCTCGGTCCCCAGGTGCCGCGGGGCGGCACCTACGACCTTCGCATGGATCTCCTCAGATCCTATCTGGACGTCTTTGGGGCCGGGCGGGGATCCTAGCGGCAGCGCTCCCGCGGGGCTTCAGGTCGGCTGATCGGTCGGCCGCACCAAGATCTCATTCACGTTCACGCGGTCGGGCTGCGAGGCCACGAAGAGTATCGTCTCGGCAATGTCGTCCGGAGTGAGCGACCGCTTGCCACTCCAGTTGGTCTTGAAGCGATCGGCGGTCTCGTGGTCGGTGATGTGATCCATCAGCTCGGTGGCCACGACACCGGGTTCGATGTCGGTCACGCGGATCTTTTCCGTAGGCGACAGCTCCAAACGCAACCCCTGTGAGATAGCCCGGACCGCGAACTTGCTGGCGCTGTAGATCGTCCCCGACGGGAACGGTCTCCTTCCCGCCACCGACGACACATTGATGATGTGTCCCGATCCTTGGTCCAGCATGGCCGGCAAGACGGCGGCGATGCAGTGCAGCACCCCCTTCACGTTGACGTCAATCATGCGGTCCCACTCGTCGACCTGCAGCTTGGCGATTGGTGACAGGGGCATGATCCCGGCGTTGTTCACGAGGATGTCGATCCGGCCGAACGCGTCTCCCGCCGTGCGCGCCAACCTGAGCGCCGAATGGGAATCGGTCACGTCGGTGGGCACCACCAGCGCGGTCCCGCCGCGCTCCTCGATCTGCGCCGCCAGGACCTCCAAACGTTCCACGCGGCGGGCGGCGAGGACGACCCGGGCGCCCGAGGCAGCGAGCCGGTGCGCGGTGGCCTCGCCGATGCCGCTGGAGGCCCCGGTGACAATGGCCACCTTGTGCTTCAGGATATCGGTCATGCTGTCTGGCTCTCCGGGAGTTGGGTGGGTGGAAGATACCTCTGGCGCCCTCCGAGCAGTATTATTCTTGCCGCGCGCCGAACAGGAGATCGAGAATGCCACGAGTGGATTTCGACGAGATGCCCGAGGACGCCCGGCTGTGGATATTCGCCGCAGACCGGACGCTGGACGATACCGAGCGCGACCGGCTGCTGGAGCGGGTCGACGCGTTCCTCGGCGAGTGGAAGGCTCACGGCGCTCCCCTGACGGCGGCCCGGGATTGGCGGTACGGCCGGTTTCTCTTCATCGGTGTGGATGAGGCGGCGGCCGGCGTGTCGGGGTGCTCCATCGACGCGCTGGTGCGGGATATGCGAGCGCTGGAGGCGGAGTTCCACACGACGTTGGTGGACAACGCCCCGGTGATGTTCCGGGAAGGCGAGGCGATCCGTCGCGTGCCCCGTCACGAATTCGCCGAGCTGGCCACGGGGGGGAGCGTGGCCCGGGACACCGTGGTGTTCAACAACGCGCTCACGATGGTGGGCCAGCTCCGCGCCGGGGAGTGGGAAGTCCCGGCCGGCCGGTCGTGGCACAGCGAGGCATTTTTCTGAGGCATTGAACGAGGGCCGGACGATGCACGTGCAGATCTTCGGTATCAAGAAGAGCTCTGACACCCGGAAAGCCCAGCGGTTTTTCTCCGAGCGACGCATCCAGGCCCACTTCGTCGATCTGAAAATCCGGCCCGCCTCCAAGGGAGAGCTGAGGCGCTTTGCCCAGAAGTTCGGCGTCGAGGCACTCCTCAACCGCGACGCGCACCGCTTCCAAGATCTCAGCCTCCAACACGCACAGCTCTCGGAAGACCGCTGGCTGGAGAAGCTTGCCGAGGAGCCGATGCTTCTCAGGATGCCGCTGGTGCGGTGTGAGAACCGCGTGACGGTTGGGGTTGCCGAGGATGTGTGGAAGGAGTGGGTCAAGAGCGCGCAGTGAGCGGTTGCGCCGCTTGCGTCGCGGTCGAGCGGAGCACGCCATTTGTCCCTTTCGCGCGCTGCGGTTTGCCTTAGTGCGAAGTTGACAGGATCGGCTGGCTAGCAAACCAACGCGCGCTGCAGGGACAAACGGCGCGCTCCGCTCTCCATGCCTTCGCTGTGGGCGGCTGCGGCCGCTTGCGCGGCCGGATGCCGCACCCTCCTCCTTGCTGGCCTACTGCAGACGGACGATCCAGAATCGGGGACTCATCGTCGTCGGGAGCGTTACGTCGGCGGCGTCTCGCAGGCGGATGGCCAGGGATCCCCGGGCTCCGCCCGGTTGCAACTCCGTGTAAAACGTGCTCCCACCGCGGACGCTGTTGGCCTCCGTGAACGCCTGGAACTGGTTCGCCACCGGCTTGAGTTTCAGCGACTCATGGAACGCGTTCTCGTAGATGTCGAACAGGTTCCAGCTCTTCATCTGAAGCTCGGCGGGCAATTCCGGCACCCGCCCGTCCACGTAGAGCATTGCCGCCCACTGCACGAACAGGTCGTCGAAGTCGACGCCCAGGAGCGCCTCCACGTTAGCACGGCCGCTCAGCGTGGGATTCAAATCGATCCAATCCCGGGTGAGGGCATCGTTGCCGCCGTAGGCGGTTCCGTACTGGTCCACCACCCAGCGCTGGAACGACCACGACGCACCGTAGTAGAACGCCGAGGTGCACTGGAGCGATGGCGTGGGATCCTTGTAGCTGAATAGCGAGCAGTTGTGTGGTGCCTCGGGGATCTTGTCGGTTCCCAGATCCCACCCGAAATACCGGCCCAGGCGGGAGAACCGCTGGGTGTACAGCGCGTCGTTGGGCCCGGCACCGGTGATGACGCTCGCGCCGAGGTCCTGGTCTAACTGCTCGGGCCGCTGGGACAACCCCAACAACTCCTTGGCCATGTCGGCCTGGCCCTCGGCCTCCCACCGGGACATGAATCCCGAGCCGAGGCGCCGGGTCTGCTGGATGGTGTGGGTCACCTCGTGGGCGATGAGGGCGGGCATGTTGTCAACGACGCCGGAGTGTGACCGGGCCCCGGTACCGTAGCTGTCCGCCGGGTCGGGCACGTAGCCGTAGAAGATCTCCCCCTCGTTGCTGGACGGGCAGCTCACCGGATCGTTGAGGTCGGTGGAGCTCACGAACCCCGCGGCGTTCTCGACCTTGTTGACCTCCTTCGTAAGGACCATGAACACGCGCTGGTTGAGGTCGATGTCCGACGGCGCGTCGAAGTTTGCGAGGAGCACAGCGTAGATGTCGCTGTCGAAGTCGTCGCTGAACTGTTGCAGCTCCGGGTCGGTGAAGGGGTCGTCCGTTGGGTTGGCAAGGTCCACCACGACGGCGCCGTTGGTGCCCACCGCCTTGACCTCGGTGGTGATGGTTGTGAAGTCGGTGCAGAGATTTCCCTGAATGTTGGGCACTTTGAAGTCGATGTTCTCCCCGACGATGGGGTCTGCCGCCGGGGCCCGAGCCACCCGGGCGTCATCGAAGGCCGGGTGCCGGGGCAGATGGGCGTTGTCCATCTCCCACTGTCGGAGGCGGGACTCGACCTGCAGCCGGGCCTCTTCCTGTGCCAGGACCTCCTGTTCGTAGGGGGTCAACTGGGACCCGGGCGACCGGAAGCTGGGAACCAGGTCCGCGGCGGCGAGGAGGGCCGGCGGCGCCGTGGCCGCGCCGTCCTCCGCGGTGAGGGAGAACGGC
>JBDHHA010000033.1:0-53059 GCA_039589615.1 Gemmatimonadota bacterium
TTCCCGTCGGGACGCATGCGGCCGGGACGAATGAACCGTACCTCCAACACTCGGGACAGCGTCACCTGCGCCAGGCCCCGCCGCGAAGGCTCCCCGTCGACGTAAATCAGCAGGTTTCCGCGACACACCTCGATAGCACCCTCTCGATTGACCGAGGTCGTCTCGCGCCCCTGCATGTACCAATCGGGTCGCAGCTCCCGGATGGCCGCCTCGACGCTACTCTCGCCGGTGGCTCGGAGTTGGTCGCCGCTCAGAACATCCCGCGTGTCACCCCCGGACGACGCACTCCCCACGGCGCACGCCGACAGGAGAAATAGTCCCCAAATCACTGCCCATGGACGCATGGCAACCTCCTGTGTCTCACGGCTTGACAATCTCGAACACCAAAGCGTGCTCGACCTCCAGTTCGTCCTTCCACAATCCCACCATCGCATTCGATCCGATGTGCGACACCCTGAACCCCTCTGGCCCCTCGACACCCCCCAACCACACCCCTTCCGCGTCGAACACATTCCAACTCGGCGTGGGCGTGTACGGCGAACGGGTGTCTGCAACCCACACGTTGCCCTCCGTATCGACCAGCAGGTTCTCGAACGCCGGCATACTGTCGAGCGGGGGGGTCGCATCCAACATCTCGAGCACGAGTTGCCCTTCCGGGTTGTTGTCCCAGAGCACCCGCAGGCTGTCCATGAACAGGTCGGTGTCCCGCTGGCGGACGGGGCTCCTGGTGTGGGCTCTCCGAATCAGTCGCAGCGCCAATGACGTGTGTTGAGCCAGGGCATGGCGCCTCCGTGGGAAAGGACACCCACACGCCCGCAGGTCGAGCGCGTCCCGACTGTGACGTGGGGCACATCGACGAGGGCATGTGGCACGCACATTGCTTCTTACATGGACTGAACAGCCGCCGCCAGCGGAGCCGTGGCACACTAAAGTTCACCCTATTCGAACCGAACCTCGGTTTTACCCTGCGCCCGCTGTTCATTGAGAGGCCGGGACCCCTTCGTCCCGGCCTTTTGCTTGCCCTGCGCTTCGCTTTGTGAGCTAGATCACGACCCTGCGACCCCGCCGGATCCCGCCGCAAATCGCAGGGCCCATTGCAGGACGCCGTGGGCCGATCAGTTTGTGCCGGCGTTCAGCACGTCCATTCCCTGTTCGAACACGATGTCCACGGGGATTCCGGCCTCGGCCAAGCGGTCGAGATCGGCCTGGAGCCCGGGGAAGATCACGCCCTGCTGCCCGAGCAGCTCGCCGGCACCTGCGTGGTTGCCGTCGCCCTGGAGAGTGAGAATCACCTCCGACAGCGCGGCCATCGCCACGGCCATGCGCTCGAAGTCCACCCGGTACCTGCCCGTCGCCTCGTCACGGGTGAAGGCGCCGAGATCCTGGAAGAAGTTGAATCGGACCATGTTTGCCCTGCCGTGGGCACTGGTGGCGCCGAACCGCACCGACCGGAAGATGCTGGCGATGAATGTGACGTAGTTGTCGCGAATGTCGCCCTCGGTGATCTCGCCCTCCTCGAACAGCTGGGTGACCATGTAGAGACCCAAGACATCCGCCTTGCCCTCCTCCATCGAGGAGGCGTGCTCCCGCAACGCCTCCCGCACGGTGCCCTGCCCCGTAAGGGTGTTCTTGATACCCAGTCCGTGAGCTACCTCGTGGAACATGGTGTTGCCGAAGAATGCGTCGAACGTGATGTGCTCGCGCTGATCTTCGGCAATGAGCATGTCGGCGATGGGCACGAGGATACTGTCGAACTTCGCCTGCATGGCGTTCTTCAGTTGTAACCGGCGTGTGCCCTTTTCCAGCTGCACCGTCTCGTCGTTGGGGAGGTTGATGGCGATGGTCTTGGAACCGGCGTTGGCCTCTCCCGCGTAGTAGACGACGTCGTACGCATTGAGCTGGGCGTCCGTCCCCGGCGTGTCCTGCTTGTAGCGATCCGGCACCGGCAACCCGCGCTGGAGGCCGGGAAGCATGGCGGCATACCGGGACAGCCGCTCACTCCACACCTTGTCCTTGATGAGGACGTACGCCTCGTGGGACGCCTTGGCGCCAAAGAGAAGATCCTCGTACGTCTCGATGGGGCCGATCACGACGTCGATGGTGTTGTCCTTCATGTCCATCCACGCCAGGTCGCTCTCCCGGTAGTCGTCGGTGAGCAGCGCTTCGGCGCGGAGCTCCAAGTAGCTGCGGAGTCCTGGATCCTCCGCCAGTGCGGCAGCCTCGCGGAGCTTGGATGCCGCCCGTTGCGTGGGCTCGGGAAATGCCTCGTGATAGGGTATCGCCATGAATCCCGTCTCGCTCCGCCCGACAACGGTGTACAAGCTGCGCAGCGCGTCGCCGTCCGCGGCACGCTCAAACGCCGCCTCCAGTTCTTCCCGGGTCGCGTCGGCAGGATAGAACCCCGCACCCAACGGCTTCTCCTCCACGTTCGGAAGCACGGGAGCGTCGCCCCCCAACCGATCGTAGGGACCGTAGTTGATCTCCACGAGTTTCCGCTGCGTGGGATCGTCGATGCTCGCCAGCAGCGAGTCCGGGTCGCCCCACGCCTGCTGCCAGAAGATCTCATCCATGGCGTCCGCGGCCTCGATCAGAATCGGAATCATCTCCCGTTCCTGCTCTGTCAGGACGCTGAGATCGGTGGTCAATCGGAATGTGGCGTACTGGCTCAGGCGCTCGTCGTCCATGCTGTCACCACAGGCCACCGCGAAAGCGGCCGCCAAGACCGTGAGGGGAACTCGTGGTTTCATGTTGCTGACCTCGTATCGGATGGGCGGTTCACCCGCCTTGTTTCGTCAATGGATTGGCCTCGAGCCACTCGATCAACGCCTGG
The DNA here is from genome assembly GCA_039589615.1 of Gemmatimonadota bacterium. Taxonomy (GTDB): domain Bacteria; phylum Gemmatimonadota; class Gemmatimonadetes; order Gemmatimonadales; family GWC2-71-9; genus B3T1B10. The sequence goes on from JBDHHA010000033.1 coordinate 2,831, forward strand.
AAGGCGCGACCGCGATGGCTCACGGCGTCCTTCTCCTCTTGCGTGGCCTCCCCGAAAGTCTTCTGAAGATCATCGGAGAAGAACAGGGGATCGTACCCGAAGCCACCGGCGCCGTGGGGCTCGGTGCCGATCCGCCCGTTGCAGCTTCCCTCGAACACCTGCGGTATCGCACCGAGCTGTTTGATGAATACGGCCACGCACCGATAGCGGGCAGTGCGGCGGTTCGGCGTTGCGCCGGCGAGACGCCGCAGCAACTCGCGGTTGTTGGCCTCGTCCTCTTTCACCCCCGGGGACGCCAGGGCGAACCGGCGTGAGTGGACGCCCGGAGCTCCCCCGAGGGTGAAGACCTCGATCCCGGAATCCTCGGCCACCGTGGGCATGCGGGATTTCTTCTGGAAATAGTCGGCCTTCTTGAGGGCGTTGCCCTCGAACGTATCCGCGGTCTCCAGATTCAACTCGGTGGGCGACTCGTAGATGCCCACCTCGTCGGGGAACACGATCTCGTACGGGAGGTGGCCCAGCAGGTTCCGTATCTCCCCTTTTTTCCCCGTGCTCCGGGTGGCCACCAGCAGCTTCGGCAGTATCACGCGAGGGCCTTCCGCTGCTCGTCGAACAGGGATGCGATCCCGCCCGTGGCGAGATCCAGAAGCTCGTTGAGTTGTTTGCGGTCGAAGGTGTCGTTTTCACCGGTGCCCTGCACCTCCACGAACTGGTCGGGCTCCACCATCACGACGTTGGCATCGACATCGGCCGTCTTGTCCTCGGCATAGCACAGATCCAGCATCGAACTGCCGTCGACCACCCCCACAGACACCGCGGCCACGAGCCGGGCAAACGGGTTGGTGATGCCGAATTCCTCCACCATCCAGGCGCAGGCGTCGGCCAGGGCCACCGCTCCACCGGTAATCGCAGCGGTGCGCGTACCGCCATCGGCCTGCAACACGTCGCAGTCGACGCGCACCGTGCGTTCGCCAAAGGCGAATGTGCTCACGGAGGCCCGCAGGCTCCGCCCGATCAACCGTTGGATCTCGGATGTGCGTCCGCCGGGGCCGTTGCGCTCCCGCCGGGTGCGCTCGGTCGTGGCCCGGGGAAGCATGGCGTACTCGGCCGTCACCCATCCGAGCCCGGTCCCCTTACGCCACGGCGGGGGCTGGTCTTCGACGGTGGCCGTGCACACCACCAGCGTGCCACCCATACGGACCAGGCAGGAGCCTTCGGCATACGGGTTCGTGCCCCGCTCCAGGGTGACCGGGCGCAGCTCATTGGCCGCGCGGCCATCAGCTCGTCTCACGAGCGTTCTCCTTTTGGTACATGGACTACCCAATCACTTGGCGGGAGTCTCATACGTCTTCCACATGTTGAAGCTCCACTTCACCAGCGGTGGCGCTACAAACGTCGTTCCGATGACCATCAAGATAATGGCGCTGAACAGCGCCTCGGTGAGTACACCAGTGGTTCGTCCGATTTCAGCGAAGATCAGACCGACCTCCCCCCGGGGCACCATGCCGAAGCCCACCAGGGGCCGGTTGTACGTCCGCCACGGTGCGGCCCACCCGGCCACGAGTTTCCCCCCCACGGCAATCACGAACAATGCCCCACCGATGGCGAGCACCGGCAGGTTTGCCGGATCCATCACATTCAGAAGCCGCACGTTGAACTGCGCCCCGATACTCAAGAAGAAGATCGGGGTGAACAAGTCGGAGATCGGCTTGATCTGGGATTCGATGGTGTCGAACTGGTTCGTTCTGGACAGGATGACGCCGCCGGCAAACGCCCCGATGATCATCGCCGAACCCACACGGTCCGCCAACGCGGCGATTATGAGCACGAACGAAAACGCCGCAACGACGAGCACGCCTCGCACCCGCATGCGGTCGATCCATCCGAACAGCCGCGGCGCGAAGAGGAACCCACCGGCCACGGCGAGCACGAGAAAACCTATCGCCACGCCAAACGCCACGCCGATGTCCAGCAGGGAAACCGCCGCACCCGCCGCCAGCGTGGCGACGATGCCCAACAACACCAACCCGATGATGTCGTCGATGACGGCGGCACCGATGATGAGTTTTGCCTCGATCGACGACATGATACGCATATCGGTGAGGACACGGGCGGTAATGCCCACCGACGTGGCTGTGAGCGTCGCCCCCACGTACAAGGCCGTGGTGAAAACGGACGACGTATTCAGATCGCGAGGCACGATCGGAGAGAGCCAAAACAGCGCTCCGAGCGCAAACGGGACCAACACGCCCACCGCAGCCACACTTGTGGCGCCTCGCCCCACCCGGAACATCGCCTTCAGGTCTGTCTCCAGACCGATCTCGAACAGCAACACCAAGACACCGATTTCCGCGAACAGCTCGATGATCTCGGTAAGCGAATCCTCCGGTGCTACCGGAATGATCCCCAGCACACTGCCACCCAAAATCACCCCGGCAACCAATTCACCGATGACGCCGGGCTGCCCCGCCCGCTCGAACACCTCGGCGGCGAACTTCCCGGCCACCAACATGATCGCGAGAAGGAGGAGGAATCGAGCTACGTCCTGCTCGGGGATGGGTGCAGCTTGAGCCCACAGGGGCTGCGCTCCGGCCAGCACCAAGAGTGCCGCGGGCAGCAGCGCGCGCGCCGGCTTCATCCGACTACATTCGCTCGCGGACTTCCGGAGCGAACGTCTGTACGCGGGAGTAGAATGGAAGGATGATCGTCTCTTGCCAACTGGCTCTGATGATGATCTCCCGTGGCCGGGTGATCCGACGGATGATGAGTCGTTTGGCTTCGGGCGGAAGGCCGAGTTCGTCAATGGTCTGCAACAGCCGGCGGCGTATCGTATCGTCACTGAGGTTTGGTGCGAAACGGGCTTGCGTTTGCATTTCGTTTTCCATGCGGTAGTAGCGTACGTACATCCCGGCTATGGGAAGACCGAAATACACAACCGCCACCATGACGAGAACACTAAAGAGACATCCGGTGCGAGTCATACCTCGCTCGTTCGGAAACCTACCCCGAGTTTTCACCATTGCGATTGGGCTCCATCGACGATGTCGGCCACCAGTGTCTCGAGCGCCAATTCCCGCCCCTTCTTCTCGTCCTCACCAGGTGGCTCGTACTCCCCTTCCACCCGCATTCCACTGCGCTCCCAGAGCACACGGTCCTGCGTCAGATCGTAGATCTCCACCGACAGCGAGATCGAGACCAGGCGGCGAGTCACCGATACGTTTTCGTCTTGTTGTCGGAAAGACAATGGCTGGTCCGCCTCGTAGCGCGTGATCGTTCCCCGAACCACGGCCTGCGCTTGATCCTCTCCCGCCACTCGCAACCCCAGCCGACTCTCCATCGCCTGGCGCACCGCAACGGCCACCTCCTGGGTCAACGCGACTTCGCCGGTTTGATTGTCGAACGGTAGGATCGCGACCATGCGGATGTGCGAGGGCAGGCCGCCGCCCGCAAACCCGTAGAGACAACCGGCCTGCGCCAAGGCAAAGGCAAGGACGAGCACCTTACTGCTGTTGCCAGATCGTTGAGTCGAACGACGCAAGAGTGTCAACCGTGAGAACCGTGAATTCGAAGCGCGAAACATTGTAGAAGTCGATCTGCGACCGCGTGGCCAATCCGGTGAGAGTGTCCAAATCCACCGTCGTCTGGCCCAGGACCTGACCCTGGCGGCGGATCTCCCCCAGTAGCCGCGTCGCCGGCAATCCCTGCAACACGAAGTCCAACGTATCCTGCGCCAGAATATACCGCCATGCCCGGATATCGTCGCCAATCAGGCTGTAGAGCGCCACGCTGTCCGGCGGCACCGGGGGCATCCCCAACGCCGTCCAAAACAGCGGGGCGTAGGTCACCAAGCCCTCGAAATCTTCCCCGTTCATCCACAGGGCGGAGTCTCCCACCACTGCGGCGTTGCCGGACTTGCCGAACGGCCCGCGGTAATCGAACCGCATGGAATCCGGCGGGACGATGCGGACGGCAGCCCGCCCGGACGCCGCACCGCTCTCGGTGCGGTAGCGCCAGGGCCTCACCTCATACAGGCGAGATCGGGTCGGGACCAGCCCGGCCAACCAGCCGTCCACCACACCTCGATCGGCGGGCTCGAAGCCCAAGGGGGCGATGGACCCCAGGCGCGGCGTACACGCGGCCAGAAGTCCCACGCACCCCAGCACAATCGCCTGCCTCCGCATCAATATAACTGCTTGAAACATAATGTCTTAACGTTGTCCCTCTAAAGCCCGATCTCCCCGAGGAGCGGTCATTGGCGCCGCACCCTCCGGATACGATCCCCAGCTGTCAGGCGTTCCAGCACGTCGAGCCCGGACAGGACCCGGCCGAAGGCCGTATAGGTACCCTCCAGCACGGGCTGGGGGGTGAGCGTGACGAAAAACCGGCCGTCCCCCGTGTCCTTGCCCTCGAGCACCAGCCCCACGGCTCCCCGATCGAACGGCCTGGGGTTCATCTCGTCCCGCAGGGAGGCGATATCTCGCCCGAGGCCGTCTCCCCGACGGTCCCCGGCCTCGATCATCGTCCCCGGCACCACCCGGTACCAGGCGAGCCCGTCGAAATGGCGGCGGTCCACCAATCGCAGGAACGCTTGGACCGTAAACGGTGCGTCGGCTGCAAACAACTCCAGCGTCACATTCCCCCGGTCGGTTTCCACCACCAGCTCCGTCCGGAGCGCACCCCTCGCCGACGGTAGGACCAGCTCCCGGGCGAGATCCCTGTAATCCTCTATACCCCGGCCGGTGGTGAGGGGTTGGGCCGGCCCCCACCGCTCCGCAGCCGCCGGAAACGCCTCCTCGGCCGCACGGCGGACCAGATAATCGTCGGCAGTGGGATATCTGCCGAGAAACTGGGTCTCCACCAGCGCCGCCGCTACTCGGCCCATGGCCGCAATGCTCCCCAGGGCCCTCACCACCTCCACCTGTACGTGGGACGTGCGGTCGCCCTGCCCCACCCCGTAGGCGCCGGCCAGGAGGCGAACATCCACCGTGTCGGGCCGCCGGGCCAGACGGCGCACGGCGATCTTCCGGATCACGGGGTCCTCGTTGAGCGCGTGGGCTCGGGCAAGGGAGTCCGCCCCGGGCCAATTCGCCGCGAGAGCGCTCGACAGCGCCGCCGCCACCACCCGCTCGTCGTCATCCAGGAGCAACCACCTCAGGTCGTCCTGGGCCTCCTCCAGGGGAACCCAGTTGAGCGCGGAGGCCGAGGCGGCCCGCTCGGCCCAATCGGCGCTGCGCATCCACGTCCGGATGTGCGGCAGCGCATCCCGGCCGTCCACCCGGGCGATACTCAGCAGTGCCTGGCGCCGTGTGGCGGAGACGCCGCCTTCGAGGCGGTTCACGAGGGCGTTTGTCGCATCCCGCCCCTCGGTCATGCCCAGCGACGCCAGGGCCTGGACCCGGACGTTGCCGTCGGTGTCCGCCGCCCGGTCCACTGCTACAGACACGTGATCGTCGGTGCCGAAAGTCCCCAGGGCTCTCAGCGCCTGGATGCGCACGTAGGGATCGGGATCGTCCACGACGCCCCGGACCCTGGTGGCCAGGCCTCTGCGGTCTAAACCCGCCCGGTCCGCAAAGTCTGCCGTCAGGGCACCCACCCCGAACGCCCTGACCAGCGGGTCGCGATCCTCCGTGGCCCGCAGCAACACGTTGGATGCCGCGGGCACCCCCAGCCAGCCCAGGGAATAGACCGCCCGCCAGCGCGTCTCGGCGTTGGCGGCCTCGGCATACTGGGTGGTCACCGCCACCGGTGCGAGATCCCCCAATCGCCATACCTCCGACAGCGCCCGCCGGACCGTGATCGGGACGTTTTGCGTCGAGGCGATCCCCACCCAGCGGCTCAGCAGCTCCGACAGCGTACCGGCCGCTTCCGGCCCACCGATCTTGGCCAGGGCAGCCGCCGCTTCCACCTGGGCCTCGTGCTGCTCTTCCGGAGGCGTGTTGAGCACCATGTCCCTGAGCCGCTCCAGGGCCGTCGGGGCGGCCAGTTGCCCCACGGCAAACACCGCGTCGCGCTGTACCATGGAATCGGGATCGGACATCAATCGCAACAGGATCGGCGCGGCGGCGGGGTTCCCGATCCGGCCCATGGCCAGTGCGGCATGGCGTCTGACGATGGGATCGGGGTGGCGGGCGGCGGCGCGGAACAGGGGTCCCGTGAAACGCCGGGTATCGCACGCCGCCAGGATGCCGGCCAACGACTCCACCACGGCCTCGTCCTGAGCCCGCGCCGTCGGCGCTGTGCCGGCGAGGAGCGCCAGGCTACAGACGAATCGGATCCGGAACGGGCGCCATGAGCTCCCGCACCTCTCCGGGGATCGTCGTGATGACATGGTTAGAATCTACCGCCATGAGAGACGTCCGCACCGTCGCCAGGAGCTCGCCGCCCGCCTGCCGTTCCACCGCGTAGCCGAATTCCACCCGGCGACTCCGCACATCGCGCACCCAGCACCGCACGAGGAGGAGATCGTCGTACCGGGCCGCCGCACGGTAGCGGAGGTGTGCTTCCGTCACAGGCAGCCGTACCCCGCTCGCTTCGAGATCTCGGTAGCTGACGCCCAGCTGTGCCATGTGCCGCGTGCGAGCCAGCTCGCACCAGATCAGGTAGTTGGCGTGGTGTGCGACCCCCATCTGATCCGTTTCCGCGTAGCGGACCCGGACCTCAACGGACGTCAGACCCTCGAGCATGACTTGGATAAACGCATGGAATTGGCGCCGAAGATACGGCCCGCGAAGTCCAAAAGTCAATCATGACAGGTGGTTGCGTCACTTCCGAGCGGTCCCGTATACTCCGCCCATGCCACCCAACACTGCCATCGTCGTGGCCGACGCACATCTCAGTTCGCGTCGGGACGATCCCGCGTCATTGGCCTTCCAACGCTTCCTCACGGAGGTCCCGAAACTCGGCCACCACTTGGTCATCAACGGCGACCTCTTCGAATTCTGGTTCGAGTACCGGTCGGTGATCCCGCGAGGCGTCTTCCCCGTGCTCGCCGAGCTGTGGAACGTCGTGCGGAGCGGCGTGCGCCTCACGGTCACCGGTGGAAACCACGACCGGTGGGGTGGGCCGTTCTGGAAGGAGCAGATGGGCGCCGAGTATCACCCGCGCAGCGTCGAACTGGACGTCGCGGGGTGGCGCACGCTCCTGAAGCACGGCGACGGCGAGACCGAAACCGAATTCTCCAGCAAGGTGGTCCATCGTGCGATCGGACATCCGTTCACGTCGATGACGTTTCGGGCCGTCCATCCCGACCTGGGATTCTGGCTGGTGCGCAAGTCGTCACGGCTGTTGAGTCGGCGGAGGGACGACGTGGTCGGCGAGGAGAACGCCGCCAATGCTCAGGCGCGGGCGGCCCGTGTCCTCCTCGAGCAACGCACCGACCTCGACCTCCTGGTGCTGGGACACACGCACCGGGCGGTTGTCGAGGAGGTGACTCCTCGGCGCTGGTACCTCAATCCCGGGGCGTGGATGAACGGCTGCGAATACGCCGTGGTCACGGAGCACGGGCCTGAGCTGCGGAGGTTCTAGGCCCTGGGGTGGTACTGCTTGTATGCCGAGCGCAGATACTCCCGGTCGACATGGGTGTAGATCTGGGTGGTGGAGAGGTCGGCGTGTCCTAGCATCTCCTGCACCGCCCGCAGGTCGGCCCCGCCCTCGAGGAGATGGGTCGCAAAGCTGTGCCGCAACGTGTGGGGCGTGACGCGCTTCGAGGTCCCGGCCCGGCGCGCGCACTGCTTGACGATCTCCCATGCACCTCCCCGGGTGAGCGGCGTACCGCGGGCATTGAGAATGAACCGCCCGGCACCCTTTCCCCGATCCAACACCGGGCGTTTCTCGTTGATGTACAGCGCGGCTGCCGCGAGGGCCCGGCGGCCGAGGGGGACGAGACGCTGCTTGTCCCCTTTCCCAATGACCCGCACCAGTCCGTCCTCCAGCAGCACGTCGGTCAAACCCAACCCCACCAGCTCCGACACCCGTGCACCCGTGGCGTAGGCCACCTCCAGAAACGCCCGATCACGCCACCCCAGTGTGTTGTCCGGGTGGTGGGCCTCGATGAGCTCTTCGATCTCGGTCACCGTCAACACGTCCGGCAGCGTGCGCCATCCTTTGGGCAGTTTTAGCTGGCTGCTGGGATCAACCGATGCGTGACCCTCCCCGACCAGGTAGCGGTAGTACGTGCGCACCGCAGAGATCTGGCGTCGGATGCTGGCGGGCGCGAGCCCCAGGTCCTTGAGCGCGTAGATGAAGTCGCGCACCAGCCGGGCGGTGATCGCTCGAGGCGACGTAACGCGATGGGAGAACGCAAACTCGGCGAAACGGCGGATGTCACGGGAGTAGTTGGACACCGTGTGTTCGCTGTTGCCGGCTTCGAGGCTGAGGTAATCCTGAAACCCCTCCAGCCAGAACGCGCGCGACAGGTCAGACTTCGCCGGTATCACCACGCGTCGCTAACCTCGCGCGCCGGCGCCGCCACCATATGGCCCCCACGGCCAGCACGAGCAGCACACCAACCGCCACGCCGACGGCGTTGAGATGGCCGACAAAACCAGTGATCTGGTCGATCTCCCGCACCAACGTGACGGCGACGACCGTGAGCGCTCCGTACCACACGCCCGACGCGATGACCAGCGGGATCCCGACCCGGAGGCTTCCGAGGTTGGCGACACCGGCGAACGCCGGAACAACGCCCCGTATCCCCGGGACAAAACGGCTCGCGAAGATTCCCAGCATCCCGTACCTGTGGTAGAGCCGCTCCAAACGCGCCATCGCCGCGGGCCTGAGGAGTCTGCGACCCAAACGCCCCCTGAAGAACGGTCGTCCTATGATGCGCCCCGCCAGATACACCACGAAGGCGGCCGTCACATTGGAGATCCACGTCGTGAAGAACACGGCGTTGGCGGAGATGGGGCCCCCGATCGAAAGGAATGCGCCAATGGCCACGGCCGTGTCCGCCGGCACAGGAGGGAACACATTCTCCACGGCGGCCAGAATGCCGATCACCCCGTACACGGCCGTGGGCGGCAGCCCGAGCAGGCCGTTGATGATCTCTTGAATCAGATCAGGCGCCCCCCAGGGAGGCGATGGCATAGACCATGAGGCCTTTCCCCCGCCCTACGGTATCCATCTTCTCGTTGGTCTTGGCCTTGACCGACACGGCGCCCGTCGCAACCCCCAACCGCTGCGCCAGGCTCTCCCGCATCGCATCTACGTGCGGTGCGATCTTGGGCATTTCAGTCACGACCGTCACGTCGACGTTGAAGACGTAATAGCTGGCTGCCGCGAGTCGGCGCCGCACCTCCGCCAGCATGAGCATGGAATCGGCGCCCTTCCACTGCTTATCCGTGTCGGGGAACAGCCGCCCGATATCCCCCATCGCCGCCGCACCCAGCAGCGCGTCGATCACGGCGTGGGCGACTGCATCGCCGTCCGAGTGGCCCGTGAGGCCGCGGTCGTGCTCGATCTCGACCCCAGCCAGCTTCAGTGGGCGGTCCGCACCAAAAGTGTGGGCGTCATAGCCCATGCCAAATCGTTGTCGCATGGGCAGATGTTAAGGGAGGAAGGGGACAGGGGGAAGGGCTTCGCCGGGCCTCTTCCGCCTTTCGTCACCGGTCGCCCGCTGGTATTGTGATGGATGGCTACTCCTTACCTTCTGGTCTCCAATCCGCCCCACGGAGAAGTAGACGCCCAGCTCGTCGCTCCGGAGTTCGGCTGCTCGGCGGCCGAGGCGCGCATGCGGGTGAACTTTCCCGCCCCAGAGATCTGGTTTGCCGAGACCGACGTGGACGCGTTGAAGAAGACCGGCGCGCTGTTCATGAAGGGCAATGCGAAGGTCCGCATCATCAAAGGGTCGATGTTGTCGGTCGTGCCCCGGGCGGACAGGATGCTCTCGTTCAGTTTTGAAGAAGACCGTCTCGCCATGGAACTGGAGGAGGGCGGCGCCTATGAAGCGCCGTACGATTCGAAGCTCGTGATCGTCTCCGCCCGCCCACAGGCCAGCCCGACCCTCGGAATGGAGCGTCCGAAACCCCAGTTGGGCCACATGTCCTCCAAGGAACTTCGCGACAAGTTTGGCCGCGGTGGCATCATCGCCGACGACGCGCCTGAGGATGCAAAAGCCCAGGTAACGGGCATTCAGGATACACTCGACCCCTGGTTCTTGGATCTGTACTTCATCGTGCAGTCCAAGGTCCAGCGGATGCGGGCGTGGACCGGGCGGGTGGACTATACCGGACTCGGATCCGACCTGAAGCCCGCCGCCCAGCACAACCAGGCCGAGTTTCTGAACCGTCTCAGGCAGCAATTCACCAATGCCGAGTTCGACGAACGGCTCCTGGACCTGCCGGCCCCCAAACCTTCGTTGGTCAGCGGAAAGGGCCTGAAGGTGGTCCTCCAGTCCATCGACCCGGCGCTGGAGGACCTCGGGCTTGGCGACCTCCAATCCCGGCTGGTGTTCCTGTCACGACTGTGACCCCGATGCCCCATGCCTGACGACCTCCGAGACAAGCTCGCCGTTGCCCTGGGGGATCACTACGACCTCGGCGCCGAGATCGGCCGCGGCGGCATGGGGGTCGTGTACCGCGCCGTGGATACCCGGCTGCAGCGGGACGTGGCCGTCAAGGTCCTTCCCCCCGAGCTGTCGTATCGGGAGGACCTCCGGCAGCGGTTTACCCGGGAAGCCCAGTTGGCCGGCGGGCTCAGCCACCCGAACATCGTTCCCATTTACGACGTGGGGGAAGGCGAAGGCCTGGTGTGGTACGAGATGGCCTTCGTGGACGGTGAGAGCGTGCGGGCCCGTGTGGAGCGCGACGGGCCGCTCACCGAGCCCCAGGCGCGACGCATCATCCGGGAGGTCGCCTGGGCGCTGGGATATGCCCATGCCCGGGGCATCGTCCACCGGGACATCAAGCCGGACAACATCCTCCTCGAGCGCGGGACGGGTCGCGCCCTGGTGACGGACTTCGGCATCGCCAAGATCACCGAAGGGGAGAGCGCCACACAGCCCGGGACGGTCCTCGGCAGCCTGATGTACATGGCGCCGGAGCAGGCCACCGGCGAGGACGACGTGGACGGGCGGGCGGACATCTACTCCTTAGGGTTGTGCGCCCACTTCATGCTCGGCGGGCGACCACCCTTCGACCGGGCGACCATCGTGACCGTGGCCGCCCGGATCGCCACCGGGGCCACGCCCGATTTCGACGACATCGAGCAGCCCGTCGATCCCGTCTTTCTGCAGTTGCTGGAACGGTGCGTGGCCGCCGACCCCGACGAGCGGTGGCAGGACGCCGAGGCCATTCTGGACGCCCTGGGCCCCCAGGCCCTGGCCCCCCGCCCCATGCCGGCGTCGATCCGGCGACTGGTGCGCGACTTCATGCTCGTCCCAACGCTGGGCTTTCTCGTGCTGGTCATCGATGTCATCACCGAAGAGCCCACACTGGGCGAATTCGTGGGATGGATGGCCGTCGCCCTGTGTGTGAACTTCGGGGTCACGCTTCGGAAGTTCACCGAGCGGGGGTTCCGCTGGCCCGATCTCCGGGAAGGCCTCGACGCGGAGTTCGCCCGGCAGGCTGAGGAGCTGGAGGCCACGGGTGCGTTGCGGGACCGGTTCAAGACCCTGATGTACATCGCAACGCCGGTTGGAATCTTCGTGGAGACCCTCGGTGCCGGGCTCCCCCTGTGGGCCAGCCTGGCCATTGCCCTTCTGGCCGGCTTTCCCCTCGCCTGGCTCATGGTCAAGATCGTCACGTTCTTCGGGCGGTTGGGCTTGAAGCTCCTTCCTTCCCTTCCCAAGCCCGAATCGGAGAAGTGGTTTCCCCGCTTCGCCGACAAGTTGCTCACCAAACTCTTCCGCCCGGTTGGCGCCGGCGTTGCCGACGTCCAGGCCCTCACGTCGGGATCCTCGTCGGGCTGGACCGCGTCCGACGTGGGTGTCGCACGGCGCTCCACCCGATCCATCGACGACCTCTTCGCCGAGTTACCCCGGGATGCCCGGCGTCACGCCCAACAGGCCCGAGAGCTGGCCCGGGAGCTGACGGCCTCCATCGACGCGTTGCGGCGGGAGCGGTCTCAGCTCGACCGGGAGCACAGCCAGGACGTGGCCGACCTGGCGTCGTCGTCGAAGCAGGCCAGCCACGCCCTCGAGCAACTCCACTCTCTCATCGAGAGTGTGGCCGGCGGCCGGACGGACGCGTCGGAGATCCGCGAGCGGGTAGCCCGGGCCACCGCCCGCCTTCGTGAAGAGGAGCGTGGGGAGCCCGAGCCCGGCAAACGCAGGAGACGGCGATCGAAGTGGCTGGGCGGTGTGCTGCTGGACACCGCCGTGACGGGGTCGGCGCCGTACACGGAGCGAGACTCGAGCCTCCGGCGCCTGACCGCGGACATCACCTCCGAGTGGGACCGGCGCGAGGAGCTCCAGGAGGCACTGCCCGATCCGGAAACCGGCCTGCACGAGTGCGTGGAGAAGATGCGCCGACTGGACGCGTCCATCCTGATCCACGAGCAACGGGGCAAGAAGCTGGATCCGGCCGCCGCACAGTCGATCACCCAGTGCGAGGATCTCCTCGCCGCGCTGCTCGAAGCCCTCAAGCGCCACCAATCGGAGAGCGATGGCGAGACGCGGGAGATTGACGACCTCGTCCGGAGGATCGACGAACTCCACCTGCAAATCGACGCGGTGATGGAGGTCAGCGAGCTGTAAGGGTGTGAGCGGCTACCGCTCCCGTCGTATACCGATCAACACGCGGGGCAGCTGGAGGGTCTCTCCCGAACGCACCTCGAACTCGTAGTTGGTGGCGGCGTATCCTTCACGGCGAATCGTGATGGTGACCGACCCCGGCCGCAGCTCTTCGAATCGGAAACTGCCGTTGGTATCGGTCTTCGCAACCAGATCGGTGCCGTCAACGAGGACCTCTGCGTCGGCCAGGGGCGCTCCTCCGTCCAGATCGGTGACCACGCCGATCACAGTGGCGCCCTGGATGTTCTCGGGATCCTCGAGCACGAGATCCTGTCTCCACACCAAGTCCACCGTGGGCCACAGCTCCCGCCGCTGGAAGCAGTTCGCCCGGTCGAACGGATTGACCGCACCCCTTCCCCTTTGGTCGTCCGTCGCGGATCGGGCGAGGCACACGTCTCGGTTGTACCACACACCATCCGGTTCGAACGAGACCGTGACGGGCAGGCTCTCGAGACCGTCTTTTTCGGCACGGACGATCATGGTCCGATTCATCGGCACCCCGCACAGACGAAACTGCCCCGTACTGTCCGAGACCTCGCCGGCCCCCAGGTTCCGCACCCGAATCTGCCGGACATCGACCCCTTCCAGCCCCTCTTGCCACGCCACCGTGACCGTGGCGCCGGGTACCGGGTTCCCCGACGTTCCGGACACCACTCCACCTACGATGGCGCGGAGGTCTTCGTCGTCGGGTTCGATCTCGTGGCAGATCGACTGCAAAATGACCCGTGGCTCCGCGACCTCCAGCTCGACGAACTGGTGTTCACCGCGGCGGAGCCAGACGAACACCGGTGGTGGGGTGAAGCCCAGGGTGTCGAGGCGCGGATGGGAAAAAGTGATGCCGTACTCCCCCTCGAGGAATCCGGTCAGGATGAAGCGGCCGCTGGGGTCCGCGGTCGTCACATAGTCCGTCCCGACGACCGACACCCGCGCGCCCCCGAGCCTGGCCCTACCGTGATAGTCGATGACGACGCCCGAGAGCCTCGTGACGTCCGCCGAGTACACGGTCTCCCCACCCCTGGTCTCCACGCTGAGAACCTCGCCGCCGGCATCCCGGTAGCCTCTGACCGCGATGCGCTCCACACGGCCGGCGTTCCCCCGGGGAACGACCTGGATGCCCAGCAGCGGCATCCGGATCACCCAGCGATACACGACCCACGCTCCGTTGGGCAGCTGGATGAAATCGACGGTTCCGCCGAGTTGGTCGTCCTCTACGTCGTTGGGAAGAGTGGTGTAGCCGAACTCCATGGTCTTGAGCTCGGACGAACGCTCGTCGAGCCACAACACCCCGTTGATCTCGGTGACGATCCGCCCGCGGGTGGGCTCGAACGCGAGTCCGATCATGCCGGGGTGTTCGTCGCGGTCTCGCACGACGCGGAAACAGTGGGTCCGCAAGAACGCGTCGGCACGAAGCACCTTGTCATCGGGAGCGTAGAACCAGAGGTCGCCGTCCCGGGCGACGGCGTATCCCTCCGCAGCCAGAGAGTCCGCCCCGCGGCTTTTGAACGGCGCCTGATAGTATCCGGTAGATTCGCGCCGCTGCTCGTTGGTGATGCGTTCGCCGCCGCGGTCCAGATCCCGCTCGTACATCACGTTGCGGTATCGGTATCCGCGTTGGGACGCGGTCCACGAGGCGGCGGCGAGGGCCTTGCGAATCTCTTCCCACAGAATCGCCGTCGCTTGTCCCTCGGCCGGATTCATCCGACAGCTGGTTTCCTCGCGAACTTCGATGGCTTCCAGGCGCAGCGGCAACGCCTCGATCTCGAGGCGGAAGGTCTGGGATTCACCGCGACGCATTTCGAAGCGGGGGGAGAAGACGGCGCGATAGGCGATTCGTTCCGACCTGAGCCGGTAGACCCCCGGCTGCACGACGGGGAATCGGAAGGTGCCCTCAGCGGAGGTCAGGACCCGGGCGATCTCACGATCGCTCTCATCCAGCAGCACCACGAACCCCGCCCCAACACCCTGCCCCGACTCCAGATCCACCACCTCGCCCGTGATCGTCTGGCCCGCCACCAGGGACGGATTGAAACCGGCAACCACAGCGGCAACCGCGAGAATCCGCAACAGCCTCTTAATGCATCGGTCCATGAAATCCCTCGGAGGGATCGGCTCTCTGGATACTACCCCTGGACCATGGCCAGAGTATTTGATTCCGATGACAAACCGATGACAGGAACGTCGAGGCCTACTGGTTCTGGGCGATCCGCAGGGCCAGCAGCGCCGCGTTCTTGGCATTGCCTATCCCCACGGTCCCGACGGGGCAGCCCGGCGGCAGTTGCGTGATGGCGTAGAGGGCATCCACCCCCCGGAGCGGACCAACCTCCAGAGGCAACCCGACCACTGGAACGTCGGTGAGCGCCGCAACGGCGCCTGGGAGTGCGGCGGCGAGACCTGCTGCGGCAATGATGGCCTTGTATCCCTTGTCCCGCGCCGACTTCGCGATCTCCGCGGTCTGCTCCGGGTCGCGATGGGCGGAGGACACCACGAAGTCGTAGGCCACCCCCGCGTCGTCCAGCACCTTGCATGCCGGCGCCACGCGCTCTCGGTCGCTCTCCGATCCTACGATGATCAAGATCGTTTTGTGTGCCATCTTACACCACTGACTCTTCCCGAATGATTGAGTAGTCCTGGGTTCGTTGGGCCGGCGCAAACCCGGCTCCGGCGATGCAGCGCCGCATCTCGTCGATGGTTGTCTGGTACGTAGTTCCGGCAGACGACACGACGTTCTCCTCGATCATCAGCGACCCGAAATCGTTGCAGCCGAACCGAAGGGAGATTTGTCCCACCTTGAGTCCCATCGTGACCCATGAAGCCTGGAGGTTCGGCACGTTGTCGAGGATCAACCGGGCAACGGCTACGGTGCGCAGATACGTGATGGAATCCGTCTTTGGCGTTCCCTCCATCTCGGTGCCGTCCGGCTGGAGCGGCCACGTTATGAACGCCGTGAATCCACCCGTGCGGGCTTGGACATCCCGCACCCGCAACAGGTGTTCGATTCGATCCCCGTTCGACTCACCGAGCCCGTACATCATCGTGACGGAGGTCTTCATGCCCATCCCGTGGGCCACCTCCATGATGTCCAGCCACCCATCGGCTCCGACCTTCTTCTTGGCCACCTTGTCCCGCACATCCTGCACGAGGATCTCTCCGCCCCCACCCGGTATGGAGTCGAGCCCCGCGTCCATCAAGTGCTGAATGACCTCCTCGACACTCATACGGAACCGTGTCGCAAAAAAGTCCACTTCGGAAGGGGAGAATCCGTGAATGTGAATCGGGTGGTGCTGTTTGACGTACCGCATGAGATCCAGATACCACTCGAACGGGATGTAGGGATTGTGGCCGCCCTGAATCAGGATCTGGACCCCGCCCAGAGCCTTGGCCTCCTCGATCTTCTTCCCGATCTCCTCGAACGAGAGGACGTAGCCCTCGTGGTGCTTGGGTCGCCGGTAGAACGCGCAGAACTTGCAGTCGGCCACGCACACGTTGGTGTAGTTGATGTTGCGGTCGACGATGTACGTCACCACACCTTCCGGGTGTAGCTCATGCCGCTTCTGGTCCGCCAAGAGGCCGAGCTCCAACAACGGAGCCTTCTCGTACAACTCGAGGTATTCGCGAAACTCGGCGGAGCTGCGGTCGATCATGGATTCTCGCTATGCCACCGAAAGAAAGGACAACGTGCCATCCCGCACCACGCCGTGTGCAGCGAGTCGCCGGAAGAAGCTCGTCAATCCCTCCAGATGACGGTACGACAACGCGTAGTTGAGTCCGCTGAGATACTCCCGACAGACATCCACGTCGATGCCGGTGGCCTCGGCCGCATCCGCGGACAGTTCCTCGAGGTGGGACAATCCCCAGTCCCGCGACGCCAGCAACGCCCGGTGCACCGCGGCTACCTCCGAGGGATCGGCCTCCCGGCGAGCCGCCCATACGGCAAAGACGAAGGGTAATCCGGTCCACTCCTTCCACATCTCCCCAAGGTCGTAGCGGAACGGATAGGTCTTGCGAGCGGCTAGGACGAGGGCCGCATCGCCGATCACCAGCACCGCATCGTGCGGCAGCCGCGCCAGGGCGTCCAGGTCCTGTTGCTCGGCGCGGGCCTCCACCAGTCGCGGCGTCACGCCCCAATGTTCCTTGCACAGCAACTCGACGAGGTGCACGGATGTCCGGGACGACGCCGACACGAGCACGGTGGCGCCGTCCAACTCGGCGACCTGGCACCGGGAAAAGAGCGCGACACTCCGCACCGGGCCGTCGCACGAGATCGCGAGATCCGGCAGCAGATGATAGTCCTTGGCATTCCGGGCGTACTCCACGGCCGAAACCACCGAGACATCCAACTCCCCCGCCGCCAGCAAATCATTGAGCTCGGTGGGCGTTCCCGTCACGAACGTTCCGGAATCCGTCACGATGCCTCTGTCGATGGCCCCGTAGACGGGATAGCAGTTGATGTACCCGATTCGTCCGACCCGCATCACACTCTCCCCGTGCCCACAAGGTTCGTGAGTTCGGGCACGGCACCGTTCTGGGCGCCGCTCCCGCCCTCGTCGTCGGGAAGGTCATCATCCTCGAACGTGCGGACCGTATCATAAAGCGAGTCGCGCTCCACGGGCTGCTTCCCAGCCGCCCTGATGAACCGCACCAGCTCGCCATAGGACATCATCAACGGCGTCTGCGCACCCGCATCGTGATACACCCGCTCGTACACCACCGTCCCCTCCACGTCGTCACACCCAAACTCCAGGGCGATCTGCGAGAGAAACGGCGTGACCATGGGCCAGTGGGTCTTCACATGGGGCACATTGTCCAAGAACAACCGTCCTATCGCGATATTCTTGAGGTCGTCCATCCCGGTCGTCGCCGTCCCCGTGCGACCGAGGGTTTCACCCAACTCGTTGTGATCCGGATGGTAGGCGAGGGGGATGTAGGTGAGAAAGCCGGGAGCATCGTCCTCCAGGTCGCGCAGCATGGCCAGGTGGTTGATGCGATCCTCCAGCGTCTCCACGTGCCCGTACAGCATCGTGCAGTTCGTGGGAATGCTCAGTTCGTGGGCTTCCCGGTGAATGCGCAGCCAGTCATCTGCGGCCAGCTTCCGGTCGGCAATGGTCGCCCGCACCCCCGGTCCGAACACTTCGGCGCCACCTCCCGGGAGCGTGTCCACACCCGACTCCTTCATCGCAACCAGCACCTCGCGGGTCGTCATCTTCTCGATGCGGGCCAGATGGGCAATCTCGACCGACGTGAGCGCCTTGATGTGCACCCCTGGATGGCGTTCTTTGAGCCCGCGAAACATGTCGAGGTAGTAGTCCAGCTTCAGTTTCGGGTGAAGCCCCCCAACGATGTGGAACTCCCGGGTCGGTCCGTTTCGGGCAGCCTCCGCTTCATCAAACACCTCGTCGAGGGAACGCGTGTACGCGCCCTCTTCCTTCGGCAAGCGGGCAAACGAGCAGAAGACACAAGTCTTCCGCAAGATGCACACGTTGGTGGGGTTGAGGTGCTGGTTGGCCGAGAAGAAAACCCGTTTGCCGTTGCGCCGCTCGTTGGCGAAGTTCGCCATGGCGCCGACACCCAAGAGGTCGGGAGTCTCGAACAGCAGCAGAGCGTCTTCCGTCGTGAGCCGTTCCCCGGCCTTCACTTTTTCCGCAACGGGCTCAAGCCGCGGATCGCTGGCGCGAACCCCCATCCGCCCTACTCCCGATATCTGCGTACGGCGAGGGAGACATTGTGCCCGCCGAACCCGAAGGAGTTGGACATGGCCACGTCGACGTCGCGCTCGACCTTGGTATTCGGAGCGCAGTCCAGATCACACTCCGGATCCGGGTCGTCCTGGTTGATCGTGGGCGGCACCACACCCGTCTGCAACACCTTTACGCAGACGCCGAATTCCACGCCGCCCGCAGCACCGAGCAGGTGTCCCGTCATGGATTTCGTCGAGCCCATGATCAACTCGCGGGCCCGGTCGCCGAAGACCTCCTTCACGGCATTGACCTCGGCGATGTCGCCCTGGGGCGTGGAGGTGCCGTGGGAATTGATGTACCCGATCTGCCCGACGTTGATTCCCCGATCGCTGATGCATTCCCGCATCGCCCGTATGGCACCTTCACCACCAGGCGCGGGCTGGGTCATGTGGTGCGCATCCGCGCTCATCCCGTACCCCACCACCTCGCCGAGGATGTTCGCCCCCCGTATCAGAGCGTGCTCGAGGTTCTCGAGGATGACGATGCCGGCGCCGTCTCCCAGGACGAAGCCGTCCCGCCCCTTATCGAACGGCCGCGACCCCCGCTCCGGCTCATCGTTGCGAGACGAGAGCGCCTTCATGTTGCTGAACCCGGCCACGGAGAGCGCCGTGATGGCGGGCTTCCGCCCCACCTGTCACCATGGCGTCCGCCTTGCCGGACTCGATTAAACGGAACGACTCCCCCAACGCGTGCGCCGATGACGAGCACGCCGACACGGTGCAGTAGTTGGGTCCCTTGGCGCCCAAGCGAATGGACACCAATCCCGACGCCATGTCGGGAATGAACATGGGAACGAAGAATGGAGACACGCGCCTCGGGCCGCCCTTCATGTACGCAAGACACTGCTCCTCGAAGGTCTGGATGCCGCCGATTCCGCTCCCGATCAAGACGCCGGTCCGGACGCCGGCAGCCTTGCTGCGGTCCCATCCGGCATCGTCAATGGCCGTCTCGGCCGCCGCGATGCCGTACTGGCAGTACAGATCGGCGCGCTTGGCCTCCTTCCGATCCATGAAGTCGGTCGGATCGAAGCCCTTCACCTCACACGCAAACCGGATGTCGAACGCCTCCGGATCGAACCGCGTGATGGGCCCGGCCCCCGATTTGCCCGAAACGAGTGCGTCCCACGTCTCGCCGGCGGTGTTGCCGACGGGCGTGATCAGCCCCATGCCGGTTACGACGACCCGTCGCTTCAAGACGCCTCGCCGACCTTTTCGTGCAGGTACTTCATAGCATCGCCGACCGTGCGAAGCTTCTCGGCTTCTTCGTCCGGGATGTCAATGTCGAACTCCTTCTCGAACGCCATCACCAGCTCGACCGTGTCGAGGCTGTCGGCGCCCAGCTCCTCCATGAAGCTGGCATCATCGCTCAGTTTCTCACGCTCGACCCCGAGTTCCTCGACGATGATGTCCTTGACCTTCTCCTCCATCTCCTTGATGTCGCTCATTGGTTTCCTCTTAGAGTTGTGATGGTTCTACATGACCATACCGCCGTCGACGACCACGACCTGCCCAGTGATGTAGCTCGCGAGATCGGACGACAGGAATAGTACCGCACTGGCAACGTCATCGGGGCTGCCGAGGCGCGCCAACGGGATCATTTTGAGCAATGTTTCACGGGCGGACTCGGGCAGCGCCCTCGTCATGTCCGTGTCGATGAACCCCGGTGCCACGGCATTGACCAGCACACCACGCGATGCCAACTCCTTGGCCACCGTCTTGGAGAAGCCGATGACGCCGGCCTTGGACGCCGAGTAGTTGGCCTGACCGGCATTCCCGGTGATCCCCACGACACTCGCGATGTTCACGATGCGCCCGGCACGGCGTTTCATCATGCCCCTCGCCACCGCCTTGGTCATGTTGAACACGCCCTTGAGATTCACTTCCAGTACCGCCGACCAATCCTCATCCGCCATCCGAATGAGCAACCCATCCCGGGTGATGCCCGCGTTGTTGACGAGGATGTCGATGGGCCCCAGGGCGTCCTCGACCTGGGAGATCGCCGCGGCACAGCTCTCGGGGTCCGTGACGTTCGCCGACACGGCGATGGCGCCCCCCCCAATATCATCGGCCGCGGCCTGGATCTGGGCGGCGTCCACCACATCCGCCAGTGCGACCTTGGCGCCGGCCCCCACGAGGCGTGCGCCGATCGCCTTCCCGATGCCCCGTGACCCACCGGTGACCAGGGCGACTTTGTCGTTGAGATCAATGTTCACGCCAACCGCTCACTGTTGAGGTGGTGCACTCGCTTGGTCGGCCGCCGGTCTGGATACGGCCCGTAATGTAGCGAGAGAGGTCGGACGTCAGAAAGAGCGCGCAGGGTCATCCGTGCGCCTCCAAGAAGACCGTGACGTCCTCCGCGGTGCCCAGGCTCTGTACCGTGGCTCCCTGCACGATCCGCTTCAGCAAACCCGCCAACACCTTCCCCGGACCACACTCGAGAAAGGTGGTCGAGGCCCCCGCCAGGTGGGCCGCCTGCTTCATGCATCCCACCCACCGCACCGGTGTCACGAGCTGCTCCCCCAGGAGGCTCACGGCGGTGGCGGCGTCGCGCACGGGCTCGGCGCGGGCATTGGCCACCACCGGGAATACCGGGTCGGCGAATTCCGAGGTGGCGAGAACCGCCTCCAGCCCCTCGCGGGCCGGCTCCATCAGGGGCGAGTGGAACGCCCCGCTCACGTTCAGTGGCAGCACCCGCTTGGCGCCCGCGGCCTTGCACCCCTCGCCGGCTCGGGCCACCGCGTCGGGATCGCCGGAGATCACGGTCTGATCCGGCGTGTTCAGGTTGGCGGCCACCGCCACCGAATCGCCGGTGCTCGCGTCCCCACACACCCGCTCCACCTCGTCCGTGGCCAAACCCACGACGGCGGCCATGGTCCCCACCCGGGCCTTCCCCGCCTCGAGCATGAGTTCGCCGCGGCGGCGCACGAGTCGTGCGGCTTCCCGCACCGTCACCGATTGCGCCGCGGCATACGCGCTGTACTCTCCCAGCGAGTGGCCCGCTCCGGCCACCGGCGCCACCGCCGAGGCCACGAGGGCGTGCACCGCTGCGGAGTGGGCCAGGATCGCCGGCTGGGCGTTGTGGGTCAGCGTGAGCTCGTCCTCCGGGCCCTCCCACATGAGTTGTGACAGGGCCACGCCCAACGCGTCGTCCACCGCCTCGAACACGTCCCGGGCGTCGGGGAACCGCTCGGCGAGGTCCTTTCCCATGCCCACCTTCTGGGCGCCCTGCCCCGGAAAGATCAGAACCGCTTCTACCATCGCACCAATGTGCTGCCCCAGGTGAACCCGCCCCCGAACGCGACCATGAGGATGACGTCTCCCTGCTTGATCCGACCCTCCCGGACGCCCTCGTCCAGTGCGATGGGGATCGACGCCGCCGATGTGTTCCCGTAACGGTCGATGTTCACAAAGGCCTTCTCCGAGGGAATGCCGGCGTGTTTCGCCGTGGCCTCGACGATCCTGAGATTCGCCTGGTGGGGGATCAGCCAGTCCACGTCCTCCCCCGACATCCCCGCCCGGGCCAGGACCTGGTCGCAGGCGTCGGCCATCTTGCGGACCGCGTGCTTGAACGTCTCGCGTCCCGCCATCTGGAGGTAGTAGCTCTGGTCGTCCAACATCTCCTGCGACGGCGGCCGTATGGCGCCCCCACCCGGGCGGTAGAGTAGCTCCCGCAGCGTGCCATCGGTCTTGAGGTAGCTCGCCAGGATCCCCCGGTCGCCGTTCTCGGCCCGACGCACCAACGTGGCGCCGACGCCGTCGCCGAAGAGGATGCACGTCCCGCGGTCTTGATAGTTGGTAATCCGGGACAGGCGCTCGGCACCAGCCACGAGGACGTGCTTGGCCTGTCCCGACACCACCATGCCCTCGGCCACACTCAGCGCGTAGAGAAAGCCGCTGCACGCGGCGCCCACATCGAAGGCGGCGGCGTTCTTGGCGCCCAACGTGGCTTGTAGATCGCAGGCCTGGGACGGAAGGAGGTGATCGGGACTCGCCGTGGCGACGATGATGGTGTCCACGTCCAGCACGTCCACCCCAACCTCTTCGAGCACCTGCTCGCACGCGTGCTTGCCCATGCAGGCCAGCGTGTCGGCGTCCGTGGCGATGTGGCGCTCACGAATGCCGGTGCGCTCCAGAATCCACTCGTCGGACGTGTCGACCATCTTCTCGAGGTCGGCGTTGGTGAGGATGTTGGTTGGCACGTGCATCCCCGTGCCGACGAGTTCAACGAAAGGTCGCTTCATACGAAGTCTGGGCTCCGGCTCGAGCCGCCGAGCGGCAAGACTGAGAGAGTGCGGAGAGGCAGCAGCGTCACGCTGCCGGAGGCGTCATGCGCCATCCGGCCGCCGGCGTCACGCTTCTTCGACTGCAATCCGCTGTTTGCCGCCGTAGTAGCCGCAGCTGGGACACACGCGATGGGGGCGGCGGGGATCGCCACAACGCGGACACGCCTGCGAGGCGACCGGGGGAGCCTCGTGGTGCGTGCGTCGCTTCAGTTTCCGGCTCTTCGAAGTTCTTCTCTTGGGAACGGCCATCGTCTCTTTACTCGTCTGGCTTGGTGTTTAAGGCTTCGAGCGCCGCCCACCGCACATCCGGCGGTGGCCGGCAGTCGCACGAATTCACGTTCAAGTCGGTGCCACACGTGGGGCACAGCCCCTTGCAATCCTCACGGCACAGCACGTACCGCTCGGCGTCGAGAATCAGCTCTTCCCGCACGGCCTCCCGGAGGTCGAGCACCGCTGCCCTCTCGAGGATCACATACTCCGACGGGTCCTCTGTGCCCTGGTCTTCGGTGAACACGACATCCACCGTCCTATCCACCGGCACCCGCGTAGGTGTGAGACACCTGGGACACACGGCATCCACCGTGGTCGCGATGCGCCCCCTCCAATAGAACCGGCCCAGGCCGGCGCTGGAAACGCGTCCCGAAACCCGCACCGGCTCCCCGAGCTGGAACTCCACGTCGTCGAACAACGGGTCGTCGATGGCAACCCGGCCCGCAACCTCTACCGGGCCTCGATCGAGGGCGCCGATTTCCACCTGCAGCATAGCCGTTAAAACTATCGGGCACCTACACTTGGGTCAACGAGCCCGGGAAGCTCGCCTACGGCTCCAGATAGGTCCCCGGGAAGAAGAACTCGACCTCCTTGGCGGCGTTTTCCAGGGAGTCCGAGGCATGGATGGCGTTTCGCTCCTTCGACTCCGCATACAGCTTGCGGACGGTCCCCTCGGCGGCCTCCACCGGGTCCGTTGCCCCAATGACGGTCCGGAGGTGGCCCACGGCGTCGTCCCGCTCCAGAGCCATGGGAACGCAGGGGCCCGAGGTCATGTACGCCACCAGGGACCCGAAGAACGGCCGTTCCCGATGGACCTCGTAAAAGGCCTGGGCCTCGGCCTCCGAGAGATGGGTCATGCGGAGGGCCCGCACCACGAACCCCTCGGCCTCCAGGTGGGCCAGGACCTTGCCCGCCAGGCCGCTTCCCACGGCATCTGGTTTGATAATCGCAAGCGTAAGCATCGGATCGGCTGGTTCAGGTTCCGAATAAGAGGCGGACCACCCCACCCCTCGTGAGCATGCCGACCAGAATCCCCTCTCGGACCACGGGGAAACGGTCGTTACCCTTGGCGACCATGAGGCTCGCCACCTCGGCGAGGCTCTGGTCTTCGGTGAGGCAGAGGACACTCCGGTCCATGACCTCCCGGACCGGCACGTTCTCTGGATCCTCCGTCTCGCCCGCCTCATCGACATCGTCCAACCCCGTCTCCCCACTCCCCCTGGGGCCCCCCCTTATCTCCCTGAGGTAGAGGGGGAGCGCCAGCCCGAGCAGATCCCGGCCGGAGACGATGCCCAGCACCTCTCCGTCCTCGGAGAGCACCGGGATAGACCCCAAATGGTAGCGGGTCATCATCCGCGCCGCCTCCGCCAGGGTGGTCTCGGGGGTCACCGATCGGGCCTTCCGCCGCATCACGTCACCCACGAGAATCACGTCGGTGAGCTCCACGTCCATGAAACCGGGGATCTCCACCACCTCCTCGGCATCGGACGCGCCGAGAATCGCCGATGACACACCCTCCGCCGCCATGGCGTGGGCGAACCCCGTGACGGCCTGGAGGAAGGTGGGGGTGTCCTTGGGCGGGGCTGCCACCACCACCACGATGCAGGCCGATTTCTCCGACTCCTGATCGAGGCTCACCGGCTCGGCCGTCACGCCCAGGGCGGCGCTCACGGACTCCATGGAGTTGGAGCGGACGTGGAGGATGAAGACATCATCCCCCACCGTGAGGGCCTCTTCCGCCGGCGTCTCGCTGACCCGGGCCACCAGCCTCGATGCTTCGGAGGCGGTGCCCGTGTCCACGAACGACGCGATGAGCTGTTCGGCAGCATCGTGCAACGTCTTGGCAGGGAGCGGAATGACGATCCGCTCCGGCGCCAGTAGATCACGCAAATTCACCGGTCAGAGACGCTCTTTCAGTAGGGGCACGACATCGGCCGGACGCTTCATGACACCGATCCCGGCGGCCTCGAGGGCCGCCATCTTCTCCGCTGCCGTACCGCTCGACCCGGAGATAATAGCGCCGGCATGCCCCATGCGCCTCCCGGGCGGAGCGGTCTGCCCGGCGATGAACCCCACGACGGGCTTCGACAGATGGTCCGCCACGTACTGGGCGGCCTTTTGCTCGTCGGTTCCCCCGATCTCGCCGATCATGACGATGGAGTTGGTCTCGGGATCCGCCTCGAACGCCGCCAGGCAGTCAATGAAGTTGGTCCCGATGATGGGATCGCCGCCGATACCGACACAGCTCGTCTGGCCGTACCCGTTCTTGGTGAGCTGGTGGATGATCTCGTACGTGAGCGTGCCGCTGCGCGAGACCACGCCCACATTGCCCTCCTTGCAGATCGATCCGGGAATGATCCCCACCTTGGATTGGCCGGGTGAGATGGCCCCGGGGCAGTTCGGCCCGATCAGCCGCGCGCCCTTTTCCCGCAGGAACGGCATCACACTGGTCATGTCGAGCACCGGCACGCCTTCCGAGATACACACGACGAGTTCGACACCGGCATCGGCCGCCTCGTAGATGGCATCGCCGGCGAACCGTGCGGGGACGTAGATCACCGAGGCGTTGGCCCCGGTCTCCGTTACCGCGTCGGCGACCGTGTCAAACACCGGCACCGAACCGTCGAAGGTCTGCCCCCCTTTGCCCGGGGTGACACCCGCAACCACATTCGTGCCGTACTCGATCATCTGACTCGTATGAAACGAGCCGTCGCGGCCGGTGATCCCCTGCACCACCAGCTTGGTGTTGCGATCGATGAAGATGCTCATGCGGCCTCCTTGGCGACCTGTACCGCCTTCTCGACCGCCTCATCCATATCCGTCAGGGCGCTGAAGCCCGCATCCTCCAGAATCTTCACGGCTAATTCCTCGTTGGTCCCCGTCAAGCGAATGACGATGGGGATTTCGAGCGACATTTGGCTGGTCGCCGCCACGATGCCGTTGGCCACGTCGTCGCACCGGGTGATGCCGCCGAAGATGTTGAACAGCACACATTTCACGTTGGGATCGGCGCCAATGATCTTGAGCGCCGTGATGACCTTCTCCGGGCTGCTACTCCCCCCAATGTCCAGGAAGTTGGCCGGCTCCCCACCGTAATACTTGACCAGGTCCATCGTCGCCATGGCCAGACCGGCACCATTGACACAACACCCCACGTTGCCGTCCAACTTGATGAAGGAGAGACCCGCTTCCCGCGCGTCGATTTCCGACGCCGCTTCCGCCGATTGATCCCGCAACTCGGCAATCGCCGGTTTGCGGTCCAGCTCATTGTCGTCCACGGAGATCTTGGCATCCAACGCCACCACTTGGCCCTCGTCGTTCGTGATCAAGGGATTGATCTCCGCGAGGGAGCCCCCGGCATCGACGAACGCTTTGTACAACCGCTGCATCACGACGGCCGCCTGTCGCACTTGTTTCACATCAGAGTAGAGGTTGAACGCCAACGCCATCGCCTGAAACGTCATCAACCCGAAGCGAGGGTCGATAGCGAGCTTGAAGATCTTGTCGGGTGTCTTGGCCGCCACTTCTTCGATGTCCACGCCCCCCTCGGGACTCACCATGAGGACGGGTCGTTGGGATTCGCGATCGACGATGACGCCCACGTAGCTCTCGGACGTGATGTTCGCCGCCGGGGCGACGAGCACTTTCTCCACGGTGAGGCCCTTGATCGTCATGCCGAGGATTTGTTCCGCCGCCGCCCGGGCTTCCGTCGCATCCTTCGCGAGCTTGACCCCGCCGGCCTTACCCCGCCCGCCGGCATGAACTTGGGCTTTGACGACAACCCCGCCGCCCATACCGCGCGCAATGGTTTCCACCTCATCCGGTGTAGTCGCGACATCGCCGTCGGGCACGGGGACCCCCGCAGCCTTCAGCAGCGCGCGCGCCTGATATTCATGAAGGTTCACTCAATTATCTCCCAGAATCGTCGTTCCGGTTTGACCATTCAGAGCGGATACGCCGTCGGCCAGATCTGCAATTACGGCCCGGCGCCCACCCTGTTGGATGAACGTGACCGCGGCTTCCAGCTTCGGTGCCATACTGCCGCGGCCTAGTTGACCGGTCTCGAGGAGGGCCTGAGCCTCCGGTACCGTCATCCGGGGGATCGCCACTGCGCGATCGGTTCCCCAGTCTCGATACACCGCCGAGACGTTTGTCAAAATGAGCAACGTGTCTGCCGCGAGACGGTTTCCCAAGATCGCGGCCGTGCGATCCTTGTCGACGACCGCATCGATGCCTTCCCATCCGGTCGCCGGATCGCGATACACCGGCGGCCCACCCCCCCCAGCCGCAATGACGATCTTGCCTTCGTCCACCAACTGCTTGACCGCCTCGGCTTCGATGACGTCGATGGGCGTGGGACTCGGCGCCATACGTCTCAATCGCCCCGACCCGTCCTTCGCTACCGCCACACCTCGGGATTGTAATTCCGCGGCCTTGTCTTCCGATAACACGTTGCCGATCGGCTTCGTGGGATCACGGAGGCGTGGATCGTCGGCCGCCACCACACTCTGCGTGATGACCGTTAGAACCTGCCGTTCGATGGCGAGGCGCCGCAATGCGTTCTGCAGCGACTGTTGGACCATATAGCCGATCCAACCCGCCGTGCCGGCAACCAGCACACCCAGCGGCAGTGCTTCCACTTCATGCCGGGCAAACTCGTTGCGCTCCAACGCGTCGCCAACCTGCGGTCCGTTTCCATGCACGATGGCAATGTGCCATCCTTCGGCGGCCAGCTTCACCACAGCTTCGAGTGATTCCCGCGTGTGACGAAACTGGTCGTAAACGGTGGCGCGTTGTCCGGTTGGCGCGAGGGCGTTTCCGCCCAGGGCAACGACGATGGTGTTGGCAGTCGTATTCACGAAGCGTGTGAAGGGTAAAAGAACAACCCTATTGGGAGCAACCCGGCCCGCGGCACGGATTGCTGTCACCGATCAAGAGTCTGCGGAGTTCTTCATACGCCCGGCCGAAGGCCACCCAATCGCCGGACTGCCTGGCGCCATCGAGACGCCCAAACCAGCGGCGGGCCGCCGCCCAGTCCGTGGAGACCATGCCGGCGGTCCGATCCGCACGCAGCGCCTGCGCCAAGGCCGTCGCGAACGACGGAGCTTCTCCCACCGCCCCGGCCCACTCCACGGCCACCCCCGTCAACGCCGGCACACTGTCCTCGTGGGCGGCGCCGGCATAGCTGGACTGGAGCGACAGGATGCCGTCGCCCACCATTATGGACTTGAGGGGTCCGACCACGCCGGCGTCCACCCCACGCTCGGCGACGAACCTCCCGGCCGTCTGGTCGGGGTTGGGTAGCTCCCACGGCTGCCGAAACCGAGTCACCGTCAAGGCCGGCCCCTGCCCGGTCACCGCCCCGGCGACGAACCCGGCGAGCCGGGGGGGCGTTCCGGCCTCGAGGGGAGAGAGCCGTCGCAACCCGCCTGCCGTCTCCCCTCCCGCGCCCTCCATCCACCAAAACGAGTCCGCCGCCCGTCGCTCGTCCCTGGCGGCGGATTGGAGCCGTCCGAAGAAACCTGGACGCTCGGGTGCGTCCGGCTCGCGCAGCAGCCGGACTTGGGCGGCGAACAACTCCGCGGGGTATACCAGGTGAGACCGAACAGCCTCGGGCAGGTCGGACCACGGCGATACGACGTCACCGGCCAACTCCGCCCACGCCTGACTCAACGCGTCCGCGTGGGGAAGCAGATGGACGAAGGTTTTCCCCGTCGCGGCATCGACGACCCCCACAAACCCGGCCCGGAGATACCCCACCCCGGCCCCCTGCCACTGGGAACGGGCGGCGAGGGGGAAACTCGCAGAGGCGACATAGCCGAACGACGTCCAGAGGAGCCCGTCGTCCAATACCACGGGATGCAGGCTCCCGAACGTTGCGAAGGGAGCGAAGGTCTCCAGGCGGCTCCGCACCGACCGGTGCCACAACACCATCGACGATGCGTTCACGGCAGGAGAGGTGAGTAGCTTCGTACTCTGTAGCTTCCACGCCAGGGCGAGACGGCGCACCAACCCGCCCGACCGCACGCCCACCACCGTGGTGTCCGACACGACCGAGAACTGGTCGGTGGTGGGACCGAACAGCAGGGTGGAGTCGGCCAGCACCACGTCGGTCACCGTCGTCACCACCGAGTCGGGGCGGCGAAGATCCGGAATGTAGAGCACCTGTCCGTCGGGAGTCGCCAGATCGGCCCGGACCGCGACGATGCCTCTCAGCACGCCATACGGATGGAGATGCACCCGCTCCCAGGAAAAAACCGGGTCCACCGTCCTGGCGGCGGCGAGGTTCACCTCGCGAGCCCCCATCACCACCGGCACGTGGCGTCCGTCCGGCGTAGCGTAGCTCCCCAACGAGGACGTCGCGAACCGCAAGTACGACTCACGCCGTGCAACACGGTTCAGGAGTCGATTCACGGCAAACTCATCCCACACGATTGGACTGGCCAATTCCGGGGCGTCGGCAACCGTCACCTCGGGTCCGGCCCGCGGTGAGGTCACCAGCAGCTCGATGGCACCGTCGAGTCCGTAGGCGTACGCCGTGAACCGCTCTCGAGCCTCGCCGAGGACGTCGGATTGGAGCTGCTGATCCGTTCGCACCCCGGCGGCTACCGCCGGGGCCAGGTAGTGTCCCACCAAGGACAGGCCCCCCAGCGCCCCCCAACCCACCAGGATCAAGCCCATGCGGGCGTAGCGGATCCACAGGAGCGACCCGGCACAGGTGAGGAGACCCACTGCACTGAGGAGTCGAGCGGTGGGCAGGCGTACGTCGATGAGCACGGAGTCGTAGGGCACGTTGTGCACGCCGGCCAAATACTCCGCCGGCTCCAGCCGGTATCCCCACACGAGAGCCAACGCGAACACGGCAAACAGCGTGCCCAGGTGACGTCGCGCTTCGGCGCTCACCTCGATCCGACCCTTGGTGTTCCGCACAGCGCCCATGGTCGCGTACAGCACCAGGGCAACGCCCAGCATGACGACCGCCAAGAAGGTCACATAGCTGTGGAGCGTTCGAACCCACGGGAGCGAGAACAGATAATAAGAAAGGTCGCGCTGCAGGATCGGATCACTGAGTCCCACAGCGGCTCCACCCGCGGCCAACGCGCGGGCATGCCACCACTCCCCAGACCGAAAGCTCAACACCCAGGCCAACACGAGCCCCAGCACCACGAATCCCACGAACAAGTAGTGCCGCGGCACCGCTTCGACGATCTCGATATTCCCCAGCCGCCGCGGCACGGTCACCGAGCCGATGGACCGGTACACGAGGTAGAGATTCCCCAGGCACCAGACCGCCGCTCCACAGAACGCCAACAAGAACAGCAGGGCGCGCATGCGCGCGATATCGGCATGGGTCTCGCCCACGCCGAGGGCCTCAGCCCACAGCGCGTCGGCTGCCCCCACCGCCAGCCAGCGGCCGAGTAACAGGACCAGGAGGATTCCGATGATTCCTCCGGTCAGCCACCGGCCTCGTGCTGTCATCCGCGCAACGCCTCCAGCACTTTGGCTGGATGATCGGCCGCCTTCGCCACGCGGCGCCAGTGCTTCTTCACCTTCCCATCGGGTCCGACCCAAACCGTGGACCGAATGACGCCCATGGTCCTCTTGCCATACATCATCTTCTCGCCGAACGCGCCGTATTTCGTCATGACTTTCTTGTCGGGATCGGACAGGAGCGTGAACGGCAACTTGTACTTCTCGATGAAACTCTCGTGCGATGCCGCCCCGTCGGGCGAAATCCCGAGAATCACCGTGTCACCCCTGCCGAAGTCCTTCCACAGATCCCGGAAACCCTGGGCTTCCTTGGTGCATCCGGGCGTGTCGTCTCGGGGATAGAAATACACGATCACGTTCCTTCCGCGATAATCCTTCAACGACACCTTGGCGCCGGTCGGATCACTCAACGTGAAGGCCGGAGCGGCCTTTCCTTCCTCAACTGGCATGGATTCTCCTGTGGCAAGGGGTTGGTTGGAGATCCTACCATCTTAATCCGCAAATTCTCGAGGGGAACCGACCTTCCCGCCGCGCCACCGCCCCTGTCGCGATCGGCGAAGAGTGGACGGTAGTGTCCCGTGCACGTGGTGAGAACCGCACCGTTCAAGACAAACCGCGATCGGGGGATCGAGAGGTTGAACCGATGACAAGGCGCCACCCTGCGGTTGCAGGGTGGCGCAGTCCGTCAGCGACGCTGAGCGATCGCTACTGGGCGGGCGGCGTGATAATCATGGTCAGCGTTGCCTGACGCGTTGTGGCCGGTTCCGCCAGCACGAAATCGGACTGATCGAAATTCTGCGCGGTCAACGTGATCGTATACGTGCCCGGCGACGCCTCGAAGACGTCGATGAACATGACGGCCGCCGGTGGATCGCCGGACTCGCAGTTGACCCCCGAGCCCGTGGCTCCCGGCAGCGTGATATTGACGTCATCCGGTATCCCGTCAATGGCGATCGTGATGACAAAATGCCCCGTGTTCTCGCCGCACAAGATCAAGACGTTCACCTGGGCATGTTCGACGATCACGTCGCCGTCCAGGTCAAGTGATGCGCTCGGGATGGTGATCTCCGATGGATCGATCTCCATCTCGAATGTGCCGGGCCCTGACGAACAACCCACAACCGCCCAGGAGAGCGCCGCGAGTGAAAGTTTTCGAGCTACTGCCATTCTTCAAACTCCTTCGCAATAATCATACGGTTGCGCTCTACCAGGCGATACCGTAGTCCTCACCGTAATTACTCGACCCACCCCACATCGTTCCATGTTTCCAGTCGAAGTAAATCGCGTTGATGGGACTCGACGTGAGCCGCCGGAAATCGAGGCGGTACCCCATTCTGCGCAATTCGTCCCGCACCCACGGCGACATGGACTCGTTCAGGGTCAGGCGGCCGGGCTCCGACTCGTGGGCCCCGAAAGAACTCCGGATCTGGTAGCTCGTGATGTTCGGAGCTTCCACCGCCTGCTGTACGTTCATCCCGAACTCGACCATGTTCAGAAAGAACTGTAACAGGTTCTGGTCCTGGCTGTCGCCCCCCTGCACCGCGAACGACAAAAACGGCTTCCCGTCCTTCAGGGCCATACTGGGCGTCAACGTCGCACGCGGCCGCTTCCCGGGCTCGACGACGTTGTACGGATTCTGCGTCTCGTCGAGCACGAAGCTCTGCATCCGCTGACTCATTCCGACACCGGTGCGTCCAGCCAGAGTTGCCGGGATCCATCCACCGCTCGGCGTGATGGATACGACCCAACCGCTCTCGTCGGACGTCTGAATCGACGTGGTGCCCGCAAAGAAACCGTCCTCGAAGGACATATCGTCTTCGTTGGAGGGTGCTTCGGAGGTCGAGGGTGTGACCGTGTTCCACGAATCCAGCAGGTGCAGGTACGGGTTCTGCTTCCCCTCGAAGGGATAGGGATCACCCGGGGTCACATTCGGGTCGTTCCTTTCCCAGTTGATCTGTTCGAACCGCTGGCGGGCGTAGTCCTTGGAGAGCAGCCCCTCGATGGGCTCCACCGGAGGAACGCGTGGATCGCCGTAGTAGAAGTCCCGATCGGCAAAAGCGTGGTTCATCACCTGGTACAGCGTGTGGACGTACTTCGTGCTGTTGTAGCCCATGGCCTGGACATCGACGTTCTCCAGCATGTTCAACGCCTGAAGGAGCACCGGTCCCTGCACCCAACTCGTCAACTTGTAGACCTCGATGTCCTTGTAGGTCGTCATGACGGGCTCTTCGACGTACACCTGCCAGGTCGCCAAATCCTCCAGCGTGTGTAGCCCACCCTGCTCCTGGGACCCCCGGACGAACTCCTCGGCGATGTCGCCACGGTAGAACCGGTCGTATGCCGCGTAGATTGCGTCCCTGCGGCTCTTCCCTGCAGCCAACGCCTCGCGCTCCGCCTCGACGAGCTTGTGCAGCGTGGCGAGCAGGTCCGGCTGGCGGAAAACCTCACCCGGATACGGGGCTTCCCGCTCCTCGCCCAAATGGGGAAGGAACACTTCCCGGGAGTACCTCCACTCCTTGATCCGCTCCTTGTTGCGCTCGATGTTGTCCGCGGTCTGGGCCTCGATGGGATAGCCCTCGGCCATTTGCATCGCAGGTTCCAGCACCTCCGCGAGACTCAACGTGCCATACTCGGCCAACATGACGAGCAATCCACCCGGGGTGCCGGGGGTGACGGCTGCCAGCGGACCGTACGCGGGAGGATACTCCATCCCGCGCTCCCGGAAGAATTCCGGCGTGGCTCCCGTGGGCGCCACTCCCAGCGCATTGATCCCGATGACCTTGCCGGTGGTGGGATTGTAGATCAGGGCCTGGGTCTCTCCGCCCCAGCTGAGGACGTCGTACATCGTCGCGGTGGCGCCCAGCATGGCGGCCGCCGCATCCACCGCATTCCCACCTTTCTGGAACATGATCGCTCCAGCGGTGGCGCCGAGGGGTTTCCCGGTGATGGCCACCCAGTGCCGGCCGTGGAGCACGGGTTTGACCGTACTCTGGGCCAGAAGATCCGAGGGCAGCGACAAAGCCAGCAGCGTCCCGAGCAGGCACCACGCGCCGATGGTGAAGGGGCGAATCAACCGCATATGTCCTCCTGGAGGCAGCGAATCCCTGAACCTCGCGTTGGCACATCCAACCTACCGATACTACGCGCAGGATGCATCTCCGTTGGCCGGGATGCACATGGGACCGCAGGTGGCAATCGGTGGATGTGCAAGGTACTCTGGGGCAAGTGCCCTTGACCACCGCCACCGAAGGACCGCCCCCATGACCCGCGCGATCTTGTTCCTCCTCGCCGCCATCCCTCTCGCGGGACCGCTCCGCGCTCAGGATCAATGGCGCCATCCCGACCCCGGCCTGCTGGCGCGCGCCCGGGCGTTGCTCCGAGCCGTGCCGTTGATCGAGGGCCACAACGACCTTCCCACCCGGCTCCTCGAGGTGGCCGGCGGCGACCTCCACCGCGCCGATCTGACGCTTCGCCAGGAGCACCTTCCCGCCGATATCCCGCGGCTTCGAGAGGGGATGGTGGGCGCCCAGTTCTGGGCGGCATACGTCCATTCGGACTCCATGGACACCGGAGCCGCCCTGCGCCAAGGACTGCGCGAGATCGATATGATCCACCGAGTCGTCGGGCGTTACGACGATCTCGTGTTCGCCTCCACGGCCGACGACATCGAACGCATCTTCGCCGACGGCCGCATTGCATCGCTCATCGGCGTAGAGGGCGGCCACGCCATCGAGAACTCCCTCTCGGCCCTCCGCCTGTTCTACCAGCTCGGGGTCCGCTACATGACCCTCACGCACTGGCGCACCACCGACTGGGTGGACGCCGCCACCGACGAACCCAGGCACGGCGGGCTCAGCCCGTTCGGTGAGGAGGTGATTGGGGAAATGAACCGCCTGGGGATGTTCGTGGACATTTCTCATGTGAGCGCTGAAACCATGCGGGACGTCCTGCGGGTGAGCACCGCTCCGGTCATCTTCTCCCACTCAAGCGCCAGGGCGGTCAACGCACACCCCCGCAACGTGCCGGACGACGTATTGAGCGCAATGCGCGAGAACGGGGGGGTGGTGATGGTGAACTTTTATGCCGGCTACGTGCCACCCTCGGGTCCCGCCTGGGAAGCGCGACGGGACTCCGTGGCCGCCAGCGCCCGAGCCGCCTCGGGCGACGCGGTGGCAATTGCGGCACGGGTCGCTGCGTGGGAACGTGCCCATCCAAGGCCCCGGGGTACGCTGAGCGACGTGGCGGACCACATCGATCACATGCGGGCCGTGGCCGGCGTCGATCACGTGGGGATAGGCGCCGACTACTACGACGAGGGTGGTCCGTCGATGGCCGAAGGCCTCGATGATCTCACGCGCTTTCCCCACTTGTTCGCCGAGCTGTTGCGCCGGGGATACAGCGATGAGGACGTGAGAAAGATCGCCGGGCTCAACTTTCTCCGCGCGATGCGTGGCATGGAGCGCACGGCCCGGGAACTGCAGCGCGCCACATCACCGTCACTCGCGGACCTCGGGAGGAATTAGCGTCCCGGCGGCCAGTCGGGGTTCGCCGTAGGCATCCGCGCAGCCACCCGCTGGCGCCACGCCCGGAGCATCCCAAGCAACTCTTCCGTCTTCTCCGGCATCTGCGTCGCCAGGTCGGTGGCCTCGCCCACGTCATCGGCAAGGTTGTAGAGCTCGACCCGTCCGTCCTCGAACCACTCGATCAACTTGTAGTCACCGGCCCGGACGGCTCCCGTCGGCGTGTTGCCGGACCCATGGTAATGAGGGAAATGCCAGTAGAGGGCGTCTCGGTCCAGGGCCTCGGCTCCTTGCAGCAAGGGGACCAAGCTCTCCGCATCCCCCTCGTAGTTGATCGACAACGGTACTTCGGCCATCTCCATCAGCGTGGGGAACAGGTCGTTGGTGATGGCCGGATCGCCGATCACCCTGCCGGGCTCCGTGACCCCGGGCCACTTCACGATCAACGGCGAACGGATCCCTCCCTCGTACACCCAGCCCTTCCCGGCACGAAGCGGCAGGTTGGATGTCGGTGATCTGGTGGAGCCGTTCGCCAGGGTGCTGAGGCCGCCGTTGTCGGACACGAACACCACGATCGTCCGGTCACTGATTTCCAACTCCTCCAGCTTGTCGAGGATCAGTCCAATGCTCTCGTCGGTACTCTGGATCATGCCGGCGTACACGGCGTGGTCTTGGCGCTGTTTCGTCGTACCTGTCGTTCCCTCGGGCAGGAAGGCCGGCCCGTCGAGGGGCGGGAGCGTCACCGTTTTCGCTTCGTACCTCGCGGTGAGCGTTTCCTTGGATTCCAGCGGGGTGTGTACGGCGTAGTGAGACAGCACCAGGAGAAACGGCCGATCCTGGTTGTCCTCGATGAAGCGAAGCGATTCCGTGGTGAGACGGTCCGTCAGGTACTCGCCCTCCGATCCATCTTCCAGATCCGGAACGTCGAAACGAGGCTGGCGCTCGTTCTTATAAGGAAAGAAATACGATCCTGGTTGGCCGGCGTGGTGGCCGGCAACGTTGAGGTCGAAGCCCTGAAACTCCGGGTCGTATCCCTCGCCGCCCAGATGCCACTTCCCGATGTAGGCCGTCGCATACCCGATCGCCTGGAACGCATCGCCGAACGTAATCTCGTCGAGGGGCAGTTCCCGGTCGTACTCCGCCTGGAGCAGGCGCCCCTGCTGCTCGCCGCCGATCCAGTTGGTGATGTTGAGCCGGGCCGGATACTTCCCGGTCATGATGCTCGCCCGCGTCGGGGAGCACACCGGGCTCGCCGCGTAGAACTGGGCGAACCGTGCTCCTTCGGCCGCCAACCGGTCGATGTTCGGCGTTTCGTGGAAGCTGCTGCCGTACACGCCGGTGTCGGCCCACCCCAGATCGTCGATCACGATGAACACGATGTTGGGCTCGACGGGGTCCGCCGGCGCACACCCCACCACCAGTGTGACCGTGGCCAAACCCATCCATTTGATTGCGCTAAACATGGCAGGAAATATGCACGGGCGTTCTTACTGCGCCAGTGATGTGCGCCACACCGATACCCCCCTTGACGTGGCCTTGACGGGTTCCTCCGAGCTTGGGCTCGTCTGTCCAAAGGAACACACATACCTGGGAGGTTACCATGCATGTACGACTCAGCATTGCGGCCCTCGCCGTCCTACTGGCGGCCTGCGGCGACGATGGTCTCTTGGACGTCGGCGATGGAGCGGCCGAGAGGCGATCCAACGACTGGCTCGGTCCCGCGAAGGACCAGTCTTCCATCACCGTCATGACTCGCAACGTCTACGTGGGAACGGACGTGGACCGCATCATCGAGGCGGAAGACCCGCGCGACATCCCCATCCTAGTGGCCGAGGCATTCCAAACCCTGCTCGCCACCAACTTCCCGGAGCGGGCCGAGGCGTTCGCACAGGAGATTCTCGAGACCGACCCGCACCTGATCGGTCTTCAGGAGATCTCCCTCATCCGACACCAATCCCCCGGTGACGCCGTGATCGGCGGCACACTACCCGCCCAGGACGTCCTGTTTGACTTCCTCGACATCCTCGTGACGACCCTCCACGCGTACGGGCTCGACTATCGTGCGGTGGCGACGATACAGAACGCCGATGTCGAGCTGCCGATGATCACCGGTGTCGATCCGTTGGCGTTCGACGACGTCCGCCTCACCGATTTCGACGTGATTCTCGCTCGGGGTGACGTGGAAATCTCCAACACCGACGCCAGAAACTATCTGGCCACCCTTCCCGTCCCCGACGGCCAAGGGGGCGTTGCGTTCGTGATCCGTCGCGGCTACACCGCCGTGGACGCCACGGTGGGGCACAACACGGTGCGGTTTGTGAACACGCATCTGGAGCCCGCGGATCCAGGCGTGAAGCAGGATCAGGCAGACGAGCTCATCGCAACGCTGGAGCACGAGACCCTGCCCGTCATCGTCGTGGGCGACCTCAACACGCCCGCCCCTGCGGGCGCCGTCTACAACACGTTCCTCGATGCGTTCTATGCCGACGTGTGGGATCTTCGGTCCAACGGACGCAACGAACCGGGCTTCACCGCCAATCATGCCAGCGACCTGCGCAACGACGTCGTGGACCTGCAGAAGCGCATCGATTTCATCCTGGTGCGCAACCGTCCCGGGGCGGCTCCCCGATCGGCCATCGGCCGCGTGTTCGCCATCGTCGTGGGAGACGAATTGGGGGACCGGACGCCATCAGGCCTATGGCCCTCGGATCACGCCGGTGTCGTAGCCCGAATGGTCGTGCCCCCAGTCGGTGGCGCGATCGTCGCGCAGGATCGGCGACCTGGACGGAGCCGGGGCGACAGATAGCCGTCCGATCGGGCGCAGCATATCGGCGCCTCCCATAGCGCGCGTTGGTTCTCTTCGGCCGTCCCGGTTGCCGGGAAGTGGATCAAACCGCAGCGCGCGTAGGGAGGCGTCGATATGCGGAGCCAACTCGGCCCCACAGCCACCCGACTGTAACCCACGTCACAATCCTACCGTATCTCCTGCTACGGCACCGAGTTCCGTATTCCTTTACTTTGCTCCCCTTCGACAGCGCTATTCCATCAAACGAGGGTGAAGGCATGCGGTATTTCAGTAAGACCATCACGGCCGCGGCACTGGCGACACTGGTTGCGTGCGGCGACTCCACCGGTCCGGCAGCAGAGCAGAACGACCCCGGCACCGGGACGGCTACCCTCCGCGTTGACGCTCGCATTGACGGCCAAGACGCCGTCGGCGGCTTCATCACGGAGTTCATCGTGTCTGTCCTGACCGGTGACGGCCTTCCGGTCTCCGGAGCCGACGTGACGATTCAGAACGGTCAGCTCGGAGAGGTCACGCTCCTCGAGGCCGAGGTGGGATCCGGCGTGTACCGCGCCGAGCGGAACTCGTTCCCCGACGGCGACTTTCGGTTGGACGTGGTGAGCGGCGACGACAACGTGCGGAACGTGATCGTGGGCGGCATCGGGATCCACGAGATCACCGCCCCGTTGGCGGAGGCCACCATCACCGCCGGCGCGCCCCTCACGGTGACGTGGGACGCCCCGGCCCTCGCCCGCGGGGTCGAGATCGAAACCCGTGACTACGAGTCCCCCGTGTTGGCCGACAACGGCGAGGCGGTCATCGCCGCAGAGAACAACCCCGAGCGCGCCGAGCAGCGCATCCGTGTCTACCGCTTCAATGAAGTGGATATTTTGGGTGGGTTGGCCGAGTCCGAGTTCCGGGTGACTATTCGGAATACGGTTGAGCCGCTTACGGTGGCGCCAGCCCAAGGCGAGTAACGGATCGAGCAGTAAGCGGTGAGCGGGGATACCCTGCTCACCGCTCCCCTTTCAGCCCACCCCCTGCTCCCTCAACCACTCCTCGACCTCGCCGCGGTACACAGCGAGGTTGGCGTCGTTGGATGCCTCGAAGCGCATGACCAACACGGGCTGGGTATTGGACGCACGAATCAACCCCCAACCATCCGCGAACGTGATGCGCACACCGTCGATGTCGGATGTGTCGTACTTGGCGGCAAAGTGCTCGACGGCCCGGGCGACGATGGCGAACTTCTCGTCTTCGCTGCACTCCACGCGTAGCTCCGGGGTCGAACACCGCACGGGCATGTTGGAGAGCAACGTCGAGATGGGTTCTCCGGTTTTGGCCACGTAGTCGAGCAGCCGGGCGGCGGCGAACAATGCGTCGTCGAAACCGTAGTAGTCCCCACCAAAGAACATGTGGCCACTCATCTCGCCGGCGAGGGGCGAGTCGGTCTCTTGCATCTTGGCTTTGATGAGGGAGTGACCGGTCTTCCACATCACCGGGTGCAGCCCCGACCGCTCCAGGTCCTGGGCCAGCACGTCCGAGCACTTGACGTCGAAGATGACCGAGTGTCCCCCACCGAGGCGTTGCACGAGGTCCCGGCCGAAGAGCGCCACGAGCTTGTCGCCGAAAATGACGTTGCCCTGCTCGTCCACGGCGCCGATGCGGTCCCCGTCACCGTCGAACGCGATACCCAGCGCCGCTTTGGTTCGGCGGACCGTTTCCTGGAGATCCGTTAGGTTCTCGAGTACGGTGGGGTCGGGATGATGATTGGGAAACGTCCCGTCGGACTCACAGAACAACGGCGTGACTTCAGCGCCGAGCCGGGACAGGACATTTTCCGCGGCGAGGCTCATGACGCCGTTGCCGCAATCCACAACGACGCGGAGGGGCTGGGCGAGGGGGCCGTTGCGTTGGAGGATCGCGGCGGCGTACCGCTCCAACACCGTCGCCTCCATCTCGAGGTGGCCGGCGCCGTCGTCCGTCGCATCCTCCTCGATCATCCGCCGTAGTTCCTGAATATCGTCTCCGTGCAGGGTCTGCTCCGCCACGACCATCTTGAAACCGTTGAACTCCGGCGGGTTGTGGGACCCGGTTACCTGCACGCCGCCGTCCACCTCGAGTTCGTGGAGGGCGAGATAGAGGGCCGGAGTGGGCAAGATTCCCACGTCGACGGCCGTGGCCCCGGCGGCCGCCATGCCGTCCAGCACGGCGTGGGCCAGGACGTCCCCGCTGGGGCGGTTGTCGCGCCCCACGGCGAGACGGGGGGCTCTCCCGATGCGCTTGCGGGCTTCGGTGGCGACGGCCCGGCCGATGGCGTGGGCCACCTGGGCATCGAGCTCGTCGCCCACCACACCCCTGATGTCGTACTGTCGGAAAATCGTCGGAGGGACGTTCATGTCACCTGGTGGCGTGGGGGATGTTCGAATACATGAGCCACGTACGCACTGAAATCACGGAAGGACAACCCATACTAACGACCGAATCCGTGTTCCGTGCTCTCCGTGGATTCCGTGGCTATCTCGAGATATCGTCGTCCACCACTGTAGGCGCGTTGAGCGTAAACGCCGCGGAGGGTTTCAAGTCCTCGCTGCTGGCCCGCGACAGGTCCATCAGGCGCCCCGGGAAGAAACCGAAGAGCAGCAGCAATGCCGTCGCCGAGCCGATCACCCATCGTCCGGCGCCCACCGCCACGCTCTGCCGGTGTGCCTCCTCCGTGAGAGGCGGCTTCATGTACATCTCCATGATCACGGGCAGGTAGTAACCCGCGGACACGACACTGGCAAGGACCAGCAGAATGCTGAGCGTCCACTGGTCCGCTTGGATGGCCGACATGAGGACGTACCACTTGGCCATGAACCCGGCCGTGCCGGGGAACCCCAGCAGGGACAGCATGAACACCGCCATGGCG
Organism: Gemmatimonadota bacterium; assembly: GCA_039589615.1. Lineage (GTDB taxonomy): Bacteria > Gemmatimonadota > Gemmatimonadetes > Gemmatimonadales > GWC2-71-9 > B3T1B10. The sequence continues at coordinate 43,552 of JBDHHA010000033.1, forward strand.
AATGCCATCCACGGCTGCTTTGCCGCCAACCCCGCCATGTCGTCGATTCGGAGATCCCGCTCGCCGTTGCGCCCAACCGCGGCCAGCACACCGAAGGCGCCCAGAGTCACCAGCGTGTAGGCGAAGGCGTAGAACAGATACGCCGCCGCACCCGTCTCCGTACCACTCACGACGGCGGTGAGCAAGTATCCCGCGTGCCCAATGGAACTGTACGCCAACATGCGCTTGAGATGCCGCTGCGCCAACGCCATGAGGTTGCCGCCCAGCATGGTGATCACCGCGAGCCACCACACAGCGTTCTGCCAGGCGGCGATGGAGTCACCAAGGGCGTGCACCATAATGCGCATCAGTGCCGCAAACCCCGCGGCCTTCACCGCGGCGGCCATGAACGCGGTCACCGGGGTTGGTGCGCCGTCGTAGACGTCCGGCGTCCACATGTGGAACGGCACGGCCGCAACCTTGAAGGCAAAGCCGATGACCAACAGGGCGATGCCCACCATGAGCATGCCGTTGGATTGCAGGGCAAGGCTCGTGGTTCGGACATCGATGACGGTGAGGTTGGTCGTGCCGGTCGCGCCATAGATGAGGGCAATACCGTATACGACAAATCCCGACGCGAAGGCGCCCAGCAGGAAGTACTTGAGGGCCGCCTCGGCTCCGAACACGCTCCGGCGATTGATGCCCGCCAGGACATACACGCACACCGACATGATCTCGAGCCCGATGAACAGCACGATCAGATCGGCCGCGGCGGACATGACCATCATGCCGATCGTGGCGAAGAGGATGAGGAGATAGTACTCCGGCGTGAGGATCCGCTCGCGCCCCACATACCCGAGCGACAGCATGACCGCCATGATGGCGCCCAGCAGGAAGATGGTGGAGGAGGCATAGCGGAACCCGTCCAGCGTCACCATCTGCGCGATGCCGTCGGGACGCGCGTCCTTGGCCCACAGCCACCAGAGTGCGAACAACGCGCTCACCAGCGCCGCCAATGCGAGATGGCCGGCTAGCCGTTGATCCTCTTCACCATGGTGGCGCCATCCCGTCACGAGCATCAGGGCCAGGGCCCATACCGCGAGGACGATCTCCGGAAGCATGGCCCAAAACAGGCCCGCATTCGTCGCCAGGTTCACGACCATTTCCATTACTCGTCGACTCCCAACTCACCCAGCGGCCGCTGTCCGGGGAGCTCTACTTGGGTTTCCCCCGGCACCTGGTCGCGTATCTGTGTCACCAGCGCCTGGGCGGACACTTCCACCCGCCGCAGAATCGGCGCGGGATAAAGGCCGATCCACACGATGCAGGCCACCAACGGACCCAGCACGAACAACTCGCGGACCGAGAGGTCTGGCATTTTTTCGTTTTCCGGCTTGTCCACCTTGCCGAAGAGGATCCGCTGCAGTGCCACCAGCAGGTACATCGCCGCGAAGATCACCCCGGTTGTGGCGATGGCGGTGGCGACCGGATACTCGCGGAACGATCCGATGAGTACGAGAAATTCCCCAATGAATCCGTTGGTGCCCGGCAGCCCAATGGACGACAGCGCGACGAGGGTCAGGATCGCCGCAAACGCCGGTACGACTCTCGCGATCCCACCGAAGTCGGCGATCTCCCGGGTGTGCCGGCGCTCGTACATCATGCCGGCCAGGAAGAAGAGTGCTCCGGTCGAGATGCCGTGGTTGATCATGATGACAATGGCGCCTTGTATGCTCTGCAGCGTCAAGGCCCAGATGCCAAGCACCACGAACCCCAAGTGGCTCACCGAGGAATAGGCCACGAGCTTCTTGAAGTCCGGCTGCACCATCGCCACCAGCGCGCCGTAGATGATGCCCACCACCGCCAGGATCACGACGACGGTCACGATCGTGGGGTCGAGAGCGACCTGTGGGAAGAAGGGTACGGCGAACCGCAAGAACCCATACGTCCCCATCTTCAGCAGGATGCCGGCCAGGATGACCGATCCCGGCGTGGGTGCTTCCACGTGAGCGTCGGGCAGCCACGTGTGGAAGGGGAACATGGGGACCTTGATGGCGAACGCCAAGAAAAAGGCGCCGAACAACCAGAAGGCCCACTCTCCCACGTACTGCGTATTCTCCAGCAAGTGTCCGTAGCTGAAGGAATACTCGCCGGTCTCACGGCCCACGACGTAATACATCACGAGGATCGCCACCAACATGAGCAGCGAACCCAGGAAGGTGTACACGAAGAACTTGAGAGCCGCGTAGAGGCGCTTGGTGCCACCCCACACCCCGATGATGAAGTACATCGGGATCAGCATGATCTCCCAGAACACGTAGAACACGAACATGTCCAGCGCCACGAACACGCCGAGCATGCCAGTGGTGAGCACCAGGAGAAGCGCGTAGAACGGGGCTTGCCGATCCTTGATGTAGTTCCAGCTCCCGAGAACCGCGAGCGGCATCGTGAACGTCGTCAGGAGCACCATGAACAGCGAGATGCCGTCGATGCCCAGATGGTAGGCAATCCCCCAGGCGGGGATCCACTGGTGGTAGACCTCGAACTGCATCAGCGGCGTCCCTGGGTCGAACGACCACCACAACCCCAGCGACACCACGAACTCCACCAGGGCGGCCCACAGCGCGATTTTCTTCGCCAATCCACTGGGACCCGCCATCACGACGAGCGCCCCGACCAGCGGGATGATCATGATGGCGTCGAGCACCCAGCTGCTGTATCCGATACTCGTCAGGAATCCGTTCATGGCGCCCTCACCCTACCACCGTGCTCAGCACGAAGAGCACGCCGATGACGAAGAGCACGACATAGGTCGAGAGATTCCCGGTCTGGAACCGCGTCGCGACCCAGCCGAAGAGCTTGCTCACGTTCCCCGCCCCGTTGACGCCGGCGTTGTCGATGACCCTCACGTCGACGATCCTCCACAACACTCTCGTGGACAGCCAGTTCACCGGCCGCACGACGACCGCGTTGTACAGCTCGTCGACGTAGTACTTGTTCAGCAAGACCCGCTGGACGCCCGTCTCGGCCGGTGCGGCCTTGGCGGCGGTGAGCCGATCCGGCTTCAGAAGGAACCACGCGCCGAGGATTCCGGCGGCGGCGATCACCGTAGCGACGCCGATCAGCGTCCACTCCAGCGCCGCCGACAGGTGAACCTCAGGCAAGAACGCCAGTGAACCCTCGGTAGTGGGTTCCAGCCAGTGCTCCAGCCAGCCAGCCCCGGGCAGCACGTGCGGCAGGTTGAACATTCCGCCGAACACGCTTCCCACGGCGAGCACCACCAACGGCGCCGTCATGATCCACGGCGCCTCGTGGAGGTGCTTGGTCTCCTCAGGACCGGTGCGGCCGGGTCCGTGGAACGTGTAGAGCATGAGGCGTGTCATGTAGAACGCGGTCAGGAGCGCCGCCACCGCACCGAGGGCCCAGACCACGTAGAAGAGAAACGCGTCGTGCCCGCGGACGAACGCCGCCGCGAGGATCTGGTCTTTGGAGAAGAACCCCGAGAACCCGGGCACGCCGGCGATGGCCAGCGTGGCGAGCCACATCACGGCGGCCGTCCACGGCATGGCTTTCGCCAGGCCGCCCATGTTGCGCATGTCCTGCGGGTCTTCACCGCTGTGCGTGTGGTGATACGCGTGGTGCATCACGTGGATCACACTGCCCGAGCCAAGGAACAGCAGGGCCTTGAAGAACGCGTGAGTGCCCAGGTGGAAGATGCCCGCCGTGTATGCCCCGACTCCCACCCCGACGAACATGTACCCCAGCTGCGACACGGTGGAGTACGCCAGCACCTTCTTGATGTCCCACTGCTTGAGGGCGATGGTCGCCGCGAAGAGCGCGGTCACGGCCCCCACCAGCGCGACCACCGCGCTGGAGACCGGTGCCATGGCAAACAGCACGTTGGTGCGCGCCACCAGGTACACGCCCGCCGTGACCATCGTCGCCGCATGGATGAGAGCGGATACCGGTGTCGGGCCCGCCATCGCGTCGGGAAGCCACGTGTACAGTGGAATCTGAGCGGACTTTCCGACGCACCCGAGAAACAGGAACATCGTGATGAGGGTGATCTCCGCTCCGTTCGTGATGAACGTCGACGGCGCGCCCTCGAAGACTTCCAGGAAATCCAGCGACCCTGTGGCGCGAAAGATCATGAACATTGCCATCAGCAACCCGAAGTCGCCGATCCTGTTCATGATGAACGCCTTCTTCCCCGCCGTGGCCTTCGCCTCGTCCGTAAACCAGAAACCGATCAGCAGGTAGCTGCAGAGACCCACGCCTTCCCATCCGATGAACAGCACCGGGAAACTCGCCCCCAGCACCAGCATCAGCATGAAGAAGACGAAGAGATTCAGATACGCGAAATACCGCGGGTATGACGCATCGTCGCGCATGTATCCGACGCTGAACAAGTGAATCAGCGCCCCGACACCGGTCACGACCATCAGCATGACGGCCGAGAGCTGATCGACCTGGAATGCCAGGTCGACCTGCAGCTCCCCAACCGGCATCCACGACCATATGTGCACGATGAAGGGCGCATCATGTGCCGCGCCGGCAAGGCCGAGCACCGCCGCCAAGGAGACGACGAACGCGGCCGCCAACACGCCGACGCCGATGACACCCACGGCGCGCTTCGCGTTTGGCCGGAAGAAGCTCAACCACCCATTTGCCAAGAACCCCAGCAACGGTAGGAGCACCGCCAGCCAAACCAACGACACCGAGCTCGGCATTATCCTCGAAGCAAGTTCAAGTTCTGCAGATCGACCGTCTCCTTATGACGGTAGATCGCGATGATGATGGCGAATCCCACGGCGGCCTCCGCCGCGGCGACGGTCATGACGAAGAACACGAAGACCTGACCGTCCGTGCCGAGCTGCTGCGCCAACGCCACGAAGGTCAGATTGACCGCGTTGAGCATCAACTCGACACACATGAAAATGATGATGGCATTGCGCCGGATCAGCACACCCAACACGCCGATGGTGAAGAGCACTGCCGACACACCAAGAGCCGGGCCGAGTAGCATCCTAAACCCTCCTCTTGGCGAGGACGACCGCTCCGGCTATGGCTGCCAGCAAGAGGATCGTCGTGAGCAAGAACGGCAGTAAATACGTGGTGTACAGCGATTGGGCCACCATGCCGATGGCCCCTTCGTCCGCGGCCATGCGAACGAGCTCGCCGGCCGGAAGCCGGATCTGATCGACCGGCGCCACGCTGGTGATCACCCACAACTCCAGCGCCACGAACACCCCCAACACCAACCCGATCACCCGTCCGAACCAGCCCTTCATGTCCGTGGCCAGCTGGTCACCGAGGTTGAGCAACATGATCACGAACAGGAACAGCACCATGATCGCGCCGGAGTACACCATCACCTGCAACGCGGCGATGAAGTGGGCATCGAGCAACACATACATCACCGCCGTTGCGAACAGCGTCACGATGAGCCACAGCGCGCTCGCCACCGGGCTCCGCCGTGTCACGCACAGCAGTGCACCTCCGATGGCGATGATGGCGTGGACCCAGAAAACGGCTTCCAGCATTCCCTATTGACCCTTCGGATCAGACGGATCCCAAAGCGTGGATACCTGGTGCGTCTGTGCGCAGAGTCGCTCCAGATCGTACACGAAGCGCCCCCGCTCGTACTCGGCGTTCTCGTAATGCACGCCGACGTGGATCGCCTCCTCCGGACACACTTCCTGACAGTATCCGCAAAACACACAGCGGAATTCATCGATCTCGTAAATGAGGGGGTAGCGGTTCCCGTCTTCGTCTTCGCCGGGAACCAACTTGATACAGTTGGCCGGACACACCTGCGGACACAGGCCACACGCCACACACTTGGCCCTACCCTGCTCGTCGGTGAGCATGCGGTGCGTACCCCGCCAGCGGGAAGACAACTCCCACGTGTCGTCCGACTTTTGCTCCGGATACTGCATCGTCACGCTCTTCCGGAACACGTGGCTGAACGTCAATCCCATGCCCTTCAGGGTGGCCCGGAGGTAGGACACATCCCGCTCCGGACGTTTGACCGTCATCACCGTGATCGCCATTACGACCTCACCTCCCCGTGGGTGCGCCCAAACATGATCCGATCCCTGTCGAGCCAGAAGAACACGACGTACAACAGCACCGCGTTCACGGCGAACAACACCGCCCCCTGTCTCAGTCCGCTGGACCAGCCCATCCCGTCGAGCACCAGCACGGTTGCGCCCAGGATCAGGATGTATCCCAGCAACACCGGCAGCATGAACTTCCAGCCGAGCTGCATGAGCTGGTCAAACCGGAAACGCGGCAGCGTCCACCGAATCCATATCACGACGTAGATGAAGAACAACGTCTTCGCCCCGAAAAAGCACAGCGTGAGGAGCGATTTCAGCACCGTTGGCTCACCCGAGTCCCACGACGTGAAGGGAATGTCCCACCCGCCGAAGAAGAGCGTCGCGACGAGCGCGGCGCCGGTGATGATGTGCGTGTACTCGGCCATGAAGAACATGGCGAACTTCATCGAGCTGTATTCCGTGTGGAACCCCGTCACCAGCTCCGATTCCGTTTCGGGGAGGTCGAACGGCAGCCGGTTGGTCTCGGCGAGGTTGCTCACGAAGAAGAAGACGAACGCGACGGTGAGGGCGAAAACGAACCACACCGAACCCTGCTGCTCGGCCACGATCTCCGGCAGGGTGACGTTGCCGGACAGCATGAGGACCCCGATGAAGCTGAACCCGAATGCCACCTCATAGCTCACCATCTGGGCGCTGGCCCGCAGGCCACCGAGCAGCGAGTACTTGTTGGCCGACGACCAACCCGCCAGCACGATGCCGTAGACCGCGAGGCTGCTGATCGCGACGATGAACAGCATCCCGATGGGCAGGTCGGCGATCATCATGGGCGTGGGACCCGAATGGACGAACCGTCCGAGCAGCGGCAGCGTGAAATCAAAATTGACGGGCATCGGTGCCGCAAAAGGAATCACGGCAAAAATCAACGCCGCCGGAATGTACGAGATTGCCGGCGCGAGCACGAAAAGGAGCTTGGTGGCCTGTGCCGGAATCAGCTCTTCCTTCACGAAATTCTTGATTCCGTCTGCAATCGGCTGGAACAGCCCTTGGGGTCCCACACGATTGGGGCCCAGGCGATCCTGCTTGAACGCGCTGATGCGCCGCTCCGCCAAGGTGGTCAACGCCACGGCCAACATCATCACCGAGAACACCACGGTGATCTTTATCGAAGAGAGGAGAATGAACCCCTTGAGTTCCGGTGTCACACCGACACTCCCGCTTCAGACATGGTTTTTCCCAACGTTCCGAGACTCACGTAGCCGAGTCCGTGGAACGCACTCTCCACCTCCGCCATCAGGGCGAAGGCTTCCTCGGCACTGAACAGCGTCTCGCCGCGGCCCAGTTCCTTGAGCACCTCACTCAACACCCACCAGGCCGGTCGCGCCATTCCCGGCGCCGTTTTGGCCTGGAAATACCGTTGCACGCGCCGATCCCGGTTTACCAACGTGCCATCTTCCTCGGCGATATTGGCGATGGGAAGCACGAGACCGGCCCCCCGGGCCACGTCCGGCAGCACGGCGCCCAAATAGACGACGTTGGCGGCACCGTGGAGCGTCTCGCGGGTTACCCCAGCGAGATCGTCGTCCAGCACGATTACCAGCGATGCGCCGTCGATCGCCCGGACTGCCGCATCGAAGTCGTCCTTGTATCCGAGGGCGTTGGCTCCCGCCACGTTGGCAGCGCGCTCGCTCCGGAGCGCGAGGTTGTCCACCCCGTGCAGCGGGACCTCACCGTCCACTCGCTCCACCCGAATCGCCATCGTCGCGTCCAGCTCCGCCACGACCTTCTTGGCGAGGAACAGCGCCTCGTTGGACGCGCTGGCGTTTGCCAGCACCACCGCGCGCCCGCTGGAACCGCGCACCAACCGGGCCGTCTCGTCCAGCGCGTGATCCCAATCCGTGGCCTGCAGCTCGCTGTTCTGGCCGAACAACGGGGCCTCGATGCGATCCCCGCGGTTCATCCAGCGGTAGTGGTTTCGACCGGTATCACAGATGAAGTACCGATTGACGTCCGCGTTGGACCGCGGTCGAACCCGCACCACCACGTTGCTGCGGGTGTCGATGTGGATATTGCAGCCCTGGGAGCATCCGGTGCACACACTGGGGGTGCGGTCGAGCTCCCACGCCCGGGCCTTGTGCAGGAAGTCCTTGGAGATCAATGAGCCCACCGGGCACAGATCCACCACATTGCCCGCCCACTCGTGATCCAGGGTGGCGTCCGCATGGATGCCGATGAAAGCGCGGTCGCCCCGCTCGCTCACGCTGATCACCGGCTCATCCGCCACGTGGTCCATGAAACGGACGCACCGCGTGCAGAGGATGCAGCGGTTGGCCACATAGAGTACATCCGGCCCGAAGTCCTCCACCGGATCGAATCGCTTGGCGTACTCCAGGTACCGCGTGTTGGACCGTCCCTCCTGGTAGACGTAGTCCTGCAACTCGCACTCCCCGGCCTGGTCGCAGATGGGACAATCCAAGGGATGGTTGATCAGGAGAAACTCGAGGACGGACTGTCTCGCCTTACGCGCTTCCTCGCCGAAGACCTTGACGACCTGCCCTTCCGCCACCTCGGTGGCACAGCCGATCTGCAGCTTGGGGGCGCCCTCGATCTCCACGAGACACATGCGGCACACCCCGGCGATGGGTAACCCGGGGTGATAGCAATAGTGGGGGATCAACACGCCCGCCTGCTTCGCCGCCTCGAGCACCGTCGTGCCCTTGGGCACGGACACCTCGACGCCCTCGATGGTCAGTGTGACTAATTCTGGATTCGCCATCGATTCACCCCACCACGGCGGTTGCAGGCTCGCTGTTGCGTGCGATGTATGCATCGAACTCGCTACGGAACTTTTGGATCGCGCTGATGACGACCGCTCCACACGAATCGGCGAGCACGCAGATCGTCTTGCCGGTCATTTGATCTGCCAGATCCAGGAGCAGATCGAGATCTTTCGGCTCCCCCTTGCCCGCGAGGATCCGCTCCAGGATGCGGACGGTCCAGCCGGTGCCCTCACGGCATTGGGTGCACTGCGCGCACGATTCATGGGCGTAGAACTTGGCCAGCCGCATGGTCTGGTACACGATGTCCGCGCTGTCGTCGTACACGATCACGCCGCCGGATCCGAGCATCGTGCCCTTTTCCACGCAGCCCTCGTAGTCCAGCAGGCAGCTCTCGGTTTCTTCCTTATTGAGGATCGGGACCGAGCAGCCGCCGGGGATGCAGGCCTTGAGCGTCCGTCCCGGGCGCATCCCACCGCAGAGATCGTTGATGAGCTCGCCCAGCGGAAAGCCCATGGTGACCTCGTAATTGCCGGGCTTTTGCACGTGGCCGGACACGCTGAACAGCTTGGAGCCGGTGCTCTTCTCGTTGCTGAGCGAGAGGCCCTTGTACCATTCGGAGCCCCGGTTGATGATGTGCAGAACCGAGGTCAGCGTCTCGACGTTGTTGATGGTCGTGGGCATGCCGAACAC
>JBDHHA010000034.1:0-30345 GCA_039589615.1 Gemmatimonadota bacterium
CCGGACTGCCCCAGGAGGATAGCATGACTCACGCCACGTTTCGTAACTGTCTCGCCACCGCACTGATCGCCTTGGTCTTCGTCGCGCCGACCGCGACAGCCCAGGAGAAACAACCTTTCACCACCGAGGACGCGCTCAACGTCGCGAATATCCGCGTGCAGGCCATCACGGCCGACGGGCGCTACGTCGCCGCCACCAGCGCCACCGACCGCGACCGGAAGAACGTCGATCACATGCGCTACGGCGACCCGACGTACATCTCGCCGTCATTCGCCGACGTACTGGTCATCGACACGGAAACCGGCGAGCAACGGAGCCTCTTCGATGAGAAGGTGCAGGTCCGGTCGTTCACGTGGGCGCCCGACGGCGGCATGCTGGCCTTCTTGGTGCGGGACGAGGACGAGTACTTCCTCCATACGTACGAGCCGGAGCGTAACCGGGTCCGCAAGGTGGACCTCCGGTCCGACAAGCCCATTGCATCCAACTCGTTCCTCGAGTGGCGCCCCGACGGCAGCGGCGTGGTCTTGATGCTGCGTGAGGAGACCTGGGCCGCCACGTCGCGTCAGATGTTCCTCGACCTCAGCGAGGGCCCGACCATCGTGCAAGACTCCCGCGAGCCCTTCCTGGCGTGGGAGGTGGTGCGCGGCCAGGGCTCCCTCGCCGTGCCGGCCATCGTCGACATTCGGTCCCGGGACGTTCGTGAGCTGTTGCCCGAGGGACGCTATTCGGGCATGGAGCAGAGTGAAGATGGCCAGTATCTGACATACATCGAGACCACGCCCCTCAAAACCTCGTATTCCCGAGGCGGCGGCGCGCAACTCGCCGTGCAGGTGTTCGATCTCACCACGGACTCCATCCGGGCCATCAGGGACAGCGTGACCAGACGGATCAACTTGAACTGGAACGACGCCGGGAATCGCTTCGCCTATGCGGAGCGGGGCAACGTGTTCGTCCAGTCGATTCACGACACGGCGGCGACCATCCTCACCGAGGAGTATCGCACGCCGGTGAGCGAGGACGACTCCACCAAGTTGAGCTACTCGATGATGCGGTGGCGCCCCGACGGCGCCCGGCTGCTGGTGCGCTCGCAGCAGGGGTATCACCTGTTGGATCCGGACTCGAAGGCCATGGAGCTGGTGTACGAGCTGCCGGAAGACGAAGAGGAAGGCCCCAATCTCAACGTCGTCAACTGGAGCGAAGACGGCCAACACCTCTACATGACGTACGCGGCCAGAGACCGCTGGGAGCGGGGGATGGTGCGTTACGACCTCACATCCAGACAGACCACCGATCTGGTGAAGGACAGCAACCTGTACTCCGGGTGGCGCTTCACCGAAGACGGTCAGAGGGTCTTCTACAATTTCTCCAATGGTGACCTGCCCAACGACCTCTACATGGCCGACGCGGGATTGCAGAACGCCACCCGCCTCACGGACCTCAATCCGTGGCTCGCCAACCGCACCCTGACGCGGAGCGAGTTGATCGAGTATCTGGACGTGGACGGCGAGAAGCTCTACGGCATCCTCTACTACCCGGTGAACTACGAGCCCGGCAAGAAGTATCCCCTCGTGGCGGAGATCTACGAGCGGTTCTTCAACAACGGGTTCAACGTCAACATGAACATCCTGACGAACGCCGGGTTCTTCGCCCTCCGCCCGTCGGTCGACCTGGAGGTCGGCTACCCGGGAGAAGCGTGGATCAAGGGCGTCACCCCCGCCATCAATACGCTGATCGCCCGGGGCATCGTCGACGAGGAGAAGCTCGGCGTCCACGGGACGAGCTACGGCGGCTACGCCACCAACCTGCTGATCACGCAGACGGATCGCTTCGCGGCCGCGATCAACATCTCCGGGAAGGTGAACATCATCAGCTTCCTGGGAGACAGCCCCAAGATCACGACGCGGAACTACCTCGCCGCCGAGGAAGGCCAGGACCGCATCGGCGCCACGCTCTGGGAACAGCCGCAGAAATACCTGGAGCACACCGCCATCATGGATGCCGACCGGATCACCACACCCCTGCTCATGTTGACCGGCGAGGGCGATTGGAACGTGCCGGCCACCAACCAGCGCGAGATGTACTACGCCTTACGGCGCCTGGAGAAAGAAGTGGTGTGGGTGCACTACATGAACGCCGGGCACGGCGCCGGACGCTCCAGCACGGTGGAGGACTTCCACGATCACTGGAACCGGATCATCGGATGGTACAACGAGCACTTCTTCAAAGATGACGAGGAGAAGGTGACAACCGACGACAGCAGCGGAGGACGGTAGACTTCAGTAGTTCCGGGTGGGCAGTAGCGGCAACTCCGCTACTGCCCATTCTCCATCTTCGCAACCTCGCGCAACAGCTCCGCTTCGCTGAACGAGTTCTGGGGATTGGTGCTGCGTTGCACGTAGCGGATGATCCCGTCCCCGTCGAGCAACACCCAGCCGCTCTGCTGGATCACCCACAGGGATTTCGCGAACCCGTAGGCTCTATAGGCCTCCCGGACGGGATCCGCCAGCACCGGGAAGGGCGCTTCGAGCTGCTTGGCCGCCAGCGCCGCCGCTGTCTGGCCTCGGGGTCCGATGACGAGGGTGCTGGTTCCACTGGCTGCGATCTGATCGTTCAGGCGTCCCAACTGGACGGCGTGGTTGAAGCACTGGCTTCACGTGAACTCCCGCATGAAATACAGGAGCACGCTGCGGCCTCGGTATTCCGCCAAGCGGACTTTCCCGCCGTCATTGGACTCGAGAGTGAAGTCCGGTCCCGCGTCACCGGGTCCCACACCGTTGTTGTCAGCCATGGTCTTTCGGTTGGTGATCTCTTCTGTTAACGCGCGCGATGTCTCGTGGGGTTCCCTACCCGCCGGCGTTGATGCGTTGGGTCAGGGCCGGCTCGAGTCCCAGCAAGCGGGCATACGTGGTGAGTTGTCCCCGGTGATACATCTCCTGGGCGATGCCGTGATGCAGCCACTGGAACTTGGTGGCAAAGGTGCCGTCGAACTGCTCCATTTGCTGCCACAGCGCCAGGTCGCCGGCCTTCCGGAACTTGGATTCGGCGTCCTTCATCTGGGAGCGAAGGAGCTTCAGCAGCTCGCTCTTCGATTCTGCCCTGTGAGCCGCCGCGCCATGCTTGCGCAACATCTTGGGCCACGGGTACCGCCTGAGATCTGTGTCCGGCCGAGGCAGCTCGGCCGTCATGAGCATGGAGACCTCGAGAATGTGCTGCACCAGCTCGCGCACGCTTTTGGTGTCCGGCGCGGGACGGAAGTCGAACTTGCCGGCCGGGATGTTCCGCACTTCCTCGATGATGCCGAGGCGGACGTCCCTCCACGCGTCGAGGGTCTCTTCCAGAAAGGAGTCGTGCAAACTAGTTCGCGACTCGGGCATAGAGCAGCTTCACGTTGTTCGGCATCCTGTACGCAACCTTCGTATCCACATTGAAGATCTTGGGCCCGTCCGCCGACGTGAGCGCGAGGTGCTGGTTGTCCACCCAGGAGCACTCCGCCCGGCGTTCCGGCGCGGCGCCTCGGATCAACTCCTCGTCCACCACGCTCTCGTCGTTGCCCGGTACCCGGGTCACGACCTTCTGCTGTTGCACGTAGTCCCCTGCCTCCCCACGCCGCGCGTACGACCGGTCGAGAGACAGCCGCGTTCCATCGGGCGACCAACACGGGTTGTTGTCCTTCGGGACGCCCAGGGGTTTCTCTTCCGCATTGAACGTCGCCTGAGCGGTTGCGTAGTCGTAGACCGCCACGTGCGTGATGTTTCCATAGCTGGGAGACTGGATCTCGAAGGCGATCTTCTTGCTGTCGGGGGACCACCGCATGTTGTTCGCTCTGGAGCGGGGCGCGGCGATCTGTGTGGTGCTGGCGCCGTCGTACCGGGCAATGAACAGGGAGTTGGCCCGCTTGAAGAGGATGCGGCTCCCGTCTGGTGAGTAGGTGATGTCGGTTTTCCCGCTCATCGGCAGCGTCGCGAGGGTGCTGCAATCGCTGGCGCTCACCGTGTAGATGTTACTCCCGTCCCCCACGACGACCTGCCCGTTCGCCCGCCACGCCACGAAGCGGTTCGACACGCTGCAGCCCACGTTTCGGACGTTGCCGCGGCGATCCGACATCAGGATGGCGCTCTGGCCCGCCCCGCCCGAGGGGCGATATCCGACACCCAACGCGTCGCTGCCGGGCGCCCACGCAAACGTGTAGGACCCGCCGCCGGAGGCCGTGTGCACCGTGGACACGATGCCGCTCGCCCCGTCGATCATCACGAGGCTCGTGGTACTCCCCTGGCGATAGGCCACGGCGACGGCGCCGTTGTCCGGCGACGGCTTGGCCACGACATCCGTCGCGCCCGGAACCACCACGCTGTCCGCAACGGATCCCGTGTTGCGCATCCGAATCCCGGACCCGTCCGCATAGTACATCAGATACCCATCACCCGGTTGGGCAATCGGAGGACCCGCCGGCACCACGTCTTCTGTAGGTGCCGATCCTCCGGACGCGCACCCAACCACTGCGATTCCGAGAACGATCGCTGCCAATCCACTTCTCACCTTGTGCACTCCAAACTCCCTTGTGATTTGAGTAATCCGCTGGTGTTACCCCGCTCCACCCTGCCCTGTTCTCGCTCCGGCCAACAGCTCCCGCAGTTGGTCTTCGGTGCGGAGCCCCAACCCGTCAACAAACGGATACGGCTCCTCGAAGACCTGACCGCCGCCCTGATATGTAAGGAGCTTGACGAGTCGCTGGTCACCCGCCTCCGTGGACGCCACGACGATCCGAGCCTCCCACCGCCCTCCGGCCTCGTCGAAAAACACCCGGGTATCCGGATCGGCGCTCTTGAGACGCACGTCATCGAGGCTCGACGCCTCCTGCCCCGGCAGGGGACGAACGTGCATCTCGTTCTGCGGCACATCCGCGTCCGTCAGAATGAAGATCTGCGGCCGCGGACCCTGGCGCCGCTCCTCTCGGACCTGCCAGGTGCGGCCACACGCGTCGATCTCCCCGCGGAGCAAGGGCCGCTTGGCCGGTTTCGTTTCAGGGTCCGCTGGGTTGTTCCTCTTGGGTCTTGCCGCGCTTCCCAGCACCGCCCCACCCCACGCCGTCATCATGGGGAAGGCCAGCGTCAGCAGGACGAACGCCGGACCCGGCAAGCCCATCACGCCTCCCGTGACGCGCATCAACTCGCCCACCTCGCCCACCTCGCCCACCGCCGCGTTCCACACGAGGAGCCATGTCCATCCCAGCCCCGCCCCCAAGAGTGCCACGACCCCGGGGAGTTCATCGCGCCGCGCCACGACCCCCCAGAGCAGCGCCACCGCCGGCACGGCCACCCACCCCATCGCCACGGTCATGACCGCAAACGCCACGCTCAGCAGCAAGACCTGCAAGGCCGGCCGTTTCATCTGGCACCACCCCCCAGTGTCAGCACACCCACCACATCATCATCGGCCAGGTCGGTGCGGTCCTGAGGAAAGAGCACGTCGTCCAACTCACCCTCCACCCACTGATCGATCCGATTGGCGTACCAGGGACTCGTGGGATTCCCGGATTGCCCTCCGGGGTACGTGGCCCACGCCCGGACCTCGGGTCCCAACTCCACCACCATGCGCCAGCTCGCGCCGAAGTTCCCGTTCCCGGAGGAGGGATTGAGATTGCCCGATCCGCCTTGCACCGGCAGGCCGCGCCGTGACAACCCGGGGAGTCCCAGGAGGTGGTTCAGGTTGTTGTTCCGCACCGCCGACCAGAGCCAGCCGCCGTCGGCCGGATCGCCGTATCGTTGAATCGCCAGTTCGAGAGCGGCCTCGAGGCTCGCTGCCAACACGTCGTTGCGGGTTTCGATGCGGTCCGATGTGCGCCGGTCGTCCCACCACGAGCTTTCGGGATCATCGAGCAGACCGGCGAGCACCGATCGGCCCGGCCGCCTCGCCAGTCGCCGCCCGTCCGGCAGAAACAGCTCGTCGAACGTGCGGAAGTCCAGCTCGTTTAGCGCGAGCTCGAAGAGAATCGCCCCCTCGTTGTCCTTGGTGTAGCGCCGATCCCATTCCTCCAGCAGCCGCCGTGCCCGGTCGAGGTCACCTCGGTCGCGGACCGCCTCGAGAAACGCCGGCACGAAGACGTCGGCCTTCACGTTTCCCGGATCGGTGTGATACCGTCGCATCGCATCCGGCGTCACCTGCGAATCGGCGGCAAGAAGCTCATTGATGCGCATGGCGCGCCACGGCGCCGGCCAGTTGGACCCCAAGTACGGTCTCCCTACCAAGGGATCGAGGGGCTGCTGGTTGGCGGATGCGAGGAAGCCCTGGGTGGGATTCACCGACGTGGGGTAATCTTCCACCGGCCAATACCCCAACCAGTCACTGGCGCTGGTGCTGCCGTCGCGCACCACCCGGCCGTCGCCGTTGTCGGGACGAATCGGATACAGCCCGGTGGCACGAATTGCGATGGTCCCCTCCCGGTCGGCCACGATCATGTTCTGCGCCGGTCCCGGGTACGGCGCCATGGCGCGCAGCCACTCCTCGACGGTCGTGCTGCCCTGGGCGTCGAGGAACGGCTCCATGGAGAGGGCATGCTCGAGCATCGTCCATCGCATGGAGAGCGGGCCCGCTTCAGACATCCTGAGGGGCCCGCGATGGGTGTAGCGCAGGGTATCTGTGGCGATCACCGTGCCCCCTTGATCGCGATACTCCTCGATCCGCCGCTCGAGGGGCCGCCACTCCCCGTCGAGCAGGTATCTCGTGGGCCGGTCCTCGTCATCGAGGGTCTCCCGGTAGAAATCGAGCACGTCCGCCCCGGTGTTGGTCATGCTCCACGCCACGTCGCGGTTGAACCCGATGACCACCCCCGGCAAACCGGGAATGGTCACGCCGTGCACGTCCAGCTCTCCCGCCACCACCATGTGGACCTCGTACCAGATCGACGGGAGGGTGAGCTCCAGGTGGGGATCCCCACTCAACAGCGCATAGCCGCCGGCGGTGCGCTCCGGTGACACCGCCCAGTTGTTGCTGGCCCGGGCCGGGCCTCCACTCGCCACGGTGCCACCCACGTCATCGAGCACGCGGGCGAGACTCCTCGCCTCGGCGGTGGGCGGTTGGGGATCCGGAATGGGGCGGAAATCAAACCGCGGTTCGGGCGACGCGTTGGGCTCAATCGGCTGGATGATGGGGTCGTCCCCCGGGAAGAGCGCGTCGGCCGCCGGTTTTCCGACCAGCGTTTCGACGCGCGCGCGCCACAGCTCCTGGGCGTCGTACACCAGCGTGTAGGCCATCCGCTTGCCGAGCAAACTGCTGTGGACCGGCTCCCACCGCCGCGGGGTGGCGTTCAGCAGGTGGTACTCGAAAGGTAGGTCCGCCGGGCCGAGACCCTCGATCCAAGCGTTGATCCCGTCGGCATACGCCCGAAGCAGCCTGGCCGATGGGGATTGGGGCTCGAGCGCGCGCATCTCGCGCTCTGCGCTCCGGCCCAATCCCAGGCGCCGCTGCTGGCGGTCGAGGTCGAGCGCCGCATCACCCACCAGCTCGGTGAGGGTCCCCTCGGGCGCCCGGCTCTGAATCTCCAGCTGAAAGAGCCGGTCCCGGGCCACCACGAACCCCAGCGCCCGCACGGCGTCGTCCACCGAGGACGCCCAGATGTGGGGAACCCCGCGGCGGTCGTAGACTACCTCGACCTCGCCGGTCATCCCAGGGATCGACCCCGAGAACTCGGCGGGAAGCGTCGCGGACCGGGCAACGGACCATACGCCGTGCACCGGATCCAGGAACCGTCCCATCGGGGGGAGGGGTCCCACGCCAAAACCGCCCACGAAGAGTGTTCCAGCGAGGGCGATTATCGCGGCGGCAACGCGGACGGAGCCGACCGGCGAGCGAGATAATTGTTCTTGTTTGGCCAAAAGCGCGACAACCGTGTTACGGACCCCAGCCAATCTCGCCAAAGGCCTTGACGACTTCCAGTCCCGCGCTGAGGCCACGTCCTTCGGGATCAAACGCCGGATCGTAGGCCGTGACCGCGGCCGCCCGCACCTGAAAGCGATCGCCGATCAGCTCCAGGGCCTCGAGGAGTTCCTCGAGGCGGAGCCCCTCATCCGCCTGGAACTGGTTGATGGGACCAACCGAGCGATCGAGAACGTCCAGATCGACGTGCAGATAGCAATCCCGTACCCGGCTCGACACCGCGTCGAGAGCCGGTGCGAGCGCCGCCGTGATGTCCGACGATCTAATGTTCCGGTACCCGCATACGGTCACCGCGGAATCCTCCAGGGCGTCTTCCTCCGTTTCATCTAGATCACTCACGCCTGCGAGGACGACGTTCCGCTCCGCTACGGGACGAAACCCCGGAATCGCGTTGGCCATGCCGTGCCACGAACTCCCGGTGGCGATGGTGAGCGCCATGCCGTCGAAGAACCCGCTGGCGGTCGTCTCTGGCGTATGAAAGTCGCCGTGGGCGTCGAACCACACGATGGCGGCCTCCGCCAGGCCGAGACCGCCCAGCGTGCCCAAGCACGTGTTGCAGTTGCCGCCCAGCACAATGGGAAAGGCGCCGGACCGCACCGACTCCTGCACCGCATGCGCCAGCACGGTGTTCAGGTGAAACACCGCACCGATCTCGTGGGCGACCGCCTCGATGGGCTCGATGACGGAGACCGTGGCCTCGTGTCCTGCATCTCGGAGCATTGCCCCCACGCCCGCGTCCACGAAGGCCATGGGCCCGGCGCCCATGCCCACGTCGCGATGGCCGAGGTGGTACGGGGAAGAGATGAGAGTGATGTTCACGGGGAAAGGTTCATTTGGTTCGAAATAAACATGGCCACGGAATCCACGGAACGCACGGAAGTTTGCCTTGTGTACTCAAGACACCAACCTCTTAATGCGTGCCTTGGGGTGGGTGAAGTTTACCAGTAGCCCAACTCGCAGACCGCTCGCTACGAGGTAGTTCAACAGTTGAACCTCGTCGGCGCTCGTGAGACGTGATTGCGCTTTCAGTTCAAGGATAATGCGGTCTTCCACGACAATATCGGCAAAATACTCGCCGACCACTTGGCCCTTGTATCGCACGACAAGGGGAACCTGGGAATTTGCCTTGATCCCGCGATTCTTCAGTTCGAGGAGGAGCGCCCGCTCATATATCCGCTCCAGAAAACCATGGCCCAAGTGCTGATAGACTTCGTATATGGCTCCACGGACCTGGTAGCTGAGATCCTCATCCAACAACATCTTCGAATTCCGTGCGTTCCGTGGATTCCGTGGCCATCTCCACAAAACTACGGGGCCGGGATCGGTCCATCGACACATTCGAACGCCGACAGGATTCTTTCATTGGTTTCGCTACATGGCTCTGAGCGCATTCGCCACCGTCTGCCGCGCCGCCCGCACCGCCGGGAAGAACCCGCCGATCACGCCCATGACCACGGCGAAGAGCACCCCGTTCAGCAACAGTGCCGGGGTGATGCGGAAGACAAAGGCGATCTCACTGAACGAGTTCCAGTTGGTGGTGCTGGTCAGGATCCCGTTCACCGGGAGGACCATCACGCATCCGATGATCCCGCCGAGCAACGCGATTATCACCGCCTCGAAGAGGAACGAGGTCAACACGCTGAAGGGCTTGAAACCCAACGTGAGCAACACGGCGATTTCCGACGTCCGCGATGCCACCGCCGCGTACATGGTGTTGATGGCGCCGAACACGGCACCGATCGCCATCACCCCGGCCACGAAGATCGCGATGAAGTTGAGAATCTGACTGAGGAGCGTTGATTGGCTCTCGTAGAACTCCCGCTCCTGGAGGGCATCAACGGTGAGCCGTGGATCTTCCTCCAGCGCCTGTTTGACCTCTGCGAAGGCCGACGGATCGGCGAGGCGAATGGTAACCGACTGAAAACCTTCGCCGCGGAACACGGGCATGAACTGCTCGTTCTCCCCCCACACTTCCGACTCGAACGACGAGCCATCGGCGCTGAAGTGACCGACCACCGTCCAGTCGGTGCTGGCGAAACGGAGTTGATCCCCGATGCCCGTGTTGGGGAATCGAGCCGCCATCATAGTGCCGACCATCACCTCTCTGTTCCCCGGCCGGAACATCCGCCCCTCGACGATCTCGATGTTGTTGCGGACCTTCAACGCCTGCTCGCTCACACCCCGGGCCACGACATTGGCCATGGCCCCGGTAACGCGCTCCATGGGCACCACCACGAAGGTCTCACCGCTGGCCAATGGGCGGCCGTCCTCGTCCTTTGCCACGAAGGGGGAGTTGGCGATGACGCTTGCGCTGGCGCGTGAGAGACCGCTGTTCATTTCGGCGGCGGCGCCCTTGCGAAGTATCAGGATGTTGTCGGTGGACCCGGTGCTCACCAGGGCGGCGTGGAACCCCTCGGACAGGGCCATCATCGCCACGAAAACTGCCACCACTAGCGCCATGCCCCCGGCCGTCGTGGCGGTGGAGATGGGCCGCTCCTTCAAGCTCCGGAGATTGTAGACGAGAGGAATCTTCATGGCCGTCCCCTACGCCACGCGCCGAAGGGCTTGGACCACCGAGAGCCGGGCGGCCTGCCACGCGGGAACCAGCCCACTCACGATCCCCAACACCACGGCAATCACGAGTCCGTACCACACGGTTTCAGTGCGCACGGTAAAGCCCTGGATGAAGCTCGTCATCGGATTCCCCGGCCGGAAGAGATACCATGCCCCGAGAACCCCCATCGCGCCTCCGATCGCCGTGATCGCCACAGACTCGGCCAACACGATCCCGAAGAGGTGGCCGTTTTGGAAACCGAGGGCCTTCAACACGCCGTGTTCGTTGATCCGTTCGCGCGCCGCCATCATCATGGTGTTGGCCGCAACGAGGAGGATTGCGAAGAACACCGCCAACCCGATCGTGCGCACCAGCTGTCCCACGTTCCCGAACATGGTAATGAACTCCGCATTCAGGGCTTTCTCCGTCTGAGTCTTGGTGGGATTGGCGGAGTTCTCGAACGTGGCATCGATGCGCTGGGAGATGGCCGCCGCCTCGGTCGGATCATCGAGTTGGAGGATGAACCATCCCGGACTCAGCTGATCCCGAGCGGCTTCGTACATGTAGTCATAGTGGAGATAGAAGATCTCCTCTCCAAGGCTGGGGTCGTCTGGCGTGTAGATGCCGCGTATGGTGAACTCGTAGTCCCCTGGCAGGAACGTGCCCTGCAACACGATCGTCTGGCCCAACCGCCACCCGAATCGTCGCATCAAGCCATTCCCCACGATGGCCGCGGTGCGCTCCGCCATGAAGGCCTCCATCTGCTCCTCGGGAACGCGGAGCTCCGGATACATGGGGAAATAGGATTCAGCATCCACGGCGAACTGGGCGAAGAAATTCGTTTCGTCGATGTAGATCGCGCCGAACCAGTTGGCCCAGGACACGGAGCGAACTCCCTCCACCGCCACCAGCCGATTGTAGTGGGCTTGGGGCAGGAGAAACGTGATGCCCGTGGCCGAGAGCGTCATGAGGCGGGCCTCGCTCCCCACCTCGGTGGCCGCATCCAACGCCGTGATGACCGACCGGAGCGTGCTGAACAGGAACAGCGCGACGCACACGCTCAACATCGTTAACACGGTGCGGAGCTTGTTGCGCAGCAGGTTGACCCAAACGAGGCGTGCGTATTTCATCGGCGCAACACCCCCTTGTCGAGCAGCATCACCTCGTGGGCGCGTTCCGCCGCGTGCGCGTCGTGGGTCACCATCATGATCGTCTTGGAGAACTCCCCATTCAGGCGTTGCAGCAGCGTCAGGATCTCGTCGGCGGATTTTGCGTCGAGGTCGCCGGTGGGCTCGTCGGCGAGGACGATGGTCGGGTCACTCACGATCGCGCGGGCGATGCCGACCCGTTGCGACTCTCCACCCGAAAGCTGGCGCGGATAGTGCTTGGCGCGGTCGTTGAGCCCCACGACGTCCAGAGCCGTGCTCACGTGCTCGCGCCGATCCCGCTTGGAGAGCCCGGTGAGCAACAGTGGCAACTCCACGTTCTGATACGCCGTCAACACAGGGAGGAGGTTGTAGAACTGGAACACGAAACCGATGTGTCGGGAGCGCCACGTGGCCAACTGGCGGGCCGACATGGTGGTGACCTCCACACCGTCCACCTGAATAGTGCCCGACGTCGGCCTGTCCAAGCCGGCGACCAAGTTGAGGAGCGTGCTCTTCCCGCTGCCCGACGGTCCCATGAGGGCCAAGAACTCCCCGGGCTGCATGTGGAAGTCCACATGGGTCAGCACCTCGAGCGCCTCCGTTCCGCGGAAAAAGGTCTTGGTCACGTCGTGAACTTCGACCAACGACGTGGTCGATACCATCGCGCTACCGGAACTCTGCTCTACGGCGTGGGCCATTCGTGTTCTTCCCCTCTGAAGTTGAGCGGCGCCGCTGCGGCTGCCGTTTACTGCTCGTTGCTTGCGATTTCCACCGCCATCCCATCAACCAGATCTTCGAACCCGCTCGTCACCACCCGCTCTCCCCCCGACAGCCCCGACCGGACTTCCCGGCGCCCCCCCGACACGGGGCCCGCCTCCACCGCTGTGCGCGCGACCGTGCCGTTGCGGACCACCCAGACAAATGACTGTCCCGCCTCGTTGCGGACCGCCTCACCGGGAACGAATACGCGAGGCGCATCGTCCGATTGCGGCGTCGCCGTCGGGTCCTCGAGAAAGTCGACTCGGGCGGCCATCTCGGGGAGAATTCTCGCGTCGCGTTCGAGGAGGCTCACCTTCACCAGAACCGTCGCCCGTATGCGATTCGCCGTGGGGACGATTTGCCGGACCTCCCCCGGATACGCGTCCCCCGGATACGCGTCGAGGACGATCCGCGCCGGTTGCCCGCCCCGGATCTGGGCGATGTAGGCCTCGTTGACGTCGGCCTCCACCTCCAACGTCTCCATGTCCGCCATCGTCACGACCGCGCCTCGGGTGAGCCCCCCTCCCGTGGCCACCGGAGCCACCACCTCTCCTACCTCGGCGTCCTTGCGCAAGACCGTGCCGTCGAACGGCGCACGAATGAGGGTGTTCTCCAAATTGGCCTCGGCCACACCGATCGCGGCCGTTGCCGCTTCCACCATGGCCTGCTGCACCCCAACCCGGGCTTCGGCCGCCTCGAGCTGCGCCTCGAGGGTCTCCACGTCCTGTTCCGGGATCAGGTTCCCCGCCAGCAACTCACGTGCCCTGTCCAAGTCGCGACGCAGCTGGTCCCGCCGAGCCTCGGCCTCGAGCAGTGCCGCCCGGGCACGTCGCTCTTCGGCCTGGGTCTGCGCCACGACGGCCCGGTAGTCGTCGTTCTGCAACCGGGCGATCACCTCCCCCGCCCGTAGGGTTGAGCCCTCCTCCACGCCCAAGTAGGCCAGGCGACCGGAGATCCTCGACGACACCGAGGCCTTGGTACGAGCCACCACGTGGCCGTTGGCGGTGATCCCCACCGCCTGTCCCGCGCCGCCCCCCACGACCTCCACCATCGCCACCGTGACCTGATGACCGCCGCCCCGAGTGGTCCACCACCAGACCGCCGCGACGAACACCACGGCCACGAACGCCAGCGTCGCGCTGGCCCTGAGGGCACGGGCGGAAGCCGGGGACGGCCGGTCCCGGTTGATCCGGAGGCGGGAGAGGTCGTGTACCGGTTCGGTCATGGGGTGTGGTGTTGGCCTTTCCATAATAGGGGCGCGTGGGAGAGAGGCTTCGGCCACGTGGGACCCGCAATATCGGGACGCCACCTCTCCCGTCAAGAAAACGATCCACAGCCGGTCAAAGTCGCACGCCGGACGGCTCCATTAATATATACATTGTAGATACAATCTAAAAGTTATATATTCTTAAGATATATAAGGAGAGTTTGTGGCTCGCACTAGTCGGACCCGGTACACCGTCCTCGGGACGCTCTCCCTGCGCCCAATGACGGGATACGACATCAAGAAGTTCATCCAGCAATCCATCGCCAACTTCTGGCACGAGAGCTACGGGCAGATCTACCCCACCCTCAAGCAGCTCGCCGATGAGGGCCAGGTCACCCGAGAAGTCCAATCGCAGGAAGGTAAGCCCGACCGGTACGTCTATTACATCACCGAGTCGGGAAGATCCGAGCTTCGGGAGTGGCTGGCGGAGCCCGCCGAGCCCCGCCAGGTCCCCCGCATCGAGGTGCTCCTCAAGCTCTTCTTCGGCGCCGAGATCTCCCGCGAGGCGAACGTGCAACACATCGAGCGGTATCGCGACGACCTACGGTCCGGGTTGGCAACCTGCCACGAGATTGTCGGCAGACTGAAGAGAGAACGGGCGGACGCCCCCGGCCTGCCCTATTGGCTCCTGGGATTGCGGTGGGGGATCCTGGCCCAGGAGGCACTGCTCCAGTGGTGCGACGAGACCGAGGAGGTCCTCGGCCAACTCTGACGCCCGGCGCGCCCGGGTTGTGATCCATCACTACACCCATCATCTTGTCCAGCCATTGGGATACCCGGAGGCACGTTGCCCGTTTTCCGATTGCCGAAGTTCGCTTCCGTACACGCCGCCGTCCTGGTGGCGTTTCTGTGTCACGCCCCGCCAACAGCCGCGCAGCAAGGTGCCGGGTTCCTGCCCGGTGGCAAGCTGGTTCCGGTGATTCGGGCAGACCCTCGAGAACCGACCACCGGGGCAAAGCTGGTCGGAGTCTTGGAGGCAGCCAACCAGTTCGGTATGGGCATCCAGGGCGAGGCCATCGTCGGCCACTCGCTCCCGCTGTGGTTGCTCTCCGGAGAATCAACGGAACGGGCAACAGTCCTCGGCATCCAGGGAAGCGTGTTCGGCCGGTTTCTCATGGAGACCGTCGAACGGGATCTCATCGCCACCGACTGGACGTTCGCGATTCCCTTGATCATTTGGCGCGGGGGGAGCTGGTATCGCTTTCGCTACCGACACATCAGCTCGCACCTGGGCGACGAGTACATCGAGCGGTTCGACGAGGAGCGGTCGGACTTCTCCCGGGACGCTCTGGAGGTCACGGCATACCGCAGACTCCCGGCAGGTTTCGCAGCGTACGCCGGCGGAGACTTCGCGGTCAACGTCGAGCCCGTTGGGAGCAAGCGCTTCCGGTTACTCGGTGGCGTCGAGTTTGCGGCCCGCTCAACAGACGGTCCGACGCAGTTCTTCGGCGGCGTCAACGTCGATCTCAATCAGGATGACTCTTGGAGCCCCCGCGTGAACATCCAGCAGGGCGTGCGACTCTTTCCGCAAAACGGCCGGAACTTGAGCTTCGTTCTCGAGTTTGCGTTCGGAAAATCCATCCAGGGGGAGTTCCACGGAAAGGATGAGACGGTGGTGATGTTGGGGGCGTTGCTGGAGCTTTAGCGGTGAGCACCGAGCGGAGCGCGCCGTGTGGTGGGTGATAGTCGTCCCCACATCACCTGGGTCAATGCGTACCACTTTCGCCGTGTTGATACAGCGTTGATATCCCTAAGCCTAATTATTGCGTCCACTTGAGTTCTGTCCTGCATAGTACGGATCTTGCAGCGATCCACCCCAAGAAGAGGAGGTGGACGATGTCCGCCGATACCGGAGCGCTTCGTCGTCCCCTGATTCCGACCAGCAGCTCTCTCGTTTCTCTTGCCGTCCTCCCTGGCCTCATGGCCTGCGCAGCCGGAGACCGTCGCCTTGAACCGTCCGTTCGAGACAGTGCCGGGGTTCACATCGTGGAGAATGTTGCTCCACGGTGGGCACCCACCGAGGGGTGGATCGTTTCCCCGACACCCACCCTGGTTCTTGGCGCAGCGTCGGGGGATGTCGACCAAGAGTTCAGCAATGTGCGAGACGCAATGCGTTTGACGGACGGAACAATCGTCGTCGCGGAGGCGGACGCAAACGAGCTGCGGTTCTTCGACCGAAATGGAGGGTTCCTGCGGCGGGTCGGGCGGTCTGGTGAAGGCCCGGGTGAGTTTCGGGTGTTGTGGTGGTTTGCCCGCTGGTTTGGCGACTCGCTGATCGCGTACGACGCCGGGCTCCGGAGGTTTTCGGTGCACGATGCAGAGGGAACGTTTGTTCGATCTTTCGGTTTACCATCCACGGCTGCGATGCCGAACCCGTTTCCCATGGCGATCCTCTCCAATGGTGCCGTATTGGGCGCGAACTCGGGGGGCCAGGAGCTGTCGGAGGGCTTCCGGCGGGCACATATCCCATTACTCCAGCTTACGCACGACGGGCATTGGACGCCCATGGGATTCTCGGAGTTGCGAGAGGATTATGTCGAGCCGATGGGTCGCGGTGTATTGGCAATCCCGGTGCCCTTCGGGCGCAGGGTGTACTGGGCAGTTGGAAAGGACGTCGTGTATGAGGGAAACTCCGACAAGTACGAGCTACGTGTTCGAGGCCTGGACGGAAGTATTCGACGCATTATCCGGCGCCGGTTGAATGACGGTGACCGGGAGGTAGCGAGCGCCGATGAGACTACTGCATTGGATTATCTGGGCGCCCGCTCACAACGGGAACCGATTCAGAAGGCCGTGGCCCGCGCTCGACGAAAGATGTCGATTCCCCGGACCAAGCCGGCCTTCGGACGCCGCGCCTGGGAACTGGTGCCGTCCCGTGATCCAGATCGCCCCAGTCTCCTAGCCGATGCGACAGGTCATCTGTGGGTTCTGGAGTACACGATTGAAGACGCAGATGGAAGGTCGTGGGCGGTCTTTGATCCTCAAGGACAGTTTCTGGGGAACGTGGGGCTGCCAAAGGGCCTCGAACCGCTCGAGATCGGAGGTGATTACGTGTTGGGGTGGTCTGTGAATGAACTGGACGACGTCATGCACATCCGAATCCACCGATTATTGAAGGGTTCCAGGTGAGATCTGAGGATTAGGCGCGCGTCGGGAGTGCGAATCGCAAAAACCCCATTTGCCATTTATCCTTCAGCCGTGTGCTGAAGGCTTTTTTGGTCCGCCCAACATGCCCATATTGACGGTGTTTGCCAGGGACCACACTGACCTGGAATGGCTGATGCGCCTGACTGCCTGCGCCGACCTGCAAAGTGACAGGGAGCGCTCCAGCATCACGTTCTACTAAGCGCTCACCGCTCCCAGCCCACCGTCCCCGTCGCCACCCGCACGCCTCCCTCCACGTCCGTCCACGCAAACACCAAGCCGTCACCGGTCCGGGCCATTCGCGGGAACCCGCTCCGCCGTGCCTGGCTCGTGGCGGTGACGGTCCACGAGGGGCCCATCTTCCCCGACACCAACACGTGGCGGCCGCGGATCTCGGCGTCGGTGCCTTTCTTTTCGAGCCACAGGGCGAACACGGAACCGTCCGACAGCATCTCGATGTCCACGCGGCCGAGGGGATCGCCGTCGTCCACGCGGACGGGATCACCAAACGACGCGCCACCGTCCGTCGAAAACGCCACGGCGGTTCGATTGTCGCCTTCGGGAGCGCTGAACCACGCGATGGCGACAGTGTTGTCTCCGGCGGCCAATGAAGGTCCGTTGACGGGACACGCGGTGAAGTACCAGTTGTCGCTGCCCACGTACCGCGGCTCGGACCACGCGCCGTCCACGAGCCGCCGTACCGCGATGTCCCGGATCTCTTCCTCGCTACGATCCCGGTACGCCGCCACCAACACGCCGTCGTCGGTGCGCACCATAGCCGTCTGACAACACTCGCAGCTCCGGTCGTCCACCAGCACGTCCTCGCCCAACGATCCGTCGGCACCAACCGTCGTGAACCGCAGCGACATGTCGCCGGTGCTGTGTCCGTCTCCCCCCGGTTCGCCGACCATGGCCCGTCCGTCCAGCCAGATGAGCGCGGCGCCCCCGTCGGGCTGCGGCACCATCGAGACGAAGCCGTGCTCCGTGGGAGAAAGATCGCGGTGGGGCCGCACTGGATCACTCCAGGTCGCTCCGCCGTCGGCAGACCGGGAGAGCATCACGTGGTAGGCGTAGGGAGAATCCTCCGTCTTCTCGAGCCAGTGCGCGAGGAGCGTGCCGTCCGCCAGCTCGATCACCGAAGGAAAGTCGGCCCAGTTGACGAAGAATTCGCGATCGCTAGCGATGGTCGTGGGTCGGGACCAGACGGTTCCGGTGCGCGCCGCCATGCGCAACGCGCTGCCTCCCCCTTCCACCGGCTGATGCCAGGAGAGGAGCACCTTGCCGTCGTTCACGGCAAAGAGATTGGGCTCGCCGCTTCCGGGGGGGCCCCAGAATTCGATGTCGCCCACGTCGATGGTCGCTACGTCGGGGGAGCACGCGGCCGCGGCCAGCAGGAAGGCTGCGGCGCAGAGTAGATGGGAAGTTTTCACTGAAGTATCTCCGGTGGCGCTGGTTCACGAGAGTGTACTAACCTAACCAGCGGCGACGGTTCGACAACTCGCGGGTGCTAGTTCCCGCTGGGCCCCACCACGACGGCGTTCAGAAACAGCCGGCGAGCGCCGCGCCAGTACCCGCGAAAGTTCAGGTCTTCGGCGAACGCAATCACCCGACCGCGATCCACCAACTCCTCGTAGGCGAACACCGCACCGCCCAACCGCTCGAGAGACTCTTCCCACACAAGGCCGGAGATCCGCAGGCTGTCGCCCTCCGCGTACCGGGCGACGACACGATGGCTCGACGACGGAGGCCCCTCGGGCTGCAAGTAGATGCGGTTCCCGTCGACCAGCACCGGGAACTCGACGTCGTCGTATCCCGCAGACAGCCAAAAGCCTCGATCGAACTCGGCACGGAGAAACGCACCCTCCACCGTGAACCGCTGGGCCTCCTTGCGCTCCTCCGTATCGTACCACGACCGGAGCGCGATCAGATCGAGACCGTCACGGGCAAAATCGGTGGCGCCGCCGAGGGTCACCAACGTGCCGCCGTCACGCACCCACTGCTGCACACGGGCGACGCCATCGGCACCGAAAGCGTCCCGCAACGCCGCAGCCGACCCGTGGGGAACGATCAGCACGTTGAAGCGCCGGAGAGGTGTCGTGGCAACCGATCGCGTGCGAATCACCGTCGTGGGAATCTGGTATTGCTGATCCAGCGTGAACCACGTCCAGCCGAAGGAGTACGCCTGGATCGGATCCTCGGCGAGAATGGCGATGTGGGCCTTCCGAACCGGCAACACATCCGCCGAACCCAACGACGGGAATCCCTGCGGTGCGAGGCCGGTGCCCACCGGCCGAAGCCGCACCGCAAGCCTCTCGGCGACTGCGCGCACCGCCTCGTGCACGGATGCATCGTTCTGGCCGACGCGCACCACCACCGTGCCGCTGGGCACGTCTCGTTCTTCAATCCGTGTCGGGCGAATCGTCATCGCCGCGCGCACGCCACGGTCGGTGAGGTGGTACAACGCCGCCACCGCCGCCGCATTGCTCCCGTCGAGCAAGTAGGCGTACCCGGCCCTGCGAAACCCGTCGTCGGAGGTCGCGCGCGCAGCCTCGGCGACGGGGCGTGTCGTTACCGCTCTGCCGTCAGTGGAGCTGAATCCCTGCACGTTGAACAACAGGGGAAGCGACCAGGCCGTGATGTCGTACACCTCCGCTGGCTCGCCGCGATCGATGCGGGCCCGGGCTTCGGTCAGGAAGCTGTCGGCCAGGGCTGTCTCCGGCTCGAGGAGGGTGCGCACCAGATGCGACCGGGGCTGGGCCGCCTCCACCACGAATGTCCCAGGAGGAAATGCCTGCCGCCCGAGAAAGGCACCGCGGCGATCCCGCACGCCGTCCAGCACCGCCGAGTCGGTGAGGGTTGTGATGTCGACGCCGCCTCGCAGCAACACGTTCACCAGCTCAGCGATGTGGGACGGGTCGCCGTCCGGTGTCAGGAGATACCGCCGCACCCCCGTGTTTCCAGCGGCAATGCCGTCGACCATCCCCTGGTAGTACTCACGGAGCAGCGTTTCACGCTCCCTCGCCGCGAGACCGACCGCCGTCCACGCCGCCGTGTACTGGTGCTCAAGGGCCTCCGCAAGGGTCCGGGTCGAGCGGTCCGAGCGCATGCGCACTAGGCCGCGAGACGATCCTTGCTCGTAAAGCATCCCCACGGCCCCCTGAAAGCTGCCGTACGCGTCCGTGTATCCCGGGTAGAAGTAGTCGAACTCCTCGCGGGTGACGTAGTCGACTTTCGTCGAGTCGAGGGCGCCGGCGTACGCGTCGGCGAATCGCGCAATCCACCGGAGGGCGAAGTCCGGCACGTAGGGAGAGGTGGGCGGGGCGCCGGGGTAGAAGAAGAACTCGAGGTTCTCTCCCATCTCGTGCATGTCGGTGACGGTCTGGGGACGCCACGCCCGCATGGTGTTCATCCGGTCGCGTGTCACGGGCTGGGTCTGCGCAAACCAATCCCGGTTATTGTCGAAGTAATAGTGCCCGGTTCGATACTTGAGCGCCTCCCACGGCGTGAAATCGTTGGCCCAGTCGTCACCGTGGGCGTTCGGCACGCGGCCGTCGTTCTCCTGGTTCAAGCGCGCGAACGCGTCCCGGCCGTCGGGATTGAGCATGGGATCGATGAGGACGACCACGTTCTCCAAGACCTCGAGTGTCGCGGGATCGCTCTTCGTCGAGAGATGCTCCAGCAGCTTCAACACCCCTTCGGCGCCGGAGAGCTCGAACCCGTGGATCGATCCGCCGAACCAGGCGATGGCCGGTTGATTTCCGAAGAGCGCCTCCGCCTGTGCGGCGGGCAGCGATCGTGGATCCGCCAGCCGGCGGGAGTTGGCCTGGATCTGTCCGATGCGGGCATGGTTGTCCGGAGACGTCACCACCGCCAGCACGAACGCGCGACCCTCCCACGACGCACCCTGTTCTTCGATTGTCACGCGGGGAGATACTTCCGCCAACTGTTCGAGGTAGCGCACCATCTCGTGGTGGTATGTGATGCGCTCCCCGAAGTCGTGACCGACGACGTCACGGAAGGTGGGCACCTGCGCGACGGCAACCGTCGGACCGAGCGCCAGGAGCGCAACGACGAGGTGCCGGGTCATCTGGCGCTGGGCCCGACGACTACGGCGTTCAGGAACATCCGGTTTGCGCCGCGCCAGTAGGAACGCCAGTTCACTTCCTCGGCGAAAACGATGACGCGCCCCGCACCCACGGGCTCTTCGTAGACGAAGACTTTCCCCGGGAGACGGTCGAGGCTCTCATCCCAGGCATGTCCCGAGATCAGGAGGGAATCCCTGGGGGCGTAACGCCCCACCACCCGGCGGTTGGACGACGGCGCGCCTTCCGGCGGCGAGTAGAGCCGAGAGCCGTTGACCAACGCGGGGAACCCGGTCTCGCCATACCCCGCGGCGAGCCAGTACTCGAGATCGAGATCGACGCGGACGATGGCGCCGGGCACCGAAAACGCCTGAGCGTCCTTTCCGTCTTCAGTGTCGTACCACGACCCGAGGTGGATCCCGACCGCCGTTGAGTCCCGGGCGTACTCGGTACCGCTGCCGATCGTGACGAGCGTCCCGCCGTCACGGATCCAACGGCGGACCCGATCCACACCCTGTGTACCGAGTGCGGTGCGAAGCCCGCCGCTTTCGGGAATCACGATCACATCGAACCGGTCGAGGGGGGTTCCGGCAACCGACTGCGTGCGCACCACCGTCGTCGGAATTTGGTACTGGCGGTCCAGCGTGTGCCACGCATATCCGAACGAGTAGCCCCGTACCGGATCCTCGGCGAGTATCGCGATCTCGGGCTTCCGCACCGGGAGCACGTCGGCAGAGCCCAGCGAGGGAAACCGGCCCGGGTCTGCAAGGCCCGTGGACACGGTGGTGACGTTCAGTGCGAACCGCCGCGCGACGTTGCTCACCGCGGCGTGCACCGATTCGTCGTTCTGACCGACGCGCACCACTACCGTGCCACTGGGAATCTCCTGCCCGGCGATGCGCGTGGCCCGCAACGTCACCGCAGCTCGATGCCCCTGATGGGTGAGGTGATAGAGGGCCGCCACCGAGGCGGCCTGCCTTCCATCGATGAGATACGCGTACTCCGCAAGCACCGCCGCGGACACCCCCACCGGCGACACCGGATCCGTAACGCGTTCGGTGAGCAGATCTGCCGCGTCGCTGGTGCTGTACCCGCCGACGTTGAACATGAGGGGGAGAGACCACGCCGTGATGTCGTAGAAGCGGGGGTTCTCGTCCCGCTCGACACGCTGCCGTGCCAGGGCGAGGAAGTCCTGTGGCAGTGGGACGTTCGGCTCCAGAAGTACGCGGACGAGGCGGTTGCGGGGCTGTGCCGCCTCCACCACGTAGGTGCCGGCAGCAAAGGATCGCTGTCCCACATCCCGTCCCGCACGGTCACGCACCCCCGGCACCACCGCGTCCCCGGTGAGACGATCCACCTCGATGCCCCCGCGCATCAGCAGGTTGACGAGCTCGGCGACGAGGCCGGGGTCGCCTTCCGCCGGCAGCAGATAGCGGCGAAAGCCTTGCTCGCCGTCGGCAATGGCTGCCACGTGGGCGTCGTAGTAATCCTGGAGTATCTGCCCGCGATTGGCGGCCGCATAGCGGGCGGCTGTCCACGCCGCCACGTACTGCTGCTCCAACGCGTCGGCCAGGGTGCGCACCGAACCGTCGGGACGGGTCAAGGCGAGCCCCCGGGTGGACCCCTGCTCGTAGAGCATGCCGATGGCGCCCTGGTACGTCCCCTGGGACGTGGTGTACCCCGGATAGAAGTAGTTGTAGCGCTCCCGCGTCATGTACTGGAAGCCGGCGGAGTCGAACGCCGCGGCGTATGCCGCGTTGATGCCTTGAAAACCCCGGCGGGCGAAATCGGGAAAGAACGGGCCGTAGGGAATGTCCGGCGGGTCGAAGTAGAACTCCACGTCGGGTCCCATCTCGTGCATGTCGATGACGAACTGCGGACGCCATTGCACGAGCGTCGCGATGCGATGACGGGCCTCCGGCTGCGTGTGGGCGAACCAATCGCGGTTCGTGTCGTGATAGTAGTGTCCCGTTCGGAACTTGCTCGCCTGCCACGACGTGAAATCGTTGGCCCAATCCTCGCGCTGGGGATTGGGCGTCCGCCCAATGTTCTCGTGGTTGAGAAAGGCGTGAGCGTCCCGGCCGTCCGGATTCAACATCGGGTCGATGAGGATCACGGTGTTGTCCAACACCTCGAGGGTGGCCTGGTCGCTCGAGGTGGTGAGGCGCTCCAACAGCTTCAGGACACCCTCGCTGCCGGACAGCTCAAACCCGTGGATCGATCCCCCATACCACACCACCGCCGGTTGGGTGGCAATCAGGGCGGCCGCGTGGTCGGCTGGGAGCATCCTCGGATCCCCCACGCGCTGCGCGTCGGCTTGGATCCGTTCCAGGTTGGCGTGATTGCCCGGCGACGTGACAATCGCCAGCATGAGGCGGCGCCCTTCCCAAGACGTGCCTTGATCCACCACCCGCACCCGGTTCGACGACTCACCAAGTCGCTCTAGGTACCGGACCATTTCGTGGTGCACCGTGATGCGCTCGCCAAATGCGTGGCCGCTGACCTCGCGGAAGGTGGGAACTTGCGCGCCCGCAACCAGAGGAAGCGCCCCGACGAGCAGCGCCACGAGGCCCCCGGCACGGACGCCGGCAAGAGCCGAGAAATGTAGTGACATGATGTTCCTTAATGCGTAGAGTCGTTCGAGCGAACTGCTCACCGGCCCAACTGCCGCAACTTGGCCTCCAGCTCCGCCTTCACCTCATCCAATCGCCGCTGATGCTGCGCCACCAACGCCTGCACGGCGGTCTCCAACTCGCGCACCCGTGACGTGGCATCGGCGATCGGTTCCGCCACCAACCGCTCCACCTCGGCACGCACTCGCTGCTCGGCGGCGGCCACCTCGTTGGCCAGCTCGCGGCGGAGACTCCGTGAGATTTCCGATGCCACGTTGGACCGCACCGCCAACCGCGGACCGGCAAGGGGTCCGGAGACGCGCACCTCGACGTCCACGTTTCGCAGCGCCGACAAGGTGCGCCACAATACGTCGTTCACCCGCCCCGATCCGAGGGAGCCCCGGTCCCACGAGGCATTGGCCGAATGCCACCGCCAGCTTCCGGTGATACTGTCCCCGGTGCGGACCAACGCCAGTTCATTCCCACCCTGCCCCAGGTCCATCCGGGTCCCAATGCCCGGCAAAGTCACCGAGGGTAGCCCAACCCCGGAAATGCGCAGACTCAGCGAATCCCGTATCTCACGCCGCACGTGATCGAGCACCGCGACGAACTGTACGGCGTCGGGCCCCGACGCGGCGCCCGTCCGCGAGGCGGCGATGCGGACCGGTCGACCGTGGATCGACGGAGCCGAGGAGTAGTCCCCAATTTCCACGCGGTAGTCGCCCGCGGCGGCGCCGTCTCCTGCGAGTTGCATCTCGATTTCGGCAAAGGCAACGGTGAGACCCGCAAGCCCACGCTCCATGGGAAACTCGACACTGGAACCCGAGCGCCTGGCTCGAGTGGGGCCGGCCCGCTGTCGTGGGTCGAGACCCGGCGGGAGATAGCGGTCGAGCATCTGGGCCCAGTACAGCACCGGTTGAATCCGCGCCAGCGCCACCTCGCCGAACAACGCCGGAGAGATATCCGGCGCGTCCAACGATGGGATCTGCAGGAGATTCCGGGCACTGGCCAGGTCCTCCGCTCGCGCCGCCGCCAGCCCTGCGACACCCTCCTCGAGGGTGCGCAGCCCCGTGCCGATGCTCTGTCCCAGCTGTTGCACACCGGTCTGCACCGTCGACACCTCGTCGAGTGTCGTCCTCACGGACGAGACCGACCGGACCACGCCCTGAATCCCCAGGCTCAGCAACGACGCGCCCTGAAGCCGCTGCACCAGGGCACGCGCCGAATCGATGATCGGTTCCGGGTTCAGGGCTGCGAGTTGCGCCGTCCACGCCTGTCGCGCGGAATCCGCCGTGGCACGGACGCCCAACGCCAGGCTCGGCGTCAGGAGGTTTTCCGGCTGGATCGCGGCAACGTTCACCGTTCCGGTCAGCCCGTCCAAGCTGAAATCCGGCACGGGCACCCCTTCGGCCCAGGCCGCGACCCTGCGCCGCAACGCGCCGGTCTCCGGACCGGAATGCTCGATGGCGCCGGACGTCTCCCGCGGCGTGTCGAAGCGGAGTCCTCGGACCGCCACCGTGTCGATGAAGATCTTCTTCTGGAGCAGCGGTCCGACGTTGATGTCCGCGATGATCTCGTCGACCTGGAACAGATTGGTCATGGGAGCATCCGGGTTGGTGACCTGCAGGCCGCGCAACACGACCGATCCGTCGGCGAGCCGCACATCCGCCTCGGCGAGGTCGACCTTGGCCCCAACCAGGTCCGTGGCGACCACTTCGATGCCACGGCGCACAGCCGAGTCGAGCAGGAGATACCACCCAGCCGAGACGAGGCCGAGGACCAACACCAGCGGGACGATCGCCTTCCAACGAAATACGCGCATCCGTCAGTCCGTCTGGAAGAGCTGATAGACGTTGTACAGCTTCGACGCTCTCACGACCTTGAACAGCCTCGTCTCGAGCAGGCGCGGGAGGACCTTGGCGCGGTACCACCCCACGCTCCACCGTGCCCCAAAGAAGATGGGAACCACGAGCACCACCCATCCGATGAGACTCCCGAGCACAACGGTGTTGTTGTAATTCGACAGCGGCACGACGGGCATGTTGTACAACGTCGTCCACATGGGGACCAGGGCGGCCGTGTCGGCGAGGAGCGCACGGCCGATGGCGTCGAACCACGGATCGAGGAGAAACCCGATTGGCGCGAAGAAGATCCATCCCAGCATCGCCGCCGGGAAGGACACGTTGAGAAGGAATACCCCCGCGATGATGAGCAGGTTGTGGAGA
Source organism: Gemmatimonadota bacterium (assembly GCA_039589615.1). Taxonomy (GTDB): domain Bacteria; phylum Gemmatimonadota; class Gemmatimonadetes; order Gemmatimonadales; family GWC2-71-9; genus B3T1B10. Next base: position 25,724 of record JBDHHA010000034.1, read on the forward strand.
TTGACCAGCGGTGTCAGCCCGAGGGCGGATCCCAATGCGATTCCCACCGCCACCTGGCCGGGTGTCCCGTCCGAATTGAGGGTCTTGACCAGTTTCTGCAGCAGGCGGAGCAGGAGCATACCTGGAAAGTGGGCGTTTTTGAGATTCCTGTACAGGTGCCCATGAACAGCACTTCAAACGCTTCCCGTCGGGCATCCCCCTCCCATACATTCCGGCATGGCCTCCCCAAAAGCACTCGACGCCATCCTCCGTCCTGGATCCATCGCCGTCGTCGGCGCATCCCGTCGCGAGAACAGCATTGGATGGCAGATCGTCGATAACCTGCTCGAGCACGGGTTCACCGGCTCGGTGTATCCCGTCAACCCGTCTGCCGCATCCATTCACTCCATCAAGGCCTATCCCTCCATCGCCGACGTGCCGGAGCGGGTGGATCTCGCCGTGATCGTGGTGCCCAGCCACCTCGTCAAGGGCGCCGCGCGGGAATGCGCCGATGCCGGCGTCCGGGGTCTCGTGGTCATCTCGGCAGGATTCAAGGAGGTCGGCCAGAAGGGCGCCGAACGCGAACGGGAGTTGCTCGACATTCTGCAAGACACCGGCATCCGGATGGTGGGGCCCAACTGCATGGGCGTCATCAACACGCATCCCGACGTCCGGATGGATGCCACGTTCGCGCCCGCCATGCCGCCGGCGGGACCGGTGGCATTCGTCAGCCAGTCGGGCGCCATGGGGGTCAGTATTCTCGACCACGCCGAGAGCCTCGGCATTGGCATGTCGCAGTTCGTCTCTGTAGGCAACAAGGCCGACGTTTCGGGCAACGACCTCATCGCGTACTGGAAAGACGACCCCGCCGTCAAGCTCGTCTTGATGTACCTCGAGAGCTTTGGCGAACCGTCGCACTTTGTCGAGCTGGGTCGCGCGACCACGCGTGAGAAGCCCATCTTCATCGTGAAATCCGGGAGGACGGGCGTGGGCGCCCGGGCCGCGGCCTCGCACACCGGGGCGTTGGGACAGACCGATTTGGTGACGGACGCTCTCATCGCGCAAGCGGGCGCCATGCGCGCCCAGTCGATCAACGAGTTGTTCGACCTGGCAATGGCCTTCTCGAAGCAGCCCCTCCCCAAGGGCAACCGGGTCGCCATCGTCACCAACGCCGGTGGCCCCGGGATCATCATCGCGGACGCGTGCGAGGCCAACGGGCTCGACGTGGCGGCCCTGGCGCCCGAGACGCAGGAGAGGTTGCGCGGCCAGCTTCCCGACGAGGCGAGCGTGCGGAACCCGGTAGACCTCATCGCCAGTGCGACGGCCGGAGCGTACCGCTACGCCCTGCAATGCGTGATGGAGGACCCGGGCGTCCATGGGGTGATCGCCGCGTTCGTGCCCCCGCTGGGGATCTACACCCAAGACGTGGCCGAGGCGATCGTCAGCGTCAGCGAGCAACACCCCGACAGACCGCTCCTCGCCGTCCTCATGGGCAAACAGGGGCTGCCCGCGGGCATGGCGGAGCTCCACGAGGCCAACATCCCCGGGTACATCTTCCCCGAGTCCGCCGCCAGAGCGTTGGCCGCCATGTGGCGCTACGCCAGGAAGCGCCAGCGACCCATCGGTAACTTCGTGTCGTACGAGACCGACGACGCGGCGGTGGAGAAGATCATCGACGCGACCATCGAACGCGGGCAACTGAAGCTGAGTGAGCCCGACGCCCTGCGGGTGCTGGAAGCCTACGGCATCGACGTCGTCCCATGGACGTTCGTGGAGCGCTCCGGCGACCCGGCTTTTCCCGACACGGTGGCGGACGCGGCGTCACGGCTCGGGTTTCCGGTGGCGGTGAAGATCGTGAGTCCGGAGATCAGTCACAAGACGGACGTGGGGGGCGTGGTATTGCACCTGGAAACCGGCGAAGACGTCAGCCGCACGGTGAAATCCATGCTGCAGGCCGTGGGTGGCGACGTGGACGGTGTCGTGGTGCAACGCATGGCGGCATCGGGCCGGGAAACCATAGTCGGACTGACGCGCGTGCCCCGGGTGGGTCCCATGATCATGTTCGGGTTGGGAGGCGTGTACGTGGAGGTGATGCGGGATGTCGTGCTCCGACTATGCCCGCTTCACGACGCCGATGCTATGGAGATGATCGGCGAGGTCAAGATGCACAAGCTCCTCGAGGGCGTGCGCGGTGAGGCGCCGCGGGACCTCGCGGCCCTTGCCGAGACGGTGCTCCGCATCAGCCAGCTCGCCGAGCGGCACGGCAGAATCATGGAGATGGATATCAACCCGCTCGTGTCGTACGAAACGGGCGCGCTGGCCATCGACACGAGGATACAGCTGGACGGGTCGTAGGCTATTCGTGCGCCAGGCTGCGTACCGCCTCGACGAATTCCTCCGCATCAACAGGCTTCTCGAGGAGGGGCTGTCCCGTCCGCTGGATGAAATCCCGCGTCTCGTCATCGCCAGCCCCCGTGACGAACAGCACCCGCTTGGTCATTTCCGGGAAGTCGGCCTCTAGCTGACGGAAGAAGCTCTTTCCCTCCAGGAAGGGCATCAAGATGTCCAGCACGATGACGGAGAACGGCGCCTGTTGCAGCTCCGCAAACGCCGCAAGACCATTATCCGCAATCTTCACCATGTACCCGGCGCGCTCGAGCACGCGTGCCAGCACGTGGCTGACCTCGGTGTTGTCGTCGACGATCAGGACATCCACGCCGTCCTCCTTGAATGCACCAGCAGATTCGCCGCCCTACGGCGCCACCGTCTCCGCTTCTCGGCGCCGGACGGTCACCAGGTAGACGCTGAGTCCCACCAACGCCAGGCCGCCGAACACGCGCAACCCCACGGCTTCGGCAAGGACCAGAGCGCCGAAGAACACCCCCACCGCAGTCTCGAAGATGACCCCCATGCTGACGAAGGTGGCGTCGAGCCGCTTGAGGAGCCAGAAGAGTCCAAGATAACACCCGACGGTGACGGCGAGGGCAAGGTACACGATGCTGGCCACAGCCGTCACGGAGAACGCCATGGGCGCGCCGCGCTCGAACGCGACGGCGAGACACACCAGGAGCAGTGCGGCGGAGGTGACCTGCAGTGCCGCCAGCCACAGGGTCGAGGTGTTGCGACCGTGGCGGCGGACCAGCACCGCCCCGAGGGCTCCCGCCATGGCCGCGGTGAGCACGGCACCGACGGCCGTGGGAGACACGGCCTCCACCGAGGACGGACCCACCAGGAGCCACACCGCCACCAGGGCCAGCGCGATGCCCAACGTCCTGGCCCACGACAGTGGCTCGTCGGGAAGGAGAACATGGGCCATCACCGCGGTGAACGCCGGAAACGTCGCGAACAACATCGCCGTGAGCCCGGACGACAGGCTTTGCTCCGCCCAGAAGATCAGGGAATACGGCACGCCGATCTGGAACAACCCGATCGCCGCCCAGAACCAGAGCTCCGGCCCCCGGGGCCGCCGGCTCGCGTCCACCAGCAGAGCCGCGACCAGCAGCGTAGCCGCAGCGAGGACCGTCCGGAGCGCGGCAAACGTGAAAGGCGGCAGGTCCCTGAGACCGACCCGGATGACCCCCCACGTGGTCCCCCAGATCAACCCGGTGCCCAGCCACACGGCGAGGGGCAGTGCCGGAATGCCCATTCGTAACGTCATGGCCTATGGAGGATAGCGGATTGGATGGCCACGGAACCCACGGAACGCACGGAAACACACCACCGTCCCCCGTGACTCTTTGTCTCTTTTGTCTGCCTAATCCTGAGGCGTCCGACGCGCCTGGGAAGGGTGGAGGGGGACTACATGGAGATGGGCGGGGCGGAAGGGCCTGGTTGGCCTAGAACACCATCCCGATGATAGCGCCGACGCCAACCGCAGCGGCGACGAGAACGGCTGCCCACAAGACCTTTTCCCAGCGAGGCCGGCGCCGCCGCCCGATCGCTCGCCCGCCGGGCCACTCCGAAAACAAGTGTTCCGTGGACAGGGCGTGACGTACCTCGTCGACCCGGTCGATGTCGAACAGATCCAGCTCCTCGTCACTCAGGATCAAGCAGTCGCCTTCTGACGAATGGGCGCGCCGGCCCTCCCCTGGAGTCGTGAGCTGGCCCAGCAGGCGGGGATGCAACAGGGGCAGGTCGGCCCCGTCACTCGGAGGTCCGTCTTGTTTGCCGACAGTGCTCTGGCGCGTTCGACGCATTCGGCGTCCTGGGTGGAGAAATGGGTCCTAATAAGAAAACTCGGCCCGGGGGCCGAGTTCGGTGACCACGCGCACAATTGGGGCTACCGCTGGAAAGTCGGCAGCCGGTAGGTGGCTCGCTCCTGCTTCTCCTTATAACGCTGGAGGGCCCAGCGCTGGTATTGCTCCTGCCCGCGGGAGATGGTGACGCGCTCCTCGTCCAGCTTGTCCGTCAACTCGACCCACTTGTCCAGCAAGCTCTTTTGGAGCAGCGCATCCTCGGTCTTGACACCGCGGAGCGTGGACGCCAACGACGAGCAGTACTCCGCCGCCCGGTCCAGCGCGGCGATGTAATCCTCCAGGGGAGTCCGTTGATCGTCCTGATCCATTATGCCTCGTTGGTGCTCGGGCCGCCGGTGGCGGCGAACAAAGAGCCACCGGTCGGAGTCGAACCGACGACCACCCGAT
>JBDHHA010000035.1:0-38884 GCA_039589615.1 Gemmatimonadota bacterium
TCGTCCGATTGTGCGTGCAAGGCACATCTGTTCTGGGCCGAAGCGCAACCATCACGAGAGGGCCTTCGAGAAGGAATACACCCATCGAAGGTGACTCGTATGGTAGTTGCGTAGCGTGCCGGATGGTCCCGCAACGCGCGTTGAGTCGCAGAAGGGGAGCGGAGGGCCCGGGCGGGGTGCGAATCGCAGCGCGTGAAGGGACCATCCGGCATGCTACGCAAGGTGCGTTGATGGCCGCGCGACAGGGACCATTCGGCATGCGGAGCAAGGCGCCAGCCAGACTGGCTCAACTCGACCAGAAAGTTGTAGCTTACGATGGTTAGAGCGTCGTTTCCGGGCGTACTATGAACCAATCCCAACCAAACGTGGTGGTCGTTGGCGGCGGCGTCATCGGTGTGTGCTGCGCCTACTATCTGGCGAAGCGCGGCGCCAACGTCACGATTCTCGAGCGAGACCAAATCGGAGCGGGCGCATCGTACGGCAACGCCGGAACGGTCGCCCCCGGACACGCCCCCATCACCAAACCGGGGCGGGTGAAGCAGGCGCTCAAGTTCATGCTGGATCACACCAGCCCGTTGTACATCGCCCCCAGGTGGGATCCGGCCCTGATGAAGTGGCTGTGGATCTTCCGTCGTCACTGCACCGCGGAGCACCTGATGGCGAGCATGCGTGCGCTCGGTCCTCTCGGGCTCCAATCCAAGGCGCTGTTTGACCGGTTGGTGAGCGAGGAGCGCCTGGACTGCCACTACATCGCGGAAGGCTATTACGATGTGTTCCGGACGGGGCCGGCCTTGACTGCAGCGACCAACGAGGCGGCGCTCATGTGGACCCATGGGTATCGTCCGATGGCAGTCCCGGGCGAGGAGATGCGGGAGCGGGAGCCCGCGCTGCGACCTGGTGTGGTGGGTGGCATCTTCTATCCCGAGGCGGCCACCATGAATCCGCACCGTTTCGTCCTCGAATTGGCAGACCGAACTGTTGGATGGGGTGGGACGGTTCGGGTGGGGACCGGCGTTTCCGCCGTTGTGACCTCGGCGCACCGTGTCACAGGCGTCCGCCTCGGTGACGGGGAAGAGCTCACGGCGGATGCGGTCGTCCTGGCCACCGGAGCGTACAGCCTGGAGCTGGCGGCCAAGGTGGGCTATCCCCTCCCGATTCAGGCGGGGAAGGGGTACCACCGGGACCGGGCGGCGGGAACGGGAGGTGCGCCTTCCCTGAGCATCACGTGCATGCTCGGTGAGCGCTCCGTGTTCTGCACGCCGATGGATGGGTTCGTCCGTTTTGCCGGGACGATGGAGTTCTCAGGGCTCAACCACGACATCCGGCAACCACGACTGGAGCAGCTCACCCAATCGGCGAAGCTCTATCTGGCCGACGTGGGCGATACGGAATCCCGGTCTGAATGGTGTGGACTGCGACCTTGTACTCCGGATGGCCTCCCCGTCGTCGGGCAGGTGCCTGGCTGTGAGGGCCTCTTCATCGCCACCGGACACGCCATGCTCGGCCTCACCCTCGGCCCCGTGACGGGCAGGCTGGTTGCCGAGATGCTGCTGGACGGTGCGCCCTCCAGCAACATCGACGCGCTCCGCGTGGACCGGTTCTAGCCCCTACGACTTGGGCAGGTCCTGCTGCGGTCACGCTTTCTCCTTGACGGGTGTCCAGCCGTCCGATCCTCCAACCACGGGCCGCGTTCTGCCTGGATTATTTACAGGGTAAGAATCGCACCGTGGTTTCCAGCTCCCGTAAAACCCGACCGAGGGCATCGATGGTGTCGTCGACATCCTCCTGGCTCGTGTCGTGAGCCAGGGAGAATCGGATGGAGCAGTGGGCTTCGTCGTCGGTGCGGCCCATGGCGAGGAGGACATGCGTCGGCTCGGGAGAGCCGGATTTGCATGCCGATCCCGAGGAGAGGGAAACGCCGTGCTGGTCCAGGGCAACCACGAGGGACTCGCCCCGGAGCTCGGGCAGCGTCAAGTTGAGGATGTTGGGAGCCCGGCGGTCGGGATGTCCGTTGAGCCTGGCGTTGGGGACTAGCTCCCGCACGCCGGCTTCGAGCCGGTCGCGGAGGAGGCTGATGTCCTCCCATTCCTTCATGTTGAGTCTGGCAAGCTCGGCGGCTTTGCCCAGCCCCACTATGGCGGGGACGTTCTCGGTCCCGGCCCTCATGCCGCTCTCCTGGGCGCCGCCGTGGACCAACGCCTCGAGCTGGACGCCTTTCCTGACGTAGAGCGCGCCGACCCCTTTCGGCCCGTGGAACTTGTGGCCGGAGAGTGTGAGCAAGTCGACGCCGAGTTTCTCCACGTCCACCTGCACCTTGCCCACTGCCTGCACGGCGTCGGTGTGGAACAACGCACCGCGCTCCTGGGTGATGGCACACAGGTCCTGTATGGATTGGATCGTGCCGACTTCGTTGTTGGCCATCATGATCGACACGAGGACCGTCTCGTCGTCGATGTGCTTGGCGAGATGCGCCGGATTCACGAGCCCGTACTCGTTCACCGCGAGGTACGTGATCCGGTAACCGGTCCGCTCGAGGAACCTGCACGCCTGCAGGACGGCCGGATGCTCGATGGCGCTGGTGATGATGTGGTTGCCCCGGTCGCGGGAAGCGTAGGCGACACCCTTGATGGCCAGGTTGTCGGACTCCGAGCCTCCCCCGGTGAATATCAATCGCCGCGGCCGGCAATTGATCAGCTTGGCGATCTGTCGCCGGGCGTTCTCCACCGCTTCCTTGGCAGTGCGGCCCACACCGTGGATGCTCGACGGGTTGCCGAGTTGCTCGGTGAGATAGGGCTGCATCGCGTCCCGGACCGCAGCCGCGACCTGCGTTGTCGCGCTGTTGTCCAGGTAGATGCGCCGTTTGGGAGCGGCGCGTCCCACCGGCCGTTGCATGCCCTCGGTGTCGGAGGAGGAGGTTCGCTTGGTGCGCGCCTTCGAGCTCGCCGGCGCCGCGCCGACCATCACCACGTCGCAGAGCAGCGACTTGTACACCGGGAAGCCGGAGACCTCGTCGTAATTGGAGAGGTCGGTGAGGTGGTTCACGTTCCACTCCCGCCACGCCTTGGGCCCGACGGCCGCGCCGCCTCCCATGTTGCACTCCACCGATCCCTTCACGATGTCGTCCGTGACCAGGGCCCGGAACGAGACAGCGCCTCTCGGGCTCCGTACCTCCACCAAGTCGCCGTCTCCGATGCCACGCGCACCGGCGTCGGCGACATTGATTTCTACTGTGGGTTCGGGGTGGTCCTTGACGAGTCCGTGGATACCGTGGTGCTGCGATCGAAAATCCGTGTGAGGGCGGGCCCCCGAGTTGAACACCAGCGGGAAATCGTCGAGGAGCTCCGGGCTGTCCTTCGGTCCCTCTCGGGGCTCGACATACTTCGGGAGAGGCTCGTATCCGTAGTCGGCGAGTACGGTGGAGTGAATCTCGAACTTGCCGGTAGGTGTCTCGAACCCGGGGGCGCCGTCGGCGCGGAGACCGCCCTTCTCCCACTTCCGGTATTCCATCATGGGGGGCGGGAGCTTGACCCATCCCCCTGCTGCCTTGACGTCCTCGACGGTGTATCCCGAACCGTCGAGGGCCTGGCGGATCACCTCATCCTCCGATTGGGGGTACTGGTGGCCGTACCCCAGCCGGTTTGCCAGCTCCGCCATGATCAGGTAGTCGTTCCGCGCTTCGCCCACGGGGGCGATCATCGCTTCCCGTAGACGAAAGATCGGCCCATAGGTCATGTACGAGTCGATCTCGAACATCGTGGTCGCCGGCAGTACGATATCGGCGTAGGCAGCGTCCGCGGTGAGCTGGCGGTCGATACACACCAAGAAGTCCAGGCCGTTCAGCGTCTCCCGCCATATCGGTGTTTGCGGCCACGACGTGAGAATGGACGCACCGTGGATGATCAATCCGCGAATGGGATACGGTTCGCCTTTGAGCACCGAATCGACCAGGCCGCTGGCGTGTGACTCCCCCCGGTAGTCGCTATAGAGGGGAAACTTCTCCCTGGCGGCGGCCCGGTCCACATCGGGGTTGGGCACGTTGCACGACCGATTGATGGGAAACTGACTCCCCTTCATCGCCAGACCGATGCCTCCCGGCACGTCCAGGTGGCCGGCAAGGGCGAACAGCGTCATGACGGCCCGGATCCCTTGGATGCCGCTGTTGGAGTACTCCAGTCCCGTATACATGATGGGACAGGCACCGGTGGCGCTGCTGATGCGCCGGGCGAGATCCCGGATGGTCTCCTCGGGAACGCCGGTGATGTCCTCGACCACCGTGGGGGTGAAGTGCTGTACGTAGGTCACCAGCTCATCGAAACCGTGGCACCACTTGTCCGCAAACGGCTCGTCGAACAAGTCCTCTTCGATCATGACTTGGATCATGCCCAACGCCAGGGCGCCGTCGGTGCCCGGACGAACCGGGACCCAGGTGGCGTTGGTGCGGCTCACGGTGTCGGTGCGCCGCGGGTCGATCACCACGATGTCCGCGCCGCGTTTGGCCGCCGCCTCCAGGCGATGCATGTCCAGCGGCGGGGAATCGGTCGCGGGGTTTGCGCCCCAGACCACCAACATCTCGGCGCTCTCGATGTCGGAGAACATGTTGACGAGCATGCGCCCCATGGTCACATGGGGCGCCAGCATGGCGAAGGAGACGTAGCACAGGGCGCCGACTCCCATGGTGTTGGGGGATCCGAAGGGAAAGAGCACGCTCGACGCGGAGGACACGGCCACGCCCTCGGGCTGGAACATGTCGCACAGTGACAGCTCAAAGGCCCCCCGGCCCGTGTAGATCGCGGTGGCCTCCGGGCCGGATTCCTCCTTGATGGCGTTCAGCCGGTGGACGATGGTCTCATACGCCTCGTCCCAGCTGATGCGCTCGAACTCGAGCGTTCCCTTCGCACCGGTGCGGCGCAGGGGGTGGGTCAGGCGGTGGTCCGAGTGAACGATCTCCGGGGCGTGCATGCCGCGCCGGCAGATCATCCCCAGGGGGTGCCCCGTGTCCGCCTTGATGCTGGTGAGCCGGCCGTTCTCGACCCCGACCTCCACCCAGCAACCGGCCGGGCAGATGCCGCAAATGCCTTTCTTGTTCTCCACTGCGCTGCCTTCGTTGTGTGCTGGTTGCCCGTGTCACAGAGCGAATCGGGCTCCGGGATACACGCCTGCCGTGGAAAAATGGCTGAATTGTTGGACCCTGCAAGGGTGGAGCGTTGGGGGGGAGGGTTACGGCGTCAAGCGCCTCGCGGCGTGGGCGGCAAGCTGGTTTGCGGCACTGGAGATGTCCTGGATGTCGTCCTTGGTGATTCCGTCGAAGTGGATTCCGGCGATGCACACTGCACTACGTCGCGTCGCACTGCACAGCTGGGTGGCTGCGTAAACCGCGATGTCCTTCTCCTTGTGGATTCCGACGATTAGACACTCTGCCTCGGCACGGTCGTCGCGCCACTGTGCCAGAGCAACGGCTCCTACATGCCAATCGCCGCCGTGGATGTGGCATACGTAATCACTGCCGACCTGCTCGACGGTACACGAGATATCCCAAGGGGGGCCCGATGCTGCGTTGAAGACCGGCGTCTTATTGATTGACGGCGTCACAGAAGGTGGGGGGCTCGTACGTCCACCCCCGGCGTAACCTGCGGGCCTCTCGGCGCAGCCGGAACCGGATGTACCGTCCTGCAAGGGGTCCAGCCAGGCGGGCCTTGAGCCCGAATTCCCGGTATACCTCTCTGAGGAGTCGCGTGACCTTCGTCTTGAGTTGGGGATCGGAGCGGAACCAGCGGCGCGTAGCCCAGAGGACTCCCGCCAGGCTCACGGACAGATCCCGGGCCTCCCAGGTGAACCGCTCCCGTATTCTGAGATCTGGATGGCTCTTGTAGCGCCGCCACCCCTGCAACGTCGTGCGGATCACCCGGACGACGCTGGGTCCGTTTACCCGAAAGTCCCAGTCGAAAGCCTTGAGGAGGTATTCGCTCTCCCGGTCATCCGTGATGTGCGCGTGCTTGTGAGTGAACTTGAATTGGCCGTGCCGGTCGGCCTCGGGGCGTTCGGACCGATCGAGGAGAGTGCCTTGGGCGAGATGCTCCTCGTACAGCGGGGTCCCGGCGACGGGGGTGTAGAGCATGAACTGGTGGAACTCGGTGTCGTGGCTGACGGCATGCTCGATGGCGGCGTCGATGTTCCCGGGCGTGTGTTGCTCGAGTCCGATGATGGTCGAGCCGAGAACACGGATGCCATGCGACTGCAGCGTACGCACCAATTCCCGCGTGTCAGTGCCCTTGAGCTTCGCGTACTTTGCGTCTTCACCCTCGAGCCCCATCCACACCCAGGAGATACCCAGTGCGACGAGTTGCTCGGTGGTGTATTTGCGCAGGACATTGGCCGAGCTGAACACGTAGAGGGCCCAGGATTTGTTGTGCTCGACCATCAATTCCAGGAGCCGAAGCGCGCGTTTGCGGTGGGCCAGGAAATTCTCGTCCATCACGAAGAACGACTTGACCTGCATCGCCGTTTCGAGCTCGCACATGACCTCGAACAGCTCGTCGCCCGTCTCGTAGAAATGCACGAACTTGCCCTTGCCGCCGAACATCGCGGACGTCGCGCAGAAGTTGCAGCCCATGGGGCATCCGACCGACGGGATGAGCGTCGCGGCGGTGTCTCCCGGTTTTTCGCGGATGTTCATTCCCATCGTCCGAGTGCCGATTCCGGAGAGCACATGTGGATGCTGGATGGGCTGGCTGGGGTCCTCCGAGAGGAAGCACCGCATCCACCGAACGCCTTCTCCCTTTACGATGTAGTCCGCGTCGATCTGGTGCTTCAGGTCCGGCGTGTTCACCACGTGCCCGCCGATCACAATCGTGGCGTTGGGGAGATGTTCGCGGATCAGCTCGCACATCTTCCGCACTTTGTCGACGTTGGGTTGAATCGCGCCGATGCCAACGATGTCGTAATCGTTCTCGGTGATCTCTCGGACGAAACGCTCCAACTCCGGAAAATCGAGCAACGTGCAGGGTGCCGAGATATTTCGCTGGATGAGCATCAACCCCCAGGACCGATGGAACATCCGCAGCGAAAACACCTGCTGCGCTCGGGTGACCTGGTTGTGGTAGAGCTCCATCGGATTGATGGCCCGGCTGCCAAAGGCGTCGTCACGGGCATAGGGACCGAACACACTGGTCAACAAGACCCGTGCGTTGGATCCCAACGGATGCTGGGGATTGGTGAACAAGTTTGTCGGTCTGCCCGGTTACTTGGTGTGCTGTAACGACACGAGTTCCTGCTCCTCGGCCTTCGGGAGGGCGTGCTCCTTCGCAACTGTCCGAGTGAACTGCCCGAAGTGAATGCACTCCTCCAGCCGGCACGACCACGCCAGCTCACCGTCCCACACCGTCATGTCGGGACAACCGTCGCACATGTTCTGCTCGCCGTTGTCCAGTACCTCCACCGGCGAGATGACCATGATGGATTGGAGATGCAGGCGTCGGAACAGCACGCTCGGCGAGCGCAGGGCGCGCCAGAAGACCTTGCGGATGCCCGGATCGATGGGCCACAGGAAGAACGCCATCAGCCGGCCGCGCCGCCCAACCGCCGGTTCGGCGTACGCCATGTAGCGCCCGGTCCGGAGATGATTCCACACCTGAGCGAGTTCGACCATCTTGCGGCCGAGGTAACCGTAGATGCGCTTCTTCGTCCCCACCCGCACGGTGAGCAGCCATTTGAACGAATCGGGTTTGGCGGTGCCGTTGAGGTACGCCGCCGGGGCGAACTCCGGCTGCTGCTCGCGGATCTTGTCAACCACGTCCTGGGCTCCGATGTCGATCCGCTGGCCGGTGTCCTCGTACGTGAGCGGAGTCATGTCGACCTTGCGCCCGCCCGCGTAATAGTCGAATCGCTTGGGGTCCGCCGGTTCGCGGTAGCAGATGAACACCATGACGTGGACGATGTCGATGTGCTTCTGGGCCCAGGCGACCATACCGGGTATCTCGTCGAGGGTGTCCTCGTAGATCGTGGCGTTGAAGGAACACGTGAGACCACCTACCCGCGCTACCATTTCGGCGAAGTGGAGCCTCAGATCGTTGTGCTCCTGTTCGGTCTTGCCCTTCCACTTGGGACGGTGCTGCTTGCTGTCGATGTGGAAGGTGAGACCAAAGAGGCCGACCTTCTTCATCTCCCGGAGCAACTCTTCGGTGAGGGCCAGGCCGTTGGTGTTGAGAATTGGCTTCCATCCGCGCTCTGCCACCATCCGAACGATGTCGACCACTTGTGGGTGCGTGAGGGGGTCTCCCCCCGCGATGGAAATCCCATCGGTCTTGCGGTAGCGTTCGAACACGTCGAGGTCTGCCGCCACATCATCCAGTGACTTGTGCTCGTTCACATTCGCCCTGTAGCACCCTTCGCATGCAAGGTTGCACTTCATGGTGGGCTCGAGCCAGGCAATGGCATTGTCCGACAGGGTCCACGGAAGCCGATACAGGTCTCGGTGGTCGAGTGCTACAGTCATTGAGTCCCTCGATTCACGTTTTGGCGGTGACCGGCCGGTCGAGTGGTGCGCTGCTGGTCGATCGGTTGGTGGCAAGAGGTCAGAAGATTCCTTATACCTAGCCGCAAAAACAATTAAGGAAAATTAAAGGAATCGTGAAAAGTCTTTCATGGAAACTTGCGGTGCGGGCCTCGCGGAACGAGTTTCGCCGTTCCGCGTGACTGGGTAGGAGAGAGGCGTGTGACCATCGACCCGTTGGGACAGTATTTCGGGACCGCCGGCGCCAGGTACCTGACCCGGGCGCCGGGGCGGGTGAACCTCATCGGCGAGCACACCGACTACAACGGCCTGCCCGTCTTTCCCATGGCTATCCAGCGGCGGGTGACCATCGAGTTCGCCGTGCGGGACGACGCCACGGTGCGCCTCGCGAACGTGGACAACCAGTTTCCCCCGTGCACGTTCGAGCTGTCTGGCGCCATCGAGCCGGATCCTGCCGGGGCGTGGGTCAACTACGTGAAGGCGGCGGCCCAGGCCCTGTGCCGGCGCCACGGCGCACTCCGGGGCATCGACGGTGTGGTATCGTCGGACCTGCCTGTGGCTGCGGGGTTGAGCTCTTCTTCTGCGTTAACCGTTGCTGCGGCCCTGTCCCTCCTCCACGGCAACAGGATCGACATGGAGCCACTGAACCTCATGGACTTGATGGCCAAGGGTGAGCGGTACGTGGGGACCGCAGGAGGTGGGATGGACCAGGCCATTTGTCTCGGGGGGCGGTCCAACACGGCACTCAAGATCGATTTTGACCCCCTGCGCCTCACGCCCACCGCAGTGCCATCCACCTGGCGGTTCGTCGTTGCCTCCAGCATGGTGCGGGCGGAGAAATCGGGAGGCGCCCGGGAGATCTACAATCGCCGAGGCGTCGAGTGTCGGGAGGCCCTGGAGAATGTGGTGCGGCGGCTACCTGCGGCCACGGGAATCTCCCGCTATCCGAACCTGGTTGCGCAGGTTGCCGTGGAGGAACTCGTGGCGGCCGCCGGCGGGATCCTGGATGATCCGCTCAGGAGGCGTTTCCGGCACGTGGTCACCGAAGCCGATCGGGTCGAGAGGGCTCGCCGGGCCATGGTGGCGGAGGACATCCAGGCCTTTGGACGGTTGATGTCCGCATCCCACAACAGCCTGCGGGACGACTACGAGGTGAGCTGCAGCGCGCTGGACGAACTGGTGGATCTGGCCATGGAATCCGGAGCCGTGGGCGCCCGGCTCACCGGGGCGGGGTTGGGGGGATGCATCGTCGCGCTCTGTCCTCTGGACGGTGTCCCGATGTTGGTGGAAGCGTTGCGCCGGGATTTCTATGGGCCCCGGGGTGTGGAGGCGCCGGCCGACGAGCACTTCATCGTGGCTCAGCCCTCCGACGGCGCTTCGGTGACCCCCCTGTAGGCCGGAGTCTCTAACCGACAAAACGGCCACCGGCGCCTGAAGGCATGGTGGCCGTTTCGTGATCGATCTCCGACCGGTCAGTCGTTCCTGGCCAGCACCTCGCGGAGTATGTCGGACCAGCCGTCCGGGGCTGCCCATGCCTCCTTGTGGACGATCTCGCCGCCCTTGTCGATGACGTAGGCGCTGTTGGGGAGGCGCCCATAGGCTCGGCGCACAGTGTTCTCCATGTCGTCGATGACAATGGTGGTGGCGACTTTTAGCTCGTCACAGGTGCGCTGGGCCAGTTCCTTCCGCTGCTCGTACGTTTCCGGTTGCTCGATCTCCGAGAACATCATCTCGCCCGCATGGGCTTCCCGCTGATAGAGGACGACAAACAACACGTCCTCGCCGAACTCTTCACGCATGGCTTCCACGTCGACGGCCCGCCGACGGAAGGGTGGTCACGTAAAGGAGCCGAACTCGATGACGACGGGCTGGTTGGCATAGGCCTCGCTGAGGGTGAACACCGTGCCGTCGAGGCTCTCGAGGGTGAAGTCGGGTGCGACGTCGCCCACCTTCGGCTTCGACTTCACGAAATCGTCGAACATCGCGCCCTGGGCGAGCAGAGTCGACGGGCACAGGATCAACGCCAGCAGGGCCGCCACCGGCACGATCCGGAGGGTAGCCTTGGGATTCACGACAGGTCTCCGCGTGAGGGGTATGCATTGATACCGGAGGTTTTCACAACAATCGGTGAAGTCCTCGTGAAGGCTACCCATCCCGGTGGGTGGAATTCTCGACGGTCGTGGAGAGGTCCTCCATGAGGCCCGTGAGCTTGCGGCGGAAACTGGTGGTGGTGGATTTCCAGAACGTGCGAAACGTGAGGAACGCTCCCCCGGCGGCACCCGCGAGGATCCCCGCGACGCCCGCCGCGGAGGTGACGTCGAGCCCTTCGCCGAGGGCCACTGCGGCTATCAGCCACGGCAGTCCGCTCCCCAGGAAGGTGAGGATTCCGGTGCCGGCCCGATCGCCAATGATCTGAATGGTGGTTTCTCCGTCCCGGGGGATGACGTTGACGTGGATCCGACTCGGGTCGGTTGTGGTCCTCCACTCGAATGCATCCAGCACCTGGTTACCCTCACCCTGGCGCCTGGTGGCACGGCGAATCACGTGGAGCACGCGGCCCATGTCCTCCGGGGAGATCTCCCCCTTCGCGGTGTGCTCGAGGTGATATGAGGACGGACCACCCAGGAGCGTGGCGGCGGTGCCGGGGTGATCGGACCTGGCGAAAAGTGATGCAGCCTTCGCGACCTTCTCGGGGTCGATCCCTGCTTCCACCGCGATCGACTTGATCTCTTCGAGAGACATCCCGGTCCGCTGGGCGGGCGCCTTCGCGCCGCCTTCCTGCAGTTCCGAGGCCTTTCTGAGGATCAGGGCGAATTCTTCGTCCGAGAATCGCCGATCGTCGTTGGGTGTATCGGTCATGGCAGGTGCCCGCTTCGGTCTATTGGCCCTTCATGATACAACAAGGCCTTACCGCATGAACCCCACCCGGGGCACCGCCTTGAACAGTCCAACCGTCGAGGCGCCGACGACGAGGAGGCACGCGATCGCCGGGAGTGCTCGCCCGTACACCAAGAACCCGGTACCGAACAGCGCGGCGTAGACCACGACGCACCCCAGGAACCAGCAGAGGAACGCTGCTGGTAGGCTCTCCGTCCCGTCGCGTTCTTGAGTCTGCACGGCCTTTCGCCACCCCGGTCCCAGCGGCTTGATCCTGTCGTAGAACGCCTGGAGGACCGACGACTCGGTGGGAGGAGTCACCAGGGTCACCGTGATCCACACCAGGGTCGTGAGCGCCACGCCGGTGATCAGTGCGAGGGACGGGTGAATGGGCGCGAAGCCGAGGGCTTCGTGCCCGAACTGGAAGTACACGGCGATCACGAACGAGCTGATCATCGCGGCGATCTCGCTCCACGCGTTGATCCGCCACCAGAACCAGCGAAGCAGGAAGATCAAGCCCGTGCCGGCTCCGATCTGCAGCAATATTTGAAACGCCTGGAACGCGTTCTCCAGCCACAGGGAGACGATCATTGCGAGAAGTATCAATCCCACTGTGGAGAGGCGGCCCACCGCCACGTAGTGGCGCTCGCTCTTGTCGCCGGCCACGAATCGCCGGTAGAAGTCGTCCACGATGTACGACGATCCCCAATTGAGGTGCGTGCTGATCGTGGACATGTACGCCGCTGCCAGCGATGCCACGGCGAGACCGAGGAGGCCGTGGGGTAGGAAGACCAGCATGGCGGGATAGGCGAGGTCGTCACGGACGATGGAGGGGTCCAGATTCGGAAACCGCGCCATGATGGCGTCGAGGTTGGGGTACACGATGATCGAGCACAGCGCTACGATGATCCACGGCCAGGGCCGCAACGCGTAATGGGCGATGTTGAACCACATCGTGGCCGACATCGATTCCTTCTCGTTGCGGGCCGCGAGCATCCGCTGGGCCACATACCCTCCACCCCCGGGCTCCGAGCCGGGGTACCACGTGCTCCACCATTGAACGGCCAGCGGCACGATCAACACGGTCGACACGGCCGTCCAATCGGAAAAATCGGGCAGCAGACTCAGCTTGCCCTCCAGCGCGGGGTGGGAAACCATCCCGGCCAGACCTCCCACTTCGGGCAACGCGAGTGCGTAGTACGCCGCAGCGATTGATCCGACCATGGCCAGCACGAACAGGATGAGATCCGTCACCACCACACCCCATAACCCTGAGGTTGCCGAGTAGATGACCGTGACTGTGCTCGCGATGAGGACGATTGTGTACTTGTCGACCCCAAGCAGCACGGCTCCGATCTTGATGGCCGCCAGTGTGACCGTGGCCATGATCATGACGTTGAAGAACACGCCTAGATACAGCGCGCGGAAACCACGGAGGAAGGCCGCAGGTCGCCCGGAGTATCGCATTTCGTAGAAGCCGATGTCGGTGAACGCACCCGAGCGACGCCACAACTTCGCGTAGAAGAACGCCGTGGCCATTGCGGTGATGAGGAACGACCACCACAGCCAGTTCTGGCTCACGCCGCCGGTGCGGACCATATCCGTCACCAGGTTCCCGGTGTCCGTCGAGAAAGTCGTGGCCACCATCGAGGTCCCCAGCAGCCACCACGGGAGCTTGCGACCGGACAGGAAGAACTCGTTGGTACCCTGGCCGGCCCGTCGGGCGAAGACCACACCGACCGTGAGCGCAAGTGCGCCGTACAGTGCGACAATTACCCAATCGAAGCTTGTTAGTTGCATTGTCTCCTGGTCCATAACGTGTGCAGTGATCGCACCAGAGGCCGCCTCACCATAAGAGTACACCCATGACGGTCACGCCACCGATCAGCACGAGAACCACCACCCAGAGCAGTAGAAAGCGTAACGGGCCCCTGCGAGCTCTCGATCTCTTGTCGTCGTCGAGTGTGAGCACGCGCGGGCCCTTGCGCTGCGGGATCGGCTGCGGAAAGGTGGCGGTCTTGACCAGGTCGCCAATGCCGAGAATTGCGCTAAAGGAACTCGAGATGCGCGAGAGGGCCGTGGGTTGTTCGGAGAGATCTGCCGCCTGGAGTGTGTGAAAGGCGTCGTTGATCCGCTTGAGATTATCCTGTGCTTTACTCTGAAGTCGAGGGTCGTGGGCAAACCGGTCGGGGTGCCACACCTGCGCCAAGTCACGATAGGATTTCTTGATGTCGGATTCCGAGGCACCCGGAAGGAGCCCGAGAATACGGTAGCATCGGGTCAAGCTGCGGCGCGACTTGGGCTCATCCATGTCGGCAAAAATAGGTTGGGATTCGTCCTTTGGTTAGCCGGCAATAGTGTCCGTGTCAAACAGGCGTGGGGGATACTGACCTCGGTCGACGAGAGCCCGAATCTTGGCTTGCACACCTGCCCGGTCTTGGGGATAGGTAATGCCGAAGAATCGCTCCTTCGCCGGGAGGATGTTGACTCGCGCTTGCCGGTCCGCCACCATCTCGTTCACGGCGTCTGGAATCCTGAACTCGGCCTCGGTATCGCCGGCGTAGTTCGTGAGGAACGCGGCGAAGCGTTCCCGCAACATCTCGAACACCGCCGGAGTGAATCCCCAGATGTTCATCGAGACGGTTTCCGCCCCGCTGAAAGACCCGGTGGTGCCGTCCGGATAGATCCCTGCGATCTGGTCTCCCTCCCGCTGGAGACCGACCACCTCTCGAATCGATGAGAGGAACCCATCATCGTCGGACCGGCACACGCCCCGTGAGACGCCCCCATGGGTGGAGAGGGTCTCATCCAGCCGGAATCCGATCAGGGAGAAGACCGGATCGCCTGCGGTGTGCGCCTCCAGATGCCTGCCGAGGGTGGCGTAGGACGTCCGTCCGTAGGAGTCGTCCGCGTTGATCACGACGAACGGCCCGTCCACTTGCTCCTGCGCCGCCAGCACCGCGTGCCCGGTTCCCCAGGGTTTGGTACGTGACGGGGACTCGTCGAGCGGTTGGAACACATATCCCGCCCGCATGCCTCCCTGCAGCCGTTCGATGCGCTCGTGGATGGCGGATTCGAGCTCGGGGCGAATGACGAACACCACCCGGTCGAAGCCCGCCAGGTGCGCGTCGTAGACGGAGTAGTCCATGAGGGCGTGACCGCCCGGCCCCATCGCGTCGATTTGCTTCAGCGCACCGTATCGACTCGAGAGGCCGGCGGCCAGGACGACTAGCGTGAGCGCCAGGTTCGCTCCCAGTGGGGGTTAGGCTTCGACGATCCCCAGCGGCGGGTTGGTCCTCCACCGGCCTCGGGTGAAGTCCGGAAATTCGATCGGCGCGCTCTTGTGCGCCACCGACCACTCGGACAACCCGCACACCGCGCTGAGCGCGGCCGCATCATAGACGTTCATGTCGGTGGGCAGGCCCTCGCGCAGGCACTTGATGAGCCGGTAGTCTTCGATGAAGTCCATGCCGCCGTGACCGGCTCCCTGCGCCCGCTCCTCCATGGTCTTCCACAGAGGATGCTGGAACTCCTCGTAGTACTCCTGGGCCTCCTCCCAGCGATGCTGAGGGCTCCGACCTTCGATGTACAGCTGGTTGGGATATCCGCTGAAGAGTCCCTTTGTGCCCTGAACCAGATTGATCCTGGAGTACGGTCGGGGAAGGTTGGTGTCGTGGTTGACGTAGATGGTTCGCCCGTTGGCCGTGTGGACGAGGCTCACGTTCACGTCACCGAGGGCGAACTGCTCATACCGCTGCGAGGCGCCCTCAGGGAAGTGCTCCTTGGCGTATTCCTGCAACCCTCGTGACGGACCGCTCATGGACACGAGATAGCCAAACCGATCCCCACGATTGATGTTCATGCACTGTGCGACGGGACCGAGTCCGTGTGTCGGATAGAGGTTGCCGTTGCGGGTCCACGCGTGATTCCGACGCCACAGGCCTTCGCCTTCAGGGCTGAACTTGATATCCCGCAGGTCGTGGAGGTATCCGCCCTCGCCGTGGAGGATCTCGCCGAACACCCCCTGGTGAACCATGTTCAGCACCATCGACTCCCAGCGCCCGTAGTTCACGTTCTCCATCATGAGACAGTGCTTCTGGTGGTTCTCGGCGTTCTCGACGAGTCGCCAGCAGTCCTCGATGGTGTACGCCGCGGGCACCTCGGTCGCGGCGTGCTTGCCGTTCTCCATGGCGGTGACGCAGATGGGGACGTGCCATTCCCATGGGGTGGCGTTGTACACCAAGTCGAGTTTCTCTTCTTCGCACATGCGTACGAAATCCCACTCGCCGCGGTCGTAGCCCGTGGGTCGGGGCTGGCCGGCCTCGACCGTCCAATCCTGGATCCGCGTGACCTTCTCCGGCACGATGTCGCACACCGCCTTGAGCTCCACGCCCTCGATGCGGAGCAGGTTGCGGCAGTGGGCCGATCCCATGCCTCCGACGCCGACGAACCCGATCCGTACCGTGTCCATCGGTGGAGCCGCAAATGGTTGGGGTGGGGCCTGCCCGAGGGTGGGAGCCGGAACGGTCGCCGCGGCGCCGGGTCGGGCGGTGGCGGTCACGCCGAGCACAGCTGCGCCCAGGCCGGCGGCGCCGACCTTGAGAAGCTCGCGACGGTCGAGGTCTGTCTTCTTCACGTGAGGCTCACGGTGGTCACTCACGGGGGTCTCCCTTCGAGGGTTCAGTGCGGATAATGGAATCGGAGCCGTCGAGGATCAAGGGGATCGGGAAAACGGCTGGAGTCGGAACCGGTACCGGTATTCTTCATAGTCCAGAGAGTACTGGGGAAGGGCGGTGGGTCCCCAGCTGTTGATGCCGCCAACGCCCATCTGGCGGAGATCCACGTGGACGTTCACGAGATCCCGCTCGGTGAGCTCCCCGGAATGTCGTGGCTGTTTCTCCTCTCCGGGATCCAGATCCTCCATCAGGTAATGCAGGGCGCTCATGCTGAGGAGCGGCATCCCGGCGATCGACAGGCCCGTTCCCTCGTTGTTGGACAATGCCATCCACCGCACATCGGTCTTGTTGCCGTTCTCCTGTGGCCGGATGTAGGGATGGAACTGTTCCGAGACCGTTCCGCGATAGCGACCGACCCGGGCCCCGGCCTTGCGATCCCAATAGGACTCGTGCGGTCCGCGGCCGTACCACTCGACGTTGGAAAACACCCCGGGCAGAGTGATCTGCATGCCGAAGCGAGGCATTCTGGGGAGATCTCCGCCACCGGGAATGAAGTGATTGTCGATGATCACCTCGGCAGTGCCGAGAATCGTGTAGGTCGTCCGATATGTCGAGCTTCCCGCCGGCACCAATCCTTCGGTGGCGATCCGGATCTCTCCATCGCTCACCCGTGTCACGGTCGTGCCCAGGATCTCGATGTCGGGCCCGGCGGTGCGCCACACCCCCAACCGTCGCTGCCAGCGCCCGCCGAAGTCGTTGTCGGTGGGGGCTCTCCAGAAATTGGGCCGCGGCCCGACGAGAATCAGCTCGGTGCCGGCGTAGACAAACGACGTGATGCGACCCGCCCGAGTGTCGAACTGCAGCGTGAACTCCGTCCCGGTCACGGTCGTGATGCCCGGCGTCTGCGAAAGCTGGAGGGGGTGAGCCACACCGGGCGCCGTCGGGGGCGCCTCGCGGAACGCCGGTAGGCGGAACTGCTCGAAGGCTACCTCGTGCCCCACCGGGACCAGATCGGTGGGCACCGTCGTGCGAAAGCTCAGGTCGAGGTGGTACTCGACGCCGGGCTGCGGGTCGATTGCGTCCAGGGGAAGGTCCACCAGCAGGCTGTCTCCCGGGAGTATCTCCAGTCCGGGCATTTCACCGGACTGCTGCGGGATGCCGTCGGCGGTGACCGCCCATGCCAGCACCAGGTCGTCGATGTTCCGGAAGGCATAATTGTTGGCCACCGTGATACGGCCTTCCTCGAGGTCCGCCGCCGTGATGTCGATGGACTGGTAGACCTTCTTGACTTCCCACAGCGCGGGACTAGGACGGCGATCGGGCATTACGACGCCGTTCAACAGGAAGTTCCCGTCACTCGGTGTATCGGGTGGACCGAAATCTCCGCCGTAGGCAAAGATGGTCTTGCCGCTCTCCGTGGTCTTCAGGAGGCCCTGATCCACCCAATCCCAAATGAACCCCCCCTGCAGGATGTTGTACCGTTTGATGACGTCCCAGTAATCCTGGAAGTTGCCGACGCTGTTTCCCATGGCGTGGGCGTATTCGCTCATGATGTAGGGCCGGTCGGTGTACTGCTCCGCGTACCGGATCATGCGCTCGAACCGGGGATACTGGGGCACGATGATGTCGGTGTTCCAATCCTGAAGCGCTCGTTCGTACTGAACGGGTCGCGTGGGGTCGCGGTCTTTGATCCACTCATAGGTGGCGTAGAAGTTCACGCCGTTGCCCCCTTCGTTCCCCAGAGACCAGATGATGATGGATGGGTGGTTCTTGTCCCGCTCCACCATCCGGATGGTGCGGTCGAGGTGTGCCGCCATCCACTCCGGGTTGTTGCCGAGTGTCGTGTCGGGGTGGTAGTACATCCCATGCGACTCGATATTGGCCTCATCAACCACGTAGAGACCGTATTCGTCGCACAGCTCGTACCACAGCGGATCGTTGGGGTAGTGGGCGGTGCGGACGGCGTTGATGTTGAACTGCTTCATCAGCTGGATGTCCCGGCGCATCGACTCCTCCGAGACGTAATGGCCGGTGAGCGGATCGTGCTCGTGGCGGTTCACCCCCTTGATGAGAATCGGCGCGCCGTTCACCAGGAGGCGGCCGCCCGTCACGTCGACGGTCCGGAACCCCACGCGGGCGGTTATGACCTCGATGGTGCGGTCGCGTCCGTCCGTCAGCGTGAGGAGGATGGTGTAGAGGTTGGGAGTCTCGGCGGTCCACTTGGCGGGGCTGAGCACCGGCTCCTCGAACCGGACGGTGAGTTCTTCGTTGCGTCTTATCGGAACGGTCGCGCTGAGCGAACGGTCTCCGAGGGCCGACCGGCCGCTGTCGTCGAGCAACTCGACGTTCAGCATGATGTCTTCCAGCGGCAAGGACGTGTAGTTCTGGATGTTGGCCGTGAGCTCGAGGCGACCGTCGCGGAACGATTCGTCGAGGCCGCCGACGACGCTGAAGTCGCGGATGTGGACGTTTGGGGTCGCATAGAGATACACCTCACGCTCGATTCCGCTGAGCCGCCAGAAGTCTTGATCTTCCAAGTAGCTGCCGTCGCTCCAGCGGTAGACCTCCAGCGCAAGGGTGTTCTCGCCGGGCCGGATCACATCAGTGAGGTTGAACTCGGCCGGCAGCTTGCTGCCCTGGCTGTAGCCGACCTGCACGCCGTTGATCCACAAGTACATGGCGGACTTCACGGCGCCGAAGTGGATGAAGATCTCGCGACTCATCCAGTCGTCTGGAATATTGAAGTGCGTGCGGTAGGACCCGACGGGGTTGTAGTCGTGGTGAATGTAGGGTGGATTCCTCTCGAACGGGTAGGGCTGGTTGAGGTAAATCGGTACGCCGAACCCGTTGACCTCCCAGTTGCCTGGAACCGGTATGTCACTCCACCCGCTGTCGTCGTACTGCTCGCGGTAGAAATCTACGGGGCGATCCGCGGGCGCTCTCACCCAGTTGAACTTCCAGGTCCCGTTCAGCGACTGGTAATACGGCGACGTCGACTTGTCGTTTCGCAGTGCTGCATCGCGGGTGGCAAAGGGGAAGAGGGTCGCGTGCGGTGCCTCCTTGTTGACCGCAAATACGTTCTGGTCTTCCCAGTCCGGTACTTCCTGACCGGCGGCCGGCGAGGACGAAAGGGCGATACCGACAACGGCCGCGACGGTGTTGAGGACGGTGCGATTCATCGAATCAGAAGAAAATCCAATACAGTGCTGCGGTTATGGCCACGACTCCGATACAGAGGATGTCGAACAACCGATCGCGGTGCGGCTCCGGCACGATCACACGCGACGGGGTGACGGCGGCGGCGTTCGGCGGCGATCCCGTCAAGGACCGCAGCACGAGAAGGAGCCCGAGGACGATGCCCGCAACCCACATCTGATCGAGAAACGCCGCGTTGGGCATGAGGAGCTTGACACCGATGGTCGCCGGGAGCGTGGTCGCCATGACCCAGGTGGCGGCGGACGACGTGGCCCGCTTCCAGAACAGGCCGCCGAGGAATACGATGGCCACGCCCGGCGTAATCAATCCCCAGAACTCTTGGATGTAGCTGAACACCCGCTCGAAGCTGATGAGGACGGGGGACCAAGCGGCGGCGATCAACAAGAAGACCACCGTGCTCACCCGGCCGACGGCGATGAGGCGGCTCTGCGAGCTGTCCGGCTGCACGCGGCGTTGGTAGATATCAATGGTGAAGATTGTCGCGGCCGAATTGAGCATCGAATCGAGACTCGACATGATTGCCGCGAGCAAGGCGGCGAACATCAACCCCGTGAGTCCGCTGGGAAGCAACCGTTGGATGAGTAGGGGATAGGCCATGTCCGACCGGGCCAGGTCGTCGGCGTAGAGAGCCGCGGCGACGAGGCCCGGAATGACGATGATAAATGGGATGACGAGCTTGATGTAAGCCGCAAAGACCACGCCATATCGGCCCTGCACGACGTTCCTGGCACCCAGGGCGCGCTGTGTGATGAACTGATTGCAGCCCCAGTAGAACAGATTGGCGATCCAGAGCCCGCCAAAGAACACGGCGAACCACGGCAACTCGGAGTGGTTCAGCGGCAGCACCATGTGGAACTTGTCGCCGGCCTCGCTCATCAGGCCGTCCCATCCGCCAATGGCCCGCAACGCGAGCACCGTGGTGAGGGCGCCGCCCAGCACGAGCATGACGCCCTGAATCAGGTCCGACCACACGACGGCCTTGAGTCCGCCGTACGCCGTGTAGGCGCCCGCAAACACGGCCAGGATCGTGATGCCCCATCCGAGCGGCATGTCGAAGATGGTTTGCAGCGCCAGTCCGCCAGAGTAAAGCACCGTGGCCATCGCGACGAACACGTAGGCCAGGAGCATGTAGATGGCGAGCCACGTCCGGGATCGGTCGTCGAATCGACGCTCGAGGTACTCGGGCATGGTGGTGATGCCGTTGGCCAGCAGTCGCGGGAGGAACCATCGGGCGACGATGACGAGGGTGATGGCCGCCATCCACTCGTACGAGGCGATGGCGAGGCCGAAGTCCACCGCCGATCCGGCCATGCCCACGAAGTGCTCGGTGGAAATGTTGCTGGCAATGAGGCTGATCCCGATCAGCCACCACGGCAGACTGCGGCCCGCGAGAAAATAGTCAGCGGCCCTCCGCTCCCTCCGAGAAACCAACACCGCCACGCTGCCAACGAGCACGAAGTACGCCAGGAACGTGATGCTATCAAACGTCGTGAAATTCACGAGGCCTCCCTCAATGCGAGTTCGAGCAAGACTGGTCGGTGGTCCGACACGAGTTGCTCGTTGATCACACGGGATTGGAGGACGTCGAACCGATCGGCCGGTCGGAACATGATGAAGTCGATTTCTCGTCGCGGTGACGGAGACGGAAATGTGAGGTGGTCGTCGCCCTTGTCGGGAATTTGCCAGGAACCGCCGAGGAGCCCGATCACCTCCGAGTCGGGCGTCGAGTTGAAGTCCCCCGCCAAGATGACCGGCCGGGTCTCGGCCTCGAACACGTCGACGAGCCGCTGGGCTTGGGCCAGACGTTCCTCCCCCGTCCTATATAGATGAATACCGACGAAGAGGATCTCCGGGCCTCCGTCTCCGAGGCGAACCCGGACGGCCAGCGCAGAACGCGGTTCCTCCCCGTCCGGCAGCCGGTGGTTGACCGTTTCCAGAATGGGAAACCGAGAGAGCAGGGCCATGCCGTATTGGCCTCCCCGGTAGTCCATGAACGCACCGAATGCGGCGTGCATCCCGGTCAGTGCTCCCAGCCGCCGGGCTTGATCCACCTGGCCGGTTCGGGTCGTTTGGTTGTCGATTTCCTGCAGAGCCACGAGATCCGGATCCAGCCGGCGAATGAGGGCCGCCGCCCGTTCGAGATCGACACGATCGTCCATGCCGGCGCCATGGCGGATGTTGTAGGCCAGGAGCCGAATCGTCGTGTTCTGAGTCGGCGCGGGAGTTGGCTGAGTGGTGGGAGTGCTCCCGAGCAACAGGGTGGCGCTCGCAATGATGAGATATCCGTGGCGGCGGACGGTGTGGCGTGTCATGAGGTTTCCGGGGCAGCTTTGGCGTCGAGTTCGGACAGCTTGAGCCGTACACTCACGATATAGGGTTCTGCGCCCTCAGTCCAATACCCATATGTGGTTGCCACGAGCGTGCTGTCGGGCAACAGCTCCAGACCGGGGTAGGCCGTGTCCCACGCATGGTGGTTGTCCATGAGCCGAACCCGGTATTGGCCGTCACGACCGGCCACGATGTCCTCGTAGGTTCCGACCCACGCCACCCAATCGCCCCTCGTGGGGCTGCCCTCCCATTGGTCGCGAAACGTGATGAACAGTCGCCCATCGGGGGCGTACTTGGCGGTGTGCCGATCCCCTGTGAGCACCGGCGGCACCTCCCGGGGCACGGACCACGTCTCCCCCTCGTCGTTGGAGAAGATGATGTAGGAGTTGTGCCGGCGGCTGTTTTCGCGAAGGAGGACCGCGATCTGTGTCCCATCGGGAGAGCGGAAGAGCCCGGGCTCACAGAGGTCCGCCGTGTCATGCGCCGCGATCGCGGTGGGCTCCCCCCACGTGAGCCCGCCATCGGTGGAGATTGTCTTGTAGACCTGGAAGGTCGTGCGCTCCCCCGATCCCCGAAAGAACCTCCCATCGTCGTGGAAGAGCGCCATGTAATTTCCGTTGGCCAGGCGCTCCACCGATGCCATGGCGACGATGCCGCCGAAATCGCCTATTGGCTGCAGGGGTGACCAAGTAGCTCCGTCATCTTCGGAAACGGCCATCCGGATGGGGTACAACCCCGAGAAGAGAATGAGTCGCCTGGTTCCCCCGTTGTCGATGGTCCGGTAGATCGTGG
Source organism: Gemmatimonadota bacterium (assembly GCA_039589615.1). Lineage (GTDB taxonomy): Bacteria > Gemmatimonadota > Gemmatimonadetes > Gemmatimonadales > GWC2-71-9 > B3T1B10. Next base: position 22,399 of record JBDHHA010000035.1, read on the forward strand.
GGACCTCCTGTGACGTCTCCCAATTGGAGGGTGTGGAGAGCCGGGCGCCCCAGGTGAGGCCTCCGTCAGCACTCCGTTTCATTACTATCGGTCCCCGCCCGTGCCCCTTTGGGTACACCACGATGATGGTCCGGTCGTCCTCCAGCAGAACCGTGGTGGGATGTCCCAGATACTGGCCTTCTTCGCGGTCGACCAGCACCTGGCGGTGCACCTCACCGGAAAGGTCGAGCCATCGAATCGGTGGCCGGACCCCTTCGGCGCAGGCGATGAGGAAGCCGACGCTCAGGATTCCGGTCAGTCCGCCCCTGTATAGGATCATTTACCGTCCCGCGAAAGGATGAAGGTGTGTCGCGTCTACATGACAATTATGTGCCGGATGCGCGCCGATATCGAGAGCTGCACACTTTACGTGCATAACTGCGCGTCCTGTAACTCGAAGCCGCGTTCACACGTACTGCGTGATCGACCAGGTGGTGGAGAAACTACCTGCACGCCGAACATCGCGCGTGTTCGAGTGTATTGAACGCGCCGAAATGCACACGGTGTTTCGTTCATGGAACATTTTCGTCGCTGTTTCCGTTGCCGACACGTCCGCAGTGGAATCGGCAATGCGGCTTCAGGCGAAACTCCGACGTCTAAGATCTGAAGGTCCGCGCTGCTGCAGGCACATCACGGAATGATTACGTATCAAATCAGTGGAGGAGTCTTGGCCAACGTTGGAAGGGCTCCGGGGCCGTGTAAGACGCCTCATGGAACGGTCGTTCGGGATGTAGAGTATCCCGCGTTTCGCCTCACCGAGGTGCAGTACGCGCCAGCCGAGAGGCTCGGTGCGCACGCGCACGATTGTGTTACCGTCACAGTCGTGTTGACCGGTTCCTTCAAAGAGCAGGCGGATTCCCAGACCTTTGTCTGTCGCGAGTCAAGTGTGTTGTACAAGCCCGCCCTGAAGGTGCACGAAAACCAGTACGGCGGCGAGGGAGCCTCCTGTCTGGTGTTTGCGTTGACACCGAGCTTCGTCGACCTACTGGGAGACGACTTACCCGACGATCAAGTCGTCCACGTTCCGGGGGCGGCGGCAGAGGTGCTCGTCCGGCAGATCATTCGTGAGGCGCGCACGGGTGATCCCGTGGCATGGAGCCTGGCGCTCAAGGGGCTCCTACTGGAACTGCTGGCCTCGGTCTGCCGTCACGCCCCGTTGGAATACGAGCCGTCGGGTCCAGGCTGGCTTTCCTCGGTGCTGGATATCCTGCAGGAGCGGTTCCGAGACCCCATTCGCATCACGGACATCGCCGACGCCGTCAACGTACATCCCTCACACCTGGCCCGCGTGTTTCGAGAGCACCTCGGGGTCGGTCCGTCCGCCTACATTCGCCGACTGAGGGCGCGATGGGCCGAGCAGCACGTGGCGAGAAGCGCACGATCCCTGGCGCAGATAGCCCGAGAAGCGGGATTCGCAGATCAAAGTCACTTCACTCGGGTGTTCAAGGAAGAAATCGGCATCACGCCGGCACGCCTCCGGGCACTGAAGAGCCTTCAGTAGGATCCACCGTTTTCTGCAGCACCCGTTCCAGAAGCATGTTGCAGACGTTCCATGTTCTGCTTGTGCGATCACTCTTCCGCGCACGTTCGTGGTAACGGTTGCTTGACGTTGCATCAAGTGCAACGTGTCAAGAGAACATTGCACCATCGCTTTGTACCAACGCAACCTTCATTCTGTTCTATCGCGGATGTTGCAGCGACGATACCGTTCTCAACTGTCACACAGCAGCGACGTGTTGGAACGTTTCACACTAGTTGAGGCTTTATCATGGAGCGCAGACAAAAAGCGCTCTGTTTCAATGTCCGTGTGTCGTTCCAATTAAAAGTGACATCAAGAGTCTGCGTTCCGGCAGACACAAAACCATGATCACCCTCGCCGTCATCGAGCTACTGATCTTACTTCACCTTTCTGAAGGAGGCAGTGACGCATGTCAGATGTTTGGTTGAGACGCGGGCTTGCGGCCCTGATGAGCGTTGTCGCCATAGTGGCGATGACGGTTCCGGTGGCAGCCCAGGACGGATCGGTTCACGTCACCGTGATCGACCGCACCAACTCCCAGCCGATCAACGGCGCCCGAGTGGTTCTGGAAGGCACTCCACTCACGGGCGTGACCGATGGTCGGGGTGAGTTGACATTGAGAACCGTGCCGCCGGGCACGTACAGCGTGCGGGTGCTGTCGATTGGGTATCGCAGCGCGACCCAATCTGTGACCGTCACGCTGGGCGGCACTGCCAACTTGGACTTCCAACTCGGTTTGAGCGCGGTGTCACTGGACGAGATCGTGGTGACGGGAACGGGAGGGGCTGTGGAGAAAAAGAAACTGGGGACCACGCTCGGCACAGTGGATGTCGATCGAGTGAGAGATCTGGTGGATGTGCAAGATCTGGGTTCCGTGCTGCGGGCCCGGATTCCGGGCGTCCGATCCGTGGCCCCGGCCGGCGGTGTCGGGTCGGCCAAGGACCTGCGCATCAGAGGCATCTCCAGCTTTTCGCTTGGACAGCGCCCGGTCGTGTACATCGACGGCGTGCGAGTGGACACCAAGGCGAACAACTTTGGTGACGGCGGCACGGCGTGCTGCTCGTTCAATGGGAACTCCGGCAACGACCGGCTTGGCGATCTGAACCCCGACGACATCGAGCGGGTTGAGGTCATCAAGGGTGCCGCGGCGGCAACGCTGTACGGTACCGAGGCCACGAACGGCGTGATCCAGATCTTCACGAAGCAGGGTCGCTCCAACAGTCGCCCGCGGTGGACGGCTGCGTACGCCGCCGGCATCAATCGTCTCCGTGAAAACCTGCCCACCAAAGAGTACACCAACTTCACGGGCCCGGATGGGACGCAGGCGCGGGATGCCAACGAACTGATCGGAAACGGTCTCATCCAGCGCGGTGACATCACGGTGCAGGGCGGGGGCGAAACCGTGACGTACTTCCTGTCCACCGGCATCGCGTACGAAGAGGGATCAATCAAGCCCAACGATCAGCTCCGCGGGAACGTACGCTTGAACCTGAATTGGACAACGTCGGACCACTGGAACTTCGAGCTGCAATCGGCGTTTGTGAAGAACCGGGCGCAGCTACTGCAGTCCGGCAACAACTGGACCGCGTTGCTCGGGAACGCCGTACTCGGCAACCCGCTCACCGCCTCCGCGGAGCGACCGTTTGGCGAGCCGTGGGTCGCCGTGGCGGATATCCAAGAGATCCAATCCGAGACTTTCGTGAACCGCTGGACCGGCGGCGCCACCGTGAACTTCAACCCGACCGAGTCCTTCGGCCATCGGTTTACGTTGGGGCTCGACCAGGTGTCGGATAAGCGGGAGCGATTCTTCCCGTTTGGCCGGTTCTATGTGTACGTCGGCGAAGACGCCGAGCGAAGCGTGGCGGTCCGGACCTTCAACAGCTGGACGATGGACTACCTCGGCACGTTGGCCTTCGATCTCGGATCGAGCGTTCAGTCGGATTTTTCGTTCGGCGCCCAGGGATTCTGGGAGCAGGACGAGAGCAGCACGGCCATCGGGGAAGGCTATGCCGGTGCCGGTGTGTCGACGGTGACGGGTGGCGCCACGAGGTCGGGCCGCGAGACGTTCCGCGAGGAGATCAACGTGGGGCTGTTTGCCCAGAACAGGTTCTCCATCTCGGACCGGCTGTTCGTGACGGTCGGTGCCCGTCTGGATGGAAACAGCGCGTTTGGTGACAACTTCGGGTTGCAGTTCTACCCGAAGGGTGAAGCCGCCTATCTCTTGGTGAACGACGGCGCCGGCACGATCAGCAACTTGAAGGTGCGGTCGGCCGTGGGCCGGTCGGGTTTGGCGCCGGGAGCGTTCGCGCAGTTCCGGACCTTCACGCCGACGTCGGTCATCGAGGGCCAGAACGGCGTGCGGCCCAACAACCCCGGCAATGCCGATCTCGAGCCTGAGAAGACCACGGAGTTCGAGGGTGGCTTGGACATCGGCCTGTTCGACGATCGGGTATCCATCGAGGCAACCGGGTACTACGCCAAGACGACGGATGCGCTGCTCGGTGTCCCGTTGCCGCCCAGTCTGGGTTTCAGCACCAACAAGCAGCAGAACATCGGCTCGTTGGAGAACAAGGGCTGGGAGCTGAAGTTCGACGCCGCGATCGTCGAAGGGGATGATTTCCGCTGGTCGGCCGGCGTCATCATGGACGGGAACTACAACAAGATTCTCGATCTTGGAGAAACCGCCGAGTGCAATGACGAGCGGACCGAATGCCGGTTGGGCAACCAACGGCAGGGTCGAGCAGTGAACGCGATCTTTGGGCGCGTCTTGACGGGCTATGATGCGGCCACCAACACGCACACGCGTTCTGATACCAACGAGTACCTGGGTGATCCGTTGCCCCATTGGACGGGCTCATTGATCCAGACTGTGGAGTACGGTGCCTTCCGTGTCTACGGCCAGGTTACATGGGAGACCGGTGCGTTGTTCAGCAACAGCGACCGTCCTTACCGTGTGCGCCAGCGCGCGGGTGATGAGTTTGTTGGCTTGCTGGAGGGAGATGGCACCCCCACCTTCGCCTCCGACTCATTGCTGGATTACTTCACGCGTTTAGGGTCCTTTGACGAGCGGAACAACATCCGGATCCAGGAAGTGTCTCTGGCATACCAGCTGCCCACGAGCCTCGTCTCGAGTCTCGGTCTCGGCCGGACGATGGCAACCCTGTCAGGTCAGAACCTGTTCTGGTGGGACGACTGCAACTGCAGCGATCCCAACATGGCGTATCGTGGCGGCTCAGCCGGAGTGATCTCCACCAGCGGCTTCTTGGCGCAGCCGCAGCCGAGAACGTTCACTTTCTCATTGCGGACGACATTCTGACCGACAATCACTATTCGGGGCGCCCCCTCGTGGGGCGCTCCCGAGACTTGCGAAACAAGGAGCTATGGTAGCTATGGTGGAGATACGTAAGTTTGGGCACATACTCATTGCCGGAGGTTTGGTCGCTAGCCTTGCGGCGTGTGACGACCTGCTCGACGTGCAGGATCCGTCACGATTCACCGACGACGATTTGGACAACGCGCTCGAGGCGGTCGCGACGGGTGTCGAGGGGGATCTGCACCTGCAGATCGACAACCTCAACACCTCGGCAGCGCTGATGAGCGACGAGTTTCAACACACCGGCACATGGGCCCAGTGGGACGATGCCGATCACGGGAGGATCCGGTACGACCAAGACGGACAGTCCGGGGGTGGTGGTGGGTTGCTGCGGGCCCGTTTTGCGGCACAGGATGCCACGGCCAGGTTCGACCGGTTGGCGGGGGAAGGACGGACGATCGCGCCGGAGTTGCGGGCGCAGGTCGAAGTAACCGAAGGATGGACCGACCTGTTGCTGGCCCAATATTTCTGTGAAGCGCCGCAGGGTCAGAACACGGTGGCGATCCCAGATGTGGAGATGTATGCCCAGGCCCGGGACAAGTTGACGGCGGCCTTGGGGACGGCCACCGGGGATTTCGAGCTGTGGGCACGTGCCGGGCTTGCCCGGGCAGAGTTGATGGTGGGGAACCACGCCGCGGCAAGCGCAGCGGCCGGAGCCGTGTTGGGCGCCGCCCCTGCTGGCTGGGCGAAGGAAGCAGCGTACCAGGTGAGCACGGCGGAGAACTCAATTGTGAATCTGGCCACGTTCAGCTTCAACCACGCGGGGGGTATCCGCGAGAAGTGGTGGCCGATGGTGGACGATGCGGCGCGACTGATGCGGGACCCGCTCACCAACGAGCTGGATCCCAGGGTTCCCATCCGCCACGAGGACGGTGTGTTGGGTGTGGACGGTGTCACGGAGTTCTACAGCCAGTGGAAGTACACCGACGTGGGCGACAACATTCCCATTACACACCTGGACGAGATGCGGCTGATTCAGGCCGAGGCAGCCTGGGCAACCGGCGATCTGCCCGGGGCCATGACGATTCTCAACGGACTGCGGACGGCGGAGGGATTATCCCCGGTGACGGCGACCACCTCGCAAGAGGTGTTCGACGTGTTGTTGAACGAGCGATTCGCCGAGTTGTTCATGGAAGGTCAGCGGATGCAGGATCTCTACCGGTTCGATCTGGTGCCGGCCATGATGACTGCTGGGAATTTCGTCGAGACCGACTCACCGCGGTCGATCAAGTTTCCCCTGAGTGCCTCAGAGGGATTGAACAACCCGAATATCGAGGACGACGAGTCGGCCCGCTGTACGCCGCTGGCGACCGCAGGATGATGTCGGGCTGATTGTCAAGCACAACGGAATTGAGCGGGGGTGGCAACACCCCCGCTTTTTTTGCCGCGCGCTGGCATCCGTAATCTCCTGGCTGTAATCTTACAGAACGTCTGTGATCCCATGGAGGCAACGGATGTGCGATCCACGCGCAGTGCCACGTCGCGATTTCGTCCGAGGCGGACTCGGCGCCGCCGCCGCTCTTGCAGGATTCCCGGCCTTCCGATTGCCGCACCTCTCGGAACTGTTGCAGTCTACCGACCGCCCGTATGTGAGTGCTGCGGTGCAGGCAGCCCGGTGGCTTGCCGGCGCCCGGGTGCGCACGCAGGGCGGGATTACCTGGCCCGCCGATCCGAATGACACGGAGTCGGTTGGCACCACGCTCTACACGCACAGTCCCGGCGTGGTGACGTTTTTGCTCGAGCTGTTCCACAGCACAGGGGACGAGGAATTTCTTGGGGATGCCTGCGCCGGGGCCGATCACCTCGCGGCTGGACTAGGGGCGGAAGGTCCGGTATCGACGGGTCTGTACACGGGGCTAGGGGGGATCGGCTTCGTCCTGGAAGAAACGTTCCGGGCGTCGGGGCGTCCTGAGTACCGTGATCACGCGGAGCGGTGCTTCTCCCTTATAAGAAGGAATGCGAAATCCGTCGGCTCCGGGATGGCCTGGCCCGTCGACATGGGCAACGGTGAGACCAGAGAGGTCACCGATATCGTCAGCGGCACGGCGGGCGCCGGGCTGACCCTGTTGTATGCCGACCGCGTGATGGGGGACGATCGAGGGGTGGAACTCGCGATGCAGGCCGGCGGGCGGCTCGTCGAATTGGGGATTGCCAAGGACAGTGGAATGATGTGGGAGATGTGGCCGTCGTACCCACGGGAGATGCCCAACTTCTCCCACGGCACGGCGGGGATTTGCTATTTCCTTGCCGCGCTATACCGACGTACGGGTGCGCCGGAATTCCTCGCCGCCGCGGCCGACGGAGCCAGGTACTTGCAGTCGATTGCCACGGTGCGAGGCGATGGCCGGCTCATCTACCATCACGCCCCGGATGGCGAGGACCTGTACTACCTGTCGTGGTGTCACGGTCCGGTGGGGACCAGTAGGCTGTTCTACGAATTGGCCCGTGCCACGGGCGACGAGAGCTGGATGGAGTGGGTGCACATGGGGGCCAAGGGAATCATGGATACGGGGATTCCCGAAACACGCACGCCGGGCTTCTGGAACAATATCAGTCAATGCTGCGGCACCGCCGCACCGCCGGCGCCGGTGAGCACTATCTCGCGCTTCAACGCGCCACGAGTCGTTTGGAATATGGGTCCTTCGCCGAGCGTCTCACACAAGACCTGTTCGACCGCGCCACGACGGCGGGAGACGGATTGAAGTGGATCCAGGCGGAACACCGCGTGCAACCGGATTTCCTCGTGGCCCAGACCGGGTTCATGCAGGGCGCCGCGGGTGTTGGGAAGTACCTGCTCCACGTCGACGCCGTGGCCCAAGGGAAGCGGCCGGTGGTCGAGCTACCCGACTCACCGTTCTACGACGTCTGACGTCAAACTCCTGAAGAATTCCTTAAGGGGCGACCGCTGTCGCCCCTGTTTGCGTTCTGACCTCTCCTTGTGACGCGTGTCACGTTGCGGGACTCGGGGACATGACATCGTACTGTCGATTCGCCAGGGTTTCCGTGATTCGCAAAGTCGGCAGACCCTGGGGTCTGCGGCGGGCGGGCGCCGTATGATGGCACCGTACTTGCACTGACTGGTCAAGGGAAGACGGGGATGCTATCGTGCGTCGGCAAAACAGAGCCCTGACGGGCACGGAATGTCTACATGACTGACAAGCAACGTGGCAATAAAAGTGATCGGGCGAAGTCCGGCTGGGATGAGGGAATCCGGGCGCTGATCAACGGCAACGTCCACCACGAGACAGGGGGCACCCGCCTCCATGAGGAGGAATCGGGACAGACCGATTCCACAATGAAGGCCAAGCGCGGTTCCGCAAAACGGCCGAGTGGAAAACACCGGGCGAGGCGGGCAGGTCGACCATCTACCGGGGGACAAGAGCGGACGCACCGCCGGGCCAGCTGAAGCGTCGATGTCGGCTACCGTGTAACCGCAAGTCAAACGATTCAAGCTGCTCGTCACCAACTGACGATTACGCAAAAGGGGCAACTGTTGTCGCCCCTTTTCTATTTGTGGGCATGCGTGGCGTACCTGAGCCCGCGGGAAGGTGACGTTGGGAATCTACCGCTACGTGCCGAACATCAGCCTGCGGATCTGTCTGAACGGCAGATTCCCGTAGGTCAACAGGCGATCGTTGAAATCCTTCAGCGAGTAGTGGTCGCCCATCCGTCGCTGGTACTCGGCCCGCAGCTCGAGGATCATGCGTTCTCCGATGATCTCCCGCCCGGGCGGTGACGGGCTCTGCGAATCCCGCTGCACTTCGATGAACGCGTTCGTCGGCTCCATCCCGATCTTGTCGATGTATGCCTGCACCGCCTCGTCGAAGGTCATCTCGCCTTTGGCCATCTCGAGCTTCGTGAGGATCCGCTGGATCCGCCACATCCGCATCTGCAACCTGGCCATGTGCGTCTTGAGCGCGGTCTGGTAATCGAGTTGGTCGGCGAAGTACCCCTCGTCGGGAAGGAGCTTCTCGAGATAGAACGACCACGCCTGGCCGAAATAACTGCTGGAGAACGTCCGTCGCATGGGTCGCGTGACGCTCTCGTTGTAGGCTGCACGCTGCACGTTGTGACCCAGCCACTCGTGGTACGAGATGACGTGCGTCCAGTACGGGTTGTACGAACGAATGCGGCTGGCTTTTTCCTCCGGGGAGAGACGGTCCTCCAAGGGCGTCAACACGTAATATCCGGACTGTCGCCCCGCCACGGTCGGACCACCTGTGGCGCCACCGAAGGACAGCGTCCGTCGGCCCATGGGCGCGGTGATGCGAGCGCCATAGTCGAAATCCGGGATCGTCACCACGTGACTCCCCTCTCCGGTCAGCCACTCGGTTGCCATCTCAACGAAGCTCTGCGCCATGGGCAGAACACCTTCCCACGGCGGCGCCTCGTCTTTCATCGACTCCCACACCGTGCGCAGATCCCCGCTCGGGTGAATGCGCTTGGCCAGCTCGACCATCTCGGTATGCGTTTGGCGTTCCTCCTCTTCGGCGACCCGGAGCATCCCATCGACGTCGTATCCGTCGAGTTGCTCGTGCACCAGCTGGTAGAAGTCGATGAAATGCGGATCCCACGCCGGTGAACGTGTGGAGCGGGGCAACAGCTCGCGTTCGAGCCACGCTTCGTACTCCTCGACCGCCCGGAGCGCGCTGTCCGCCGCCTGCAACAACTCGCGCTTCAGCTCGGGGTCGTCCACCGCCGCACCGGGCACATAGTCTTCGAGGAGCATCTTGGCGTAATACGCCTGGTAGATGGCGTTCTCGGTCCACACACGGGCCGGTGTGGTGAGGTTGCGCTGGGCGTTGTTCAGGATGATCGGCAGGCGGTTCAATTCCCCTACGGCTCGCCGTACACCGTCGTCGCCCACGGCGCCCGGCCGGATGAAGAGTCGATTTGTCTGCCCGAGGCTGTAGTAGGAAACGGGATTGAGCTTGTAGAGTTGGACTGTGTCGATCTCGAAGATCTGCCTTCGGACATGGGCGTCCAACAGCTCGTAGTCCACTTGATCTTGAAGGTCCAGCGCGTCGTAGCGCACCTGTTGCAGGCCGATTTGGATCCTTCGATAGTCGGCCGATGCGGATCGATACTCCTCTTCGCTACGCGTTCCAGCCGAAATTCCACTTACTTCGTCGATCAATTCCAACAGTAGTGCATGACTGGAGGACGCTTGCGCGACGAGGGAACGAGCGTCGAAGAGACATCCGATTGTCAGGACGAGCAGGAGTGCTCTTGGCAGAGAGGTCATCACCAGAACTCCGTGAGGTGGCTATCGGCTAAGAATGGAGAAGGGGCCTCGAGAGCGCCAGCTAGCCGTGCCGGACTACCCCGGCGTCGATCGCGAGCCAAAGCGCGTGGAGAATCGCCGTACCGCTGCGGTAATCAGCAGGAGGTACACGGGGGCGTACTCGAGGATCAGCGCCCAGGTGGGCAGACGCCATGTGCCTGCGGACCACCATTCCGGGAGCACAGCGTAGGCCGCAATCACCGAGCCGGTCCACACCAGCAGCCACAGGTCGCGGCGCCACGCAAGGAACGGAATGAGCCACGTGACGTACCAGGGGTGCACGATGGGTGACGCCAGGAGGACGGCCGCGATCCAGATGAATGCCGCGTCCGACAGAGGGATCCTGCGCCGCCACAGCCACCCGAGGAGCACCGCCAGGCTTCCGCCGATGAACCAACGGGCCCCCTCCCGGGTTATCCAGGACGTGAGCACGGCGGCGACGGGGCCGTTGAACTCGAAGGTGCGCGCGAACACCCCCAGGCTGCCGATCGGCGGCATATCGAGGAACGGCAGGTAGAGGAGGCCCCCCGCGGCGAGACCAGCCACGAGGAACCTCAGGCGGTGGCCGGGGGGTAGATTACGGACCAGGAACGGCGCCAGCGGGAGGGCAAGGTATTTGGAGGCCACCGATGCCGCGAACGCCACACCGCTAAGGACACCTCGTCCATCGGCGAACGCGAGGGCCATCATCAACGTGCAGATGGCGATGGCATCCACGTGGCCGTTCCCCGCGAATTCCACTATCGGCAGGGGATGCAGGAGGTAGGCTGCGACGAGGGCCAGTGGGAGCTTGCGGCGCCGGAGCAAGGGTATGAGCGCGGCACCGATGCCCAAATCGAACGTCAGGAGGACGAGTTTCCACGAGAGGACGGTGGCTCCCAACGAGGCTCCCAGCCGGAACGCCAGCTGCGCAAACGGGGGATAGATCGTGGGGAGGTCGGCATTATTGATCAGCCCCAGTTCGGGCCCGGCGAACGCAGCAGCCTCCGGGGCCGAGGGCGGATAGAGGAACGGACTGATCCCGGCGAGCTGCGCTCTGCCGTCGTGGATATACCGCCAAACGTCGTCGGACAGGGACACCCCGGTGAGGATCCAGGGTATACGGATCAGGAGCGCGGCGGCGAACCAATACCAGACCGGAATGCTTGTTCGCCGGGCGAGGCCGAGCAACGCCACGTACGCGGCAAACGCGGGGGCGTAGCTGGCAAACAGGACACGCGTCGACGGTTGGCCGAATGTGGACAAGAATGTGAGCGTGCCGATTTCGACGAGGACGAGGAGGACAATGAGGTATTTCTCGGCCGGGGAGTTTGATGGCTGATGTGACATCACGCGTCCACGTCGTGATCCCGGCGAGGAACGAAGAGCAAGCACTGCCGGGTGTACTCGATGGTTTGGTGGGCGTTGCGGCCAGTGTCATCGTCGTCGACAACGGCTCGATGGATCGGACGGCTGAGGTAGCCCGAGCCCACGGAGCGGTGGTGGTTCACGAGCCCCGGTCCGGATACGGAGCGGCGTGCCTCGCCGGGCTGGCAGCGTTGCGGAACCATCCCGACGATGACGTCGTTGCCTTCTTTGACGCCGATGGGAGTGACGATCCTCTCCTCCTCGAGCAACTGGTCGACCCGATCCTTCGCGGCGAGGCCGATTTCGTCCTCGCCAGCCGCACGCTGGTTCCGGGGGAAGCGGGGGCGCTCACACCGGCCCAGCGTTTGGGAAACCTTTTCGCGTGCTGGTTGGTTTCACGGCTATGGGGTCTGAAGTATACCGACCTCGCTCCGTGCCGGGCACTCGGCCTCGGCGCGCTCGGCACCCTGGGAATGGAAGACCGAGATTTTGGGTGGACCGTGGAGATGCAGATTCGGGCCGCTCGACGGGGATTGCGGGTCACCGAGATCGCCAGTAGGTATCGCCGGCGGCAAGCCGGGAGGTCCAAGATCAGCGGTACGGTGTGGGGAAGTTTTCGGGCCGGCACTACCATCCTGCGCGTCATCGGGCGTGAACTCCTGTTAGGAAGGACCGATTCTTGACAATCGATCTCCGCTCCGCACCCGGCATTTCACCCCGAGCATCGCTGCGGCGTATCTCGCTACTGATTCCCGCCGTTTTGTGCCTGGGGGCAACGGGCTGCGGCACCCCCACCGAGCCGTCGGCCCGGTCGGGTCATGTGTTCTTCACCGACGTGTCGGGAGGGCGGCTGCTCATCCTCGAGCTGCGGAGGCTGTTGGAGAACACGGACGGCTTCGAACCGGCGGCCCAAGTCATCTCGGTCGGGGCCGGCCCCTGGGACGTGGCCCTCAGTCCGGACGAGACGCTGGCGTACGTCGCCAGTCGACTGGGTGACAATCTTCACATCGTCTCGACTGTCACCGGCGAGATCATCGACTCGGTCGATGTGGGATACAGCCCGATCAGCCTGCATGCTGGGGTCGGCGGCGGGCTGCTCTTTGTGGCGAACAGAGGTAGCCGCAGCATTTCGGTGATCGACGTGAGTGGTCTCTCGAACACGGGCGGCGTCCGTGGTCCCCTCGCCGTGGTGGACTCGATTTCGCTTTCCAGCGTGGGCGGGCTAACGGGAACGGCGGATGGAAAGCTGATCGTGGCGGCGATGCCCGACCACAATGCCGTGGCCATCGTCGATACGGAGGGCTTCTCGGTGCGCGTTGTGCCGGTGGGCGATGCGCCTCAAACAGTGGTCCTCGGCCCCGACGATCGGACCGCCTACGTGCCCAATTACGCGTCCGAAACCATCTCGATGATCGATGTGCACACTGCGCTGGTCACGGGGGAGATCCGCCTCGGAGGGGGTGGGGAAGGGGCCGTGAGCGTGGCCGTCGCGCCGGATGGGAGGCACCTGTACGTGACCCGGTGGCACGGCGAGGTCGACGAGGGCCCGGGGCGGCTCGAGAAGATTCATTTGCCGAGCCAGACGATGGTCGCCGCCATCGAAGTGGGATCTCAGGCGTATGATGTGGAGCTATCGCCCGACGGCCGGTATGCCTCCGTGTCCAGCTTCAGCGGCACCGTCGCCACCGTCGACCTCTCCCTCTTCGAGGCCGTGGTGACGGAGATCGGCGCCGGCTGGATGGGTGGGTTGACGTTTACGAGACTTCGCTAGGATTCCGCGTCCTATAGACCCGTGATGACCTGAATGACCCCCGAGCCGTGTCCGGCGCCAAAGCGGAACGACGCGTCCCTACCGTTGTAGTAGAGAATCTCCGCGATGGTCTCCACCGTGATATTCCTCAACTCGTCGAGGTCACCCCGGCGCGCGCTGTTCACATAGACCACGGGCGCTTGGGGCCCACTGGTGTCCAATTCCTGTTCGATGTTTTCCCGCATGGTGACCTGTCCGCGGGATCGAAGCCATTGAGGGTGGAGACGTTGCACGACTTCGTACGCCGTCGCCAGGTCGGTGGCGATGATCTCGTCGCGGGTGATGATGTCGCCTCTGGGCGGTCTCCCGCGGTCGCGCGATGGAGCGCCGCCGGTGGCGATGCTGCCGCCCATCGGGAACGCCACCCCGACCGAGAACGACAGAAGATGGTTCTTGAAATGGTTCCCATCGAAATACCGCGCGACTCGCTGCTCGAACTCTCCCACCTCATGCAAGGCAGGCGGGGAGTTGGATGTGATGCCGAATCCGTAGGTGCCGTCGAGCATGATGTTCAGCCCGCCGGCCCTGACGCGGACACCGCCGCCGAGCACGAAGCTGATGTCACCCTTTGGCACACCCCGTTTGCCCCTGGTGTCGAAGCTGACGGCCGGGCCGCCCAGGAGATACGGCGCCAGCGTGGCGCTGCTGCTGTCACCTGACAGGCGGAGCTTCAGCAAGAGCGGGAGCTTCAAATAACTCAGCGGCATCTCCGCGCCATCGACCGTCGAGTACGCGCCCTGTTGCACGTAGAGACCCTCGACACGCCAGCTGAACAGTTCGTTGAGCTCGCCCTCGTAAAACATGCCCAATTGAAAACCGGTCACGCCCTCGGCCTCGACACCGTCTCCCGACACGGTGGAGGCGGTGCCGCCAAACTTGAAGCCGATGAGAGCCTGGTTCGAGCGCGGGAGAGCCAAGATCTGCGCCAGTTGGAAATCCTCAACCCACGTCGTGCGAGTCGTCTGACGGTACTCGCTCTGTCCGCCGCCACCGATCGCGCGGTCGACACCCGCGTCGTCGAATGTCAACGTCACCGCGTCGGCGGTTTTGTCCGGAAACTCGGCATGGAGCTCGACCGGCACGTAGGGCGAAACCCCGCAGATCGTGTAGAACCCCTCCGCATTGGTGACTGCGGACATCTCACTGTCACCGATGCGTGCGGTGACGCGCACGCCCTCGGCCACGGTGAGCGTCTCGCTGTCGCGCACGACACCGACGATGATGCGCTGGCCGGGGCCGTGCAGTTTGTCCTCGCACAGGGGATTGACGATTGCCTCCAGCGCCGGCATCGTCAGCGCCACCGTGTCGGTGCGCCCGGGCGCGAGCGACACGTAGTGCTCGGGCGGAGAGAAGGCGAGCGAATCCAGCATGGGATGGCTGTATGCCACGGCATATTCACCTTCGAGGGCACCGGCCATGGCGAACTCGCCGTCAGGGTTGCTCTCGGTCGCGTAGCTCGTGCCCACCAGCGACACCGTCGCTCCCGCGACCGGCGCGGATTGGGCATCCACGATCGTCCCTCGCAACTCGGCGAGCGGCGCCCGGTATACGGACCGCCCCATGCTGGTCGTGATCATCGAGAGCCCGCCACCGAGATCCCGGAACCGAAGCAGCTCCTCTCGTCCGTTCCCCCGACGCACCACGGGCACGCGCGTTTTCCAGTGGGTCACGACCCACCGGCCAGATGGCGTGCGCATGAAGTGCACCGTGCCACCGGTGCGATCTTGCGAGTCGTACGGCAGGTTCACGACGCGGTAGTCGAGGGACCGCAGTTCGGCGGATGCCGGGTCCACCCAAAAATCCCCGCGCACGTCGGTAATGTCTTGCGACTCGTTGGGCCGGAAGCGCAGCCCTAGTTGCCCCGTCTCCGTATTTCGGACGATGGAAAAGCAGTAGTCATCTTGGAAGGTCTCGTCCAGGAGGAAATCGGGGCCGTTCGAGAGGAACGATGCCACCGATTCGTCGTGCGTCGGGACATAGGCGTCCGAAGGGGTGACCTCCTCATTTCCCAGCACGGACGGCCCTATAGCGGGGACCGCCTGCTCTGAGGTTACCCGCCCACCGGTGCTCACTTCGCGAACGAAACGGCGTCCCAAATACTCGTAGTCGATGCGGCCTCCCGTCCATGAAGCCGCTGCGAGCGCCTTGCGTATCTCACTCCACAGAGTGCTCGTCCTGGGATCTTGTGCGGGCCGCGTGCCACACGCCGTGGACGGCGTGAGCGCGATGTCGGCCAATTGCACCGGCTCGTTGGCCACGTCGATCGTGATGTCGACGATCTGGCCCGACCGCAGCTCGAACGGCGCCGACACGACCGATTGGAACCCAACGCGCTCGGACCGCAGTCGGTAGCGGCCCGGTCGCGGCGCCTGAACCACGACCAGCCCGGTGGTGTTGTTGATTGCCCGGCCCGCTTCGCGGCTGTCTCCATCGAGGAGGACGATGTAGCCCGGGGCATCTGGTGTTGTCACGCGGCCGCGTAGCGGAATCACCCTCGGCCGGATGCCTTGGTGCTGTTCCGTCATGACCACGGCGCGAACGGTTTGGGCTGTTCCCGGAGCAGGGAGCGCGCCGGCGATCGGCACGCAGACCACCCAGAGGAGAACACGGCGCAGGCGATGCAGAATCATACGCGTCATCACAATGGAGGAGGTCCGACCGCTATCCCGTTCGTGACACCTGGGATAACGACAGTATCCATGACGGTGTTCGTTGCCGTCGCAATGACCGTCACACCTTGTTCGTACCCGGTTACATAGACGTAGGCTCCGTCGGACGATACGGCGACGCCCGTGCCGACCCGATCGACTTCGATGGTCGTCACGACCGTGTCATTGGCGGTATCGATGACCGAGACATTGCCCGACAGAAAGTTGGTGACGTACACAAACGCACCGTCCGGTGTGATCACCACTCCGAAGGGGCCATCTCCGTCCCCGCTGAGGTCGACGGTCCTCGCGACGGTTTGACTGGCTGTCTCGATCACGGAGAGGTCATCGGTGCCGAAGTTGGCGACATACGCCTTGGTCCCGTCGGGCGTGATGGTCACCAGCTGGGGAAAGCGCCCGACGGTGATCTCGGCAACGACGCTGTGCGTGGTTGTCTCGATGACCG
>JBDHHA010000036.1:0-64729 GCA_039589615.1 Gemmatimonadota bacterium
TGTTCCTCGAGCAGCGTGAGGAAGTCCTCGGGCGATTTTAGCTGCTCGAGTCTCTCAGGCACGTTCGGTTCCTTGGCGAACTGGGCGATCTTTCCCAGAACCGGCAGGTACTGGTTAGAGACCTCCATCGGCGGCGCCACGATCAGGAAGAAGTTGTGCACCGGCTTGTCGTCGATGGCTTTGAAATCCACCCCGGCGGGCTTCCGCCCGAACACGACGCGAAGTCGCGAAACCACGAGGGACCGGCAGTGGGGGATCGCGATGCCTCGGCCGATGCCCGTTGACCCGAGGTTCTCGCGTCGTTTGAGCATCTTGAAGAGCATGCCGTCCGATTTCTCGTCCAGTGACAACAGGGAGATCAACTCTTTGAGCAACTCGTCCTTCGTGTTGCCCTCGAGATCCAGCTTTATAGCTTCAGCGGCAAAAAACTCACGTAAACGCATTGTCTAATCCCGTGCCCCAGAGGGGCTCTATTGTCTCAAGATCGGCCCAAACCGCAGCCGGGCCGAAACGTACGAGAACTCCCTAACCCTGTCAAACACCTATAGTTGCTGCCCCTTCCAGGGGTTATTAACTTCGCGGCATGGCTTTCCCCTTTCCAGTCCCCCACGACATACCGCTCTTTCTCGCACCGATGGCCGGCGTGAGTGAGCCTCCGTTCCGTCGGCTGTGCCGTTCATTCGGTGCCGACGTGGTGGTCTCGGAGTTCTTGTCGTGTGAAGGGCTGCGCCGCGGTGTCAAGAACGTCCACGATGGGGCGTTCTTCACGCATGGGGAGCGACCCATCGGCATCCAGCTGTATGGATCCGATCCGGCCGCCATGGCGGAAGCGGCGAATCTGGTGACGACCCACTACGAACCCGACTTCATCGACATCAACTTCGGCTGCCCGGTGAAGAAGGTCGTCCGCCGCAATGGGGGATCGGGTTGCCTGAAGGACCTTGGATTGGTTGCCGACGTCATCAAGGCGGTGCGCGGCGCCACGTCACTACCAGTGACGGCGAAGACGCGCAGCGGCTGGGATGAGAGCCTGCGGGATCCGGTGCGGATCGGCTTGACCTGCCAAGCGGCCGGCGTGGAAATGCTCACCCTCCACCCGCGCACACGCTCGCAGATGTATCGTGGAGAGGCCCGCTGGGCCGAGATCGCGCTGATGGTGGATGCCCTGGACATCCCCGTGGTGGGCAACGGCGACATCAAGACGGCCGAAGACGCCGTGCGGATGCACGAGGAAACCCGGTGTGCGGGCATCATGATTGCACGCGGGTCCTTTGGAAACCCTTGGATCTTCCAGCAGACGAGGGATTTGTTGTCCGGACGTACGGCAAAACCGACGCCGGGGGCGTCGGAACGATTCGCGGTGGCGCGACATCACGCGAAGCTCGTGTTGGAGACCCAAGGGGATACGAGAAGGACGGCCCTCGAATTCCGTAAGCACCTGGGGTGGTATACGCGGGGTTTGCCGGGGAGTGCGGAATTGAGAGGTCGCTTGCATCAGATCGAGTCCATGGTGGAAGCCGACCAGATCCTGCGTGAATACGTAGAGCCGGGACGCGCCGTGGTGTAACGGTGCCCGCGCTGCCGCCGTCGGACCGTGGGAGAATGTGACGAGATGGCCTGGATTACGCTCATCGTTGGACTCCTCATCGGAGCCGTCGTCGGCATAGGAGTAGCCGGCGACACCCGTCGCTGGCGTAGGTCGCGTCGCACCCGTCGCGTTTCCACACCACCACCCTCGGTCGAACACGTGCTGGACTTGGTTCGCCGCGCACACAACGCCAAGGTGGTGTACCTCTGCGGGCTCGGCTCGGAGCCGATTGCCGCCAGTGGCCCGAATCGTCTGGAAAAGGACACGATGGAGCGGCTCCGATCGCTCGCCAAGCTGTCCATGGGTGATGGGAGGGAGCACGTCATCAGGGGCTACGAGACGATGGTGGCCGTGGGCGACAAGAAGTTGGGAGCGGCGGTGGTGTTGGGCCAGGGGGACTCGTCCCCCGAAGAGATCCACGAGGTCTCATCCGAGCTGCGGCGTCTCCTGGCGGAGCTCCAGGCCGATCTCGGAGCTCGACTGGCCGGGGCCCGGGCGGCACGCCCGACGCCCGTAGACCTGCCGCCGCGACTCGACACCCTTCCGGCCATTGCCTCCGGCCTGTGCGACCGGGCCAGGATCATCACCGGCCGCCCTGCGGCGGTCGTGGTCCGGAATCCGGAGACGCAGACGGCCGCCGTCCTTGCGGTGTCCGGCAACGCCGACCGCCGGCTACTGGGGATCCCCGTGGCGCCCGACTCCGCAGTGGGACGGGCGTGCATGGGCGACGGGACCATCGCGGCGGGAACCGACGAAGACCTCTTCGGGCGGGTCCCGGCGAACCGCCGTCGCAAGACCGGACAGGGAACCGCATATCCGCTCCGGGACGGGCGCGAGGGGGTGGGAGCCCTGGTCGTCTTTGGCGCCGCCGAGGAGCTGGACCCCGCTGTTCTGGAGCGGGTGATGTGGCTCGCGGTGGACACGGGACCCCGGTTTGCAGCCGCGGCCGCCCTCCAGGCGGCTGAGGAGCGGGCGGGCACCGATTCCCTCACGGGGCTGCCCAATCGCGCGGGCCTCAATCGGGTCCTCGCTGGAGCGCCCGCTGGCCCTTGTGCGATCCTCTGCGTGGACGTGGATCACCTCAAACGCATCAACGACGAGTTGGGGCACCCTGCCGGGGATGCTGTGCTGAGACACCTGGCCCAGATATTCCGTGCCGCGATTCGGGACGTGGACATGGCGGCGCGCATAGGCGGGGAGGAGTTCGTGGTGTGGCTGCCGGAAACGGAGCGGGACGCCGCCGCGCACGTCGCGGAGCGCATCCGTCAGACCGTGGCGGACACCGCATGGGAATGGGCGGGCTCCACGATCTCCCTCACGTGCTCCATCGGCCTGGCTGCCAGGCCCGACACGTCGCCGGATCTGGAAAACCTCATTCCGGCCGCCGATGCCGCCCTCGCTCGGGCGAAGCGGGGTGGCCGAAACCGGGTGGAGGTGGCCTCGGCCCCGGGGCAGCAGCCCGGTTGACTAGGCCCGGGAGGTGGCTAAATTTAATTGTTACAACGATTTAGGTTGTTCACGGGGGCGACTGGCTTCGACGGGTCCCGTGATGTTGTCGTTGCGTG
The DNA here is from genome assembly GCA_039589615.1 of Gemmatimonadota bacterium. Lineage (GTDB taxonomy): Bacteria > Gemmatimonadota > Gemmatimonadetes > Gemmatimonadales > GWC2-71-9 > B3T1B10. The sequence continues at coordinate 3,154 of JBDHHA010000036.1, forward strand.
TCCAGGCTCCTGGTGTCCTGGTTAAACCCGCCGGGAAACACACAATTGCCAATTCTGATCTGGCATTGGCTGCTTAAGCGTAACGCTTAATGCACCTGCCCCCGTGGCAGCCCGCCTGAGGCGGTGCGGGGGTATCGCAAAGTCAGGCTGCTGTCTCACGTTGCTTCCGCGTGCGACTCAAGCTCTAGGAAGATTGTCCGTCGATTTGGCCGGTCGTGTGCCGTTCGGCGGAGACCTCAAGCACGACCTACGCACGTAGAGCGGCTTCGGATCGAGGTTCGGACCGGGGTTCGATTCCCCGCGCCTCCACTAACACAGGGCCCGTTTCGGCGGGCCCTAAGGCGTTTGTGGGGTAGGGTGTTGGGTGGTGGTGGCCTGGCGAGCATCCTGGGGCGTTTCAGGTCCAGTTGACGCCGCAAGCCTCCCACGCCGCATGACGGCGCTAAAACGAGCAATCTCCGTCGCACCTGATTGCGAAACCGACCCAAAACAGCATGGAGATGAGAAGGAAGAGGCCCCCCACCGTCCCTGCGGTGAGGGCCGCCGTCTTCACCGGATCGAATTGCCTGGTTTTGACGGTGACCACATCCCCCAAGAACACCGCCGTGTTTCGGGGACCGTACCGCTCCAGGCGACCGGCCACGCTGTCGCCCCGGATGACCGGGTCTCTCAAGATGACGGAGCTCTTTCGAAGAGGCGTCACGCGGATGGCTGTAGGTCGCGATTCCTCCACCAGGGTCCGGGGCGCAACCGGCGTGATTCTCCAGGTCGAACACGCCATGACCGTGGGCATCAGAATCACGGCGATACAGCGAACGAAGTGCGATCGTGTGATGGTCATGGTTTCCCTCCGGCGGAGGCTTGTTCCGGTCCGGTTATAGCGTCGGTGCTATATAATATAGCGTGTGCGCTATATTGTCGATATAGTGCTCGTTCTATGACGCGGCCGATTCCGAACAGGTGTGCCCTGTGTATTGAGGGCGGGAGAGGTGCGACAGGCCACAGGTGGAAGGGCACGCGTTTGGTCCGAGGAGCCGCGAACACCTATGTTGAGCGGCATGGACACCCAACACTTCCCCTCGAAGCGGGATCTCTGGCTCGTACTGGTGATTTGGGCGGGCGCGGTCGGGCTCGTGTATGCGGGCTTTGACGTTCTGGGTTCGACGGTGTCACCGATGGCCAAGGTGTCGTTCGGGTTGGTCTCGCTGGTGGCGCCCGTTTTCATGCTTTGGTTGCTGTACTTCACGGGATACACTTTTGTAGACCGAACCCTGGTGTGTGCCTGCGGACCGTTCAAACACCGCGTGCCCCTCGACGCCATCCGAGGAGTGCGGCCGTCGCGCAACCCTGTGGCGAGCCCGGCGTGTTCGTTGGATCGACTTCAAATCGACTACGAAGGCTCGCGATTCGGCGTGCTGGTGTCTCCCAAAGACAAATCGGGGTTCTTGGCAGCGTTAGTGGAGCGGTGCCCGAATCTGTATTTCGATGGAGAACGAGTCAGTCCTAGGGATGAAGTTGATTAGGGGACAGGCCGTACGACACGCATGACTTGGGCGTGCCTTTGCGAACGATTCACCGTCGCCCTCGTGGCGCTTTGCGCCGTCGGGGCTCTCGGTTGTTCCGGAGGTGCGCGCCAACCCCGACGCGCCGCGCGCCGGCCGGCGGCAGGCCGCACCGTCCAACCGCCGCAGATGATACCGTTCGCCGACGCCCACGTTCACCTCAACGACGTCGACGCGCAGCTCCAGATGATGGATCGGTTTGGCATATCCCGAGCCATCGTCTTCTGGGGGCGTGACAGCGACAACGAGACCATCTTGCGCGCGGCGGGCGCCCACCCCGACCGTTTCATTCCCTTCGCATCGGTGTCGCCCGAGCGGCACGCGTACCGAGGCTACTGGCAGCGTGACGACGTGGCACTCCTGCCGGTGCTGGAAGCACTCCTCGATCCGGGCGGCTTCCGCGGCATTGGAGAGATCTCGATAACCCACTTTCCCGGCGCGGGCTTTCCGGAAGCGGATTTCAGCCCGGAGTCGGCGGTCATGCGGGGAATCATGGAACTCGCCGGCCGGTACGGAGTCCCGGTCATGGTGCACTGCGAGGTCACCCGGATCCGGGAGCTCTCGGCGCTGCTCGGGGCATTCCCGGATGTCCCGGTCGTCTGGGCCCACGGGGGCTACACGCCCTATGTACTGGCCAAACAAATGCTCGAGCGTCACTCCAACCTCTACTACGATCTCACGGCGCGTACTTGGGCGAGCCATCCGCGGTCACCCGATTACACGATCTTCAAGAACGACACGGAAGTGTGGCCCGAATGGCTGGCGTTGATCGAATCCCACGCCGATCGGATGTTCGTGGGCACCGATGCAACGCAGCGTTCCGAAACCGGGGAGGCGAGCAAGATCAGTCGCGTGATGCTCTTGCTCGCGCAGCTCGACGAGACCACCCGCCAAAAGGTCGCCGTGACGAACCTCCTGGCACTCGTAGGCGGCTAGTCCTCCGTTCCGATTTTACGGAACCCCGTTTCTGCAAACGTGTACGAAAGTGCCACTCAGGAGTGCTGCCATGACAGTTGGGGGGAGGGGGCAACGCCTGGCGTTGTCGTTCGTTGTCGTTCTCGCATGCGGATCCCATTCCAATCAGAGACAGGTACGAGAAAGCCCCGGCGCTGCGGATGTCGGAGTCATCGCCTTCTCCTCGCCGAGGGGCGGCGCCTGGGCCGTCCACGTCGTGAACGCGGATGGCAGCAATCTGCGCCAACTGACGAACCGCCCGGAGAATGACGGATACCCCGCGTGGTCCCCGGACGGGACGAGGATAGCCCTCTATGCCTACCATGGCGATACCACGTGGTCCATTCACGTCATGAACTCGGACGGCACCGGACGGCGACGGTTGACTCACAGAGAAGGAGCCCGGCACAGCGCTCCAGCGTGGTCGCCCGACGGAATGCAGATAGCGTTCGGATCAGAGCGTGGCGACGCGTACGAGATCTGGGTGATGAACGCTGACGGAAGTGAGCAGCGACGTTTGGGTGAGGTGTCGGGCGGAGCGCCGGACTGGTCGCCCGATGGACGGCGGGTGGTGTTTCATTCCTGGCGGGATGGTGAGAGTGAGATATGCGTGGTGAACACCGATGGCAGCGGCCTGACGCGGCTCACCGACACTGATGCTGGGGAGTGGCATCCCGCCTGGTCCCCTGACGGTACACGCATCGCCTTCATGTCGGATCGCGACGGCGATCACGAGATCTATGCCATGGACGCCGACGGGACGAGGGTGGTGCAGTTGACCCACAACGACGCCGACGACCGGGAGCCCTCCTGGTCGCCGGACGGCTCGCAGATCGTGTTCGCCTCGAGGCGAGATGGAAACCAGGAAGTCTACGTGATGAACGCCGATGGCTCGAACCAGACCCGCGTCACTCGGCACCCGGCGGCCGATGGACAGCCCGCGTGGATGCGTTGATGGAGGGTTGGGCAGCAGGGCAGTCGTATTCTCTACGCTACGAGCCGAGTTTACTTAGTCACCACCGATGCAGCCCCCAACGCCGTTACCGGAAACAGATCCGTGCGGAGGGGTTCTCGTATACGGTGATGGTCTGCGACCCCGCGCCGTCCCCATTCACCTCCACACGAAGCGTGAAGTGATCGGTCAGATTGCCGCGGTCCTTGCCGCCCGTGTAGTAGAGCCCGGTTCCCCGGTGAATCCCGTCGCTGTACCAGTTGTAGCTGTAGTTCCCACCTGGTGGGTCTACCACAGCCTGCCATGTGCAGTTCGCCTCAGGCTGGATCCGGGTGGGGCCCCGAATGGTTACCTGGACATTTGGTGGAGGAACCGATGGAGCAGTGGCATCGAACACGCCGAGCTCCTGCATCACAGCACCCAAGGGGCTGAAGTAGGCACGATAGGCTCGCGTCCACAGGTCCTCACTGTTGTCGCCGTTATGGACACCCGCGAGAGCAACGGAATCCCCGCCGAGGCGGATGAAGACCGGTGCGCCGCTGTTTCCAGGACCCGCCTTGTAGTCTGCTACGACTTGGTCCGTCAGCACCACTCCGTCCGGGCCAACTATGTCTTTGCCGATGTCCGTGACCTTACCCCGTTGCCACCCGATTTCCTGCCCGATCATGTGGACCATGTCGCCTGCTTGCGGCCACAGCGCATGCCTCGTGATCCGAAAGGCGGGATTCAGAGGGTCGACTATGACGCTCCCGTATGTGGTGGTGCGGGCGATGTACCCCTGGTGTACCTGGACGTACGCCGGCACCGCCAGCAACGTGGCATCACTGCGCCGGCAAGAACCGAAGAACCCACACCCGTACGGTGACGGATCACGGTATTCCAGTCCAACAAAGTGGATGGAGTCTTCGATGGCCTGGTTCTGAAAGAAGAACGTACCTTCCATTACTGCAAACTGAGACGAGCAGTGGGAGGCCGTTACGGCGTGTGCCCAGCCGTCCTGGATCGCATTGAATCCCAAAGTGCAGCCTTTTCCTTCAGCATCCCAGAGACGAGCGAGAATAAGGCCGCCTTCGATGGGCCGCCTGTAGTCGCGGAGGGTCGGTCCGTTCTCTGGTTGTTGCAGCGCACCGGTGTTCGGACGCAACCGCCTTTCCCTGACCACCTGCACAGCCTCGAGTGGGATGTCCGCGCTCGTAAGGCGGGCTTGCACTGCTGCGCTGGCCTCTGGGTCTGCGACTCCGATCACGATCCGGTTCTTCATCTGGTTCAGCGATGTCGAAACGACGTCTGGCAGGGTGAATGCCCAGAGGTTGATGTTATCGCGCCATTGTCGGAGTTCCGAGAATGAATATTCCCCGCTGCGAATGACGACGTCCGAATCTTCGTCGACTCGAGGTCTCACGATTTCGCTGGCATCGCCCACGAATTGGCGCGCGATGCTCTCGTCGGCATCTCGCGTGAGCACCACGACGAGCCTTTGATTCTCGAAGTAGAAGCCCCCGAAACCGGGTATCCGCTCGGCTAAATAGAGCGCCGGAACATCCGATGGCCGGTCACTGTCCAACGTCGGGATCGGGCTGGAATACTGTAGACCAGGCTCTTGTGCCGGTGGCTGTGGGTGGGACACTTCGGTGGGCGACTCTTGCAGACGGTCACACGAGGTGAGAAGCGTGACGAGCGAAAGAAGGGTCAAGCCTGCGGTGCGCGAAGCTTTCTGCATCTCCATGGTACCCTCTCTGTGTAGCCCGCGCCGGTCGAGCGCGAGTTGCCTCGAGGACAAACAAGGACGGGCGGTCCTCAGTTGATTGATGCTTTGGTGTGGCTGGATGTGACAGGTGGCCTGGGAGACCCTCAGCAGGGCCTGGCTTCTCGCGGCGGTGTCGGTGGCGTCGGCCGTGGTAGATCCACTTCGGCCCTCGAGGTGGGATCGTGAGATGGTGATGGTCCCCCACTTGTAGCGATAGCTGAGGCGCGCCTGTTCATCGGGCGGGGCGCGGACAAATATAGCGTGTACGCTATAAGCTTATAGCGCATAGATAATATTGTCAATATGGCGGCGCGGCCATTCCCCTCTGGTTGCGAGCGGGACACGGTTTCCACGCATTGCGCCGGGCCCGATTCGCGTTAGGGTCGTGAAGATCATGAACAGAGTGCTCATCACGGGGTCCACCGGGCTCATCGGCCGCCACCTCAGCGGGGTGCTGAGAGCGAGGGGGGACCAAGTCGTCGGCCTCTCACGCTCGGGCTCCGGGCGCCACGTGCGACGGTGGGATCCCACGGCTGCGTCCCTCGACCCGGCGCTTGTCTCGGGCTTTGACGTCGTCGTGCACCTCGCCGGCGAGAACATCGGCGAGGGACGCTGGACGGAAACCAAGAAACGACGGATTCGGGACAGCCGTGTGCACGCGACCAGGATGTTGAGCGAGGCACTGGCACGTGCAGAGGGTCCACCAGCCTTATTGATCTCGGGTTCCGCCGTGGGGTACTACGGCAACCGCGGGGCGGAGGTGCTCTCGGAAGACAGCGGGCCGGGAAGGGGATTCCTCGCCGAAGTGACCACCGGATGGGAGCGGGCCGCGGAACCGGCACAGGACGCCGGCATCACCGTCGTCCATCCTCGAACCGGACCCGTCTTGAGCACCCTCGGTGGGGCGCTGGCCAAGATGCTGCCGCCGTTCAAGATGGGGTTGGGTGGGGTGGTGGGGAGCGGCACGCAATACATGAGCTGGATCACGTTGGACGACACGGTGGCGGCGCTGTGTCATCTCGTGGACCATGCTCTCGCGCTGCAGGGCCCCGTGAACCTGGTCGCGCCAAATCCCGTCACGAACCGAGAGTTCACCCATGTGTTGGGTCATGTCCTCAAGCGCCCCACGGCCATCCCGCTCCCGGCCATGGCGGCGCGCCTCGCGCTGGGGGAGATGGCCGACGAACTGCTACTCGGAGGCCAACGGGTGTCGCCGGAGCGACTGGAAGCCTCCGGGTTTCGTTTCCAATTCCCCCAGCTTGAGGGCGCTTTACAGCACGTGATCGAAACGCACGGCTAGCGCGTATCGACCCGGACTTCGTCGCTCAACGCCGCCTGGGCTGCAGCCAGCCGAGCGATGGGCACCCGGAACGGTGAGCACGACACGTAGTTCAGGCCCACCTCGTGACAGAACGCCACCGTCGTTGGGTCTCCTCCGTGCTCGCCGCAGATGCCGACCTTGAGCTCCGCGTTCGTGCTGCGCCCGCGCTCTACACCCATGCTCACCAACGCCCCGACACCATTCTTGTCGATGGTCTGGAATGGATCGTCGGGAATGATGCCGGACTCGACGTACGCGGGCAGGAACCGACCGGCGTCGTCGCGGGACAACCCCAGCGTCGTTTGCGTCAGGTCGTTGGTGCCGAACGAGAAGAACTCGGCGGTCTCCGCGATCTCGTTGGCCGTGATCGCCGCCCGCGGGAGCTCGATCATGGTTCCCACGAGATAATCCACCCGGGAGCCGCGGCGGGCGAACACCCGCTCAGCCACCTCGCGGACAGCCTTGTCCTGCCGCTTCAACTCTTCGGCAAAGGCCACCAGGGGAACCATCACCTCGGGGTGCACGTCGACGCCCTCGGCGGCGGCGTCGCACGCCGCCTCGAAGATCGCCTCGGCCTGCATCTCGGTGATCTCGGGATAGATGATTCCCAGCCGGCACCCCCGATGTCCGAGCATCGGATTGGCTTCGGTCAGCGTCTTGATGGCGGTCTGGAGCTGCTCGACGGGTACGTGGATCCGCTCGGCGAGACTCCGAATCTCCTCTTCGCCATGGGGCAGGAACTCGTGCAGTGGGGGATCCAACAGGCGAATGGTGACGGGGAATCCGTCCATCGCCTTGAAGATTCCCAGAAAGTCCGCCCGCTGCATCGGCAGGAGCTTGGCAAGCGCCTTCTGCCGGCCATCCTGCTCCTTGGCCACGATCATCTCACGCATGGCGTCGATGCGGTCTTCATCGAAGAACATGTGCTCGGTGCGGCACAGCCCGATGCCCTCTGCGCCGAACTCCACCGCGCGGCTCGAGTCTGCGGGTGTGTCGGCATTTGTTCTGACCCGTAGCCGCCGGAACTTGTCCGCCCAGCCCATCAGTCGTTCGAACTGTTCGCTCGGCTTGGGATCGATGAGGGGAACCTGCCCTTCGATCACGCGACCGGCCGACCCGTCGACAGTGATCCAATCACCCTCGTTCACCTTCCGGCCGTTCACCGTAAACAAGCGCTCTTGCTCGTTCACGTGGATGCTCTTGCACCCGGAAACGCACGACTTGCCCATGCCCCGGGCCACGACGGCGGCGTGACTGGTCATCCCACCCCGTTCGGTGAGGATGGCGGCGGCCACGACCATGCCGTGGAAGTCATCGGGATTGGTTTCCCGTCGCACGAGGATCACCGCTTCCCCTTCGCCTGCACGCTCGACGGCGGTGTCGGCATCGAAGACGGCCTTGCCCGCGGCGGCGCCTGGAGAAGCTGGGAGGCCGGTAGACAGCACGTCGACCGGCGCGCTGGGATCCAACGTGGGGTGGAGCAACTGGTCGAGTTGATAGGGATCGACGCGGTTGACGGCCTCTTGCTCGGAGATGAGTGATTCATCGACCATGTCGACTGCGACTTGAATGGCTGCCTGCGCCGTACGCTTTGCCGCGCGCGTCTGGAGGAGGTACAGCGTACCGCGCTCGATCGTGAACTCCATGTCTTGAATGTCGCGGTAGTGCTGTTCCAGCGCGTTGCACGTCTCCGTCAACTTCGCGTGCGCATCGGGGAACGGTCCGGCCATCGCGGCAATGGGCTCCGGGGTCCGAATCCCGGCCACCACGTCTTCGCCCTGGGCGTTCACCAGGTACTCGCCGAAGAGCTCCTTCGTGCCGTTCGCCGGGTCGCGGGTGAACACCACGCCCGTGCCCGAATCCTCGCCCATGTTGCCGTACACCATGGTCTGCACGTTGACGGCGGTTCCCAGGTCATCGGGGATGCCGTTGACGCGGCGGTAATCGATGGCTCGCTTGGTGTGCCAGCTGCCGAAGACCGCCTCTACTGATTGCCACAGTTGATCCCACGGGTCGTCAGGGAGGGGATTCCCGGTCTTCTCCTCTGCGATTGCCTTGATGGTGTGCGCGAGAGCCCTCAGGTCCGCGGCGTCCAGGTCGATCTCGCGCTTCACATTTCGCTGGCGCTTGATGTCCTCGATGGCCTCGTCGATGGGGTTGACGCCGTTCTCAGGCTGTACGTCCATCACGACTTCGGCATACATCTGCGCGAAGCGGCGGTACGAGTCGTTGGCGAACGTCGGGTTGTTGGTCAGCTTTGCCAGCCCGTCCACCGTGTCGTCGTTGAGTCCCAGATTGAGAACCGTGTTCATCATGCCGGGCATCGAGAACTTGGCGCCGGAACGCACGGAGACGAGGAGTGGATCCGCCGCGTCACCGAACCGACGACCCGTCGCAGCCTCGAGCTTCTGCATGGCCGCACTGACCTCGTTGCACAAAGCCTCCGGGAGCTTACGCTCCTCGAGGTAGGTGGTGCAGATATCGGCGGATATGGTGAAACCTGGTGGCACCGGTATGCCGAGCTTGGTCATCTCGTGCAGATTGGCGCCCTTACCCCCGAGTGTATCCTTCATTTGGGCAGACCCGTCCGCCTGCCCGTTGCCGAAGAAGTAAACGTTTTTCATTGTGTAGTTCTTTTCTGTTTATTTGACAGTGGCGGGAATCGGGATATCGACCGACGAAGCGTCATGGTCGGAATTGGGGATCGCGGTGGGGTAGTCGCCGGAGAAGCAGGCATCACAGTATCCCGTTCCCTTTTCGGCAACGGCACTGTGCATACCCTCCAGTGACAGGTACCCGAGGGTATCCACCTCGAGGTGCTTCCGTATTTGCTCGACGCTGTGTGTCGATGCGATAAGCTCGCCGCGTGTGGGCGTGTCGATTCCGTAGTAACAAGGACCGGTGATCGGTGATGATGAGATGCGCAGATGAATCTCTCGCGCTCCTGCATCGCGAATCATCTTGATCAACGCGCGGGACGTGGTCCCACGTACCAACGAGTCGTCGACAACGACGACACTCCTTCCGTTCACGACGTCACGCACCGGATTGAACTTGATGCGGGCCTTATCCGTCCGGGTCGTCTGGCCGGGACTGATGAACGTCCGGCCCACGTAGTGATTGCGGATGAGCCCATGTTCGAACTTGATGCCGCTCCGTTCGGAGTACCCGAGGGCCATCGCGTTCGAAGAGTCGGGAACGGAAAACACACATTCGGCGCCGGGAGCTGGGTGTTCCTGGGCCAGCCGAGCCCCGAGGTTGCGCCGCACCCGGTCGACGGACTCACCGAAAACGGTGCTGTCCGGGCGCGAGAAGTAGACCAGCTCGAAGATGCAGCGGCGATGCCGCTTCGGGGCCAGCGGGGGCAGCTCATGGACGGTTCCCCCCTCGATGCGGAGCCACTCACCGGGCTGCAGCTCGCGGACCGGTGATGCGCCGATGATGTCCAGGGCGCAGGTTTCCGACGTCACGACATGGCCGTCGTGTAGCTTCCCCAACACCAGCGGACGGAAGCCCCTGGGGTCCACGATGGCGTAAAGCGTCTTCCCGACGGTGAGGACCAACGTGTAGGCTCCTTCCACCCGCTCCAAGGCGTCGAGAATCTGGTCCTCGGGTTGGCGGGCTTCGGACCTGGCGATGAGGTGGACGAGCACCTCGGAGTCGGAAGACGTTTGAAAGATCGACCCCTTCTTGACGAGGTCACGCTTCAGATCTGCGGCGTTGGTGAGGTTGCCGTTGTGTGCCAGCACCAGGGGCCCGGAGTGGTAGTCGACCACGCAGGGCTGCGCGTTGGAAAGGTCGGAACTGCCGGTGGTGGAGTAGCGCGTGTGCCCGATGGCAATGGAGCCCGGGAGGGTGGCGAGGATCTCGGGGCTGAAGGTGTCGGAAACGAGGCCCATGCTGCGGTGTGCGTGGGCCACCTGGTCGTCGTCCACGGTAGTGATCCCGGTGGACTCCTGGCCACGGTGCTGCAAGGCGTACAGACCCATGTACGCGAGTTGGGACGCGTTGGGGATGTTAGAAACGCCGAAAACACCACACATCGTTACGGGCCTTGAGCTGGTTCGCCGGGTGATTCCATCTGCCGCGGCATTGCCCCGAGGGATCCCTTCGGTAATGCCGGGGATTCGAGCGAGATCCAACTGAAATGTACTCGGTTGCGGAGCGACTGTCTCATGCCGCCCGCCGCCGGTCGGGGGCCGCCCAACCGCCCGCGGGCTTGGTTCTCACTATAGAAGGGTAGGCAACCGGACTGGAGGGGTCGGGTCGTGGGCTGCCTGTGGTTGCCGCGGGCTCGGCGTTTATGCCGCCGGGGCCGCCGCAACGTCACTCCGCGGCGGAGGCCTTCTTGCCCCGCACACCCCGAAGCACGGCGCCAAACACGCTGTGGAACATGGTGTCGTCCTGGCCGTCCAGCAGGGATTCGGCTTCCCCGGCGTCGAACCACACGCCGTTACACTCAATGCAGCGATCGACCTCGAGGCCGTGATACTCCTCGATACTGAGATCGTGGCCGCACTTCGGGCACTTCATGTAGTGGCTCTTGCGCTCCGCTTCGTCCTTCTCCCGTTCGGCTTCCGCGCGGCGCGCTTTCAGTAACTCTGCTTCCTTCCGTACGAAAAATTCCTCTTCACTGCGACTGGGCTTCTCGGTCATCCGATGATTCCGACGGTATCAGGTGAGAAGGTCGGCGGCGTGAACTGGGCCGCACGGTTGGGGGGCGAAGAAGACACCCCTTCGTAGACATGACCGGGTCCCCGGACGATGGCGTCGACGACCTGCCCGCCTTCGAGCATCACGACATCAAAGGTCCCGCAAGCCAGCTCGCAGCCGTTGCGGAAGTAGAGGAAGGTCCAGTTGCCCACGGCCCGATCCGTCACGGGAACGCCCCAAACCGCCACCACATCGTCCGCCGTCATGCCGGGCCTAACCGTGCCGGTATGAACGGGAAACCAGGGCTCTTCCCCGGCCAACGCCGGGCGCACGGTCTGGACGGGCTCCGGCTCGGGCTCCGGTTCCGGTTCCTGCACAGGGGGGGCCACCGGCGTGGCGGGGGCCGGCGTGGTGTCCTGCACCGCCTCTGCCCGAGCCGCATCGGCGGCTTGACCACCCAGAAAGGGGATCTTGTCGCAGCCGAGGGTCATGAACCCGGCCATCGTCACGATGGCAAAAGAGCGCCAATTCATCCTGAGCCTCCTGAAAAATCCCAACACTCGCGAGCACCGACGGGGGGTCCTGGGACCCGCACGCCGTTCACTCCCGCGGAATCGGTCCCCTCAAGATAGCAATAATTTGGGGCCTGGTAGTGAACAACGTCACAAAGTGGAGGATTCGCCGGGCCCAGAATCCCTCAGGTTCCAGGCTTTCGGTGCCGATCCTCGAGGTCGTGGACCACGAGCCTGGGTTGGTCTTCGGACTCCTCCGCTTCGTCGTCCCCCCGCTCCACGAAAGCGAGCACCGCTCCCCGGCCAAGGCCGTAGGCGACGTACGTGATGCCCAGCGGGAAGAAGAAGATGTCTCGGTTGAAGATGCCGAACCACAGGACGATGAGGTGCACGCTGAGGCCCGCGAGGCCACGGACGGTGCGGAACCCGATCCGGGGCAGCCGGGCGTATTCCACGTTGCTCACCATCGCCAGGCTGAGGGCGATGATGAGGAAGATGATGATCTGGGACCAGGGGAGGGCCGCCAGCTGGACGCGATAGAATTCCGTCTGGGTGAAGGGATAGTACGCGGCGAGGGTCATCCCGGCGGCCGTGGAGGGCAGACCGGTGAAGTTACGCTTGTGACCTTCCCCGGACTGGGCGTTGAACCGTGCCAGCCGCAACGCCACGCAGACGGCGAAGGCGTACGAGAACACCCAGGCAAACGGTCCCTGTGACGAGAAGAGCAGGAAGAACATGAGCACCGCCGGAGCGATGCCGAAGCTCACCATGTCCACCAGGGAGTCGAGCTGGGCGCCGAAGGCCGATCCCGTCTTGCTCACCCGCGCCGAAAGGCCGTCCAGGGTGTCGAGGATGCCGGCGAAGACGATCCACCAACTGGCGCGGTAGAAATCGCCCTGGGCGGCCAACACCATGGACCAAAACCCGAAAAACAGGTTGGCCAACGTGAAGATGCTGGGAACCACCACCACCACCCGCCGTACTCGCCGCCTACTGCGTTCTCGACGCGTCATCGAGGCCACTCCGCGAGGATAGTTCTGCCCGCCACAGCGCGGTCACCCGGCTGCACCCGCACCTGAGCGGACAATGGGAGAAAGGTATCCACCCGGGAGCCAAATCGGATGAGGCCGAGGCGGTCTCCCTGCCGGACGACGTCCCCGGGCCTGTGGTCCGTGACGATGCGCCGCGCGACGAGTCCCGCAATCTGCCGGATCAGCACCGGGCCGAAGGTCCCGCGGACGCCCAAGGACATGCGCTCGTTGAACTCGCTGGCCTTATCCAGGGTCGCGTTGAGGAACTTCCCGGGGCGATAGTCCCGGTACTCGACCGCGCCCGCAACGGGATGCCGGTTCACATGCACGCTGAAGACGTTCATGAAGACCGAGATGCGGGTCGCCCGACCCTGCAGGTAGTCGGGCTCGTCCACCTCCACGACACTCACGACCTTGCCGTCGGCTGGCGCGATGGCCACCTGACCCTGCTCGGGCCCCGTTCGGTCGGGGTCACGGAAAAAGGCCGGGACCCATACCGTTATCGGGGCCCAGGCCAGGACGACCCACCAGCTCCCGCCCAGGACCCACGCCCATCCCACCAGGGCGGCCAGAACGCCGCAGGCGATCGCGACGAACGGGATTCCCTCTCGCGCGAGCCTCACTGCCGGACCGCCAAATCCTCTCCGGTTATGCGGCGATAGGCGTCCAAGTACCGGTCACTGGTGATCTGGACCGTCTCGTCCGACAAGGGCGGGGGGGGAGGCGTCGCATCCCACGACCCGGCCTTCCGCAAACCGTCCAGATAGTCTCGCAGCGGTTGCTTGTCGAAGCTCTTCTGTCCGCGGCCCGGTTCGTAGTCGTCCGCCGGCCAAAACCGCGACGAGTCGGGTGTCAGCACCTCGTCGATGAGGATGAGGTCGCCGTCGCGCGCGTGGCCGAACTCGAACTTGGTGTCGGCAATGATGAGGCCGCGCTGCGCCGCCTGCTCGCGCCCGGCGAGATACAGTTCGAGGCTGCGGGCCATCAAGGTGTCGGTGAGTTCGGCCCCCAGGGCATCGCGCACGTAGTCGACGGTGACGTTCTCGTCGTGGCCGGTATCCGCCTTGGTGGCCGGGGAGAAGATGGGGGGGGCGAGCTGGTCGGATTCGACGAGCCCTCCGGGAAGCGCCTCGCCGGCCAGGGTCCCCGTGGCGGAGTACTCCTTCCACGCGGAGCCCGAGAGATATCCCCGGACGACGCATTCGAACGCGACGGGTGTCGTCCGCTTCGCCAACATGGCTCGGCCGGCGAGGCTGGATTCGTGCCCCGCCAGGCGCGGCACCCGTTCCACGATGTCGGCCGCGTCGGCGGAGATGAAGTGGCTTGGGGTGATGGTTTCCAGGGCGCCAAACCAGTAGGCGCTCATCTGGGTCAGCACCGCGCCCTTGTGGGGAATCGGCTCGTTCATGACCACGTCGAACGCACTGATTCGGTCACTCGTGACCAGCAGGACCGTGTCGTCATCCACCTCGTAGACTTCGCGTACCTTCCCCTTGCGCAGCAGGGGGAGGGGAAGTGCGCTCTCCAGCATGGGCCCTGCGGTCATACGCTGACCTCTCCTTCTTCGGATGTGAAGTCCTGCAACGATTCGAGTAGGGTGGCCAACGGCCCCTCGGTAAACTCCGTCACTTGCTCGGCGCACCGGCCAACATAGAGAGTGGGATCCAGCTCGGCTTGCAGCGCGGCGCGATCCACCGCGGCGAACGTCTCATGAGTGGCGAGGCGGTCGAGGAGATCGTTCTCGGCGCCCTGCTCCATGGCGTCGGTCACCGCCCAGCTCGCCTGGCGGATGACTTCGTGCAGCTCCTGCCGGTCGCCCCCGGCCTTCGCGGCGATCATCAGCCACCGCTCGGTGGCCATGAAGGGCATGACCCGTTCGACGTTCCGCCGCGTGGTGGCCTCCCGCACCTCCAGACCCTTGACCACGTTGTGGACCAGGATCAGCAGGGCGTCCGCCGCGAGGAACGCGTCGGGGAGCACCATTCTGCGGTTCGCACTGTCATCCAGCGTCCGCTCCAGCCACTGGGTGGCCGAGGTGTATGCGGTGTTCTGCCGTAGCGCGATGAGGTAGCGGGCCAAGGCGCAGATGCGCTCGCAGCGCATGGGGTTCCGCTTGTACGCCATGGCGCTCGAACCGATTTGGTCCTGTTCCGCCGGTTCGAGCAGCTCGCCCTCGTGCTGCAGCAGACGCAGATCGGTGGCGAATTTGGACGCGGATTGGGCGATGTGGGCCAGCACGTCGAGCACGCGGCTGTCGACCTTGCGGGTGTACGTCTGTCCGGTGACCGCGATGGGGACGAGGTCGAATCTGGCCGCGACACGCTGGTCCAGCTCACGGACTTTCTCGTGGTCGCCACCAAACAGCTCGAGGTAGCTCGCTTGGGTCCCGGTGGTCCCCTTGCAGCCGCGGAACGGGAGGGTGGCGAGAGCGTGATGCAGTGCTTCCGAGTCGAAGGCCAGGTCCTGGAGCCAGAGCGTGGCGCGCTTCCCCACGGTGGTGAGTTGGGCGGGCTGGAAGTGAGTGTACGCCACGGCCGGCGCACTGCGGTGGGCCACGGCAAAGTCGCGAAGGGCGCCAAGGGTTTCGACCAGACGGCCGAGCAGGAGTTGCATCCCGTCGCGGAGCACGAGCAGCTCGGCGTTGTCGGTGACGAAGGCGCTGGTGGCTCCCAGATGGATGTAGGGTCGGGCGGCGGGCGCCTGGTCTCCGAAGTGATGTATGTGGGCCATGACGTCGTGGCGAAAGCGTCGCTCGTACTCCTTTACGGCGTCGAGATCCGCGCTGTCCAGCTGCGCCTGCATCTCGCCGATCGCTTCCTCGGGGATTTCGAGCCCCAGGCCCTGCTGTTCTTCGGCCAGGGCCAACCAGAGCCGGCGCCACAGCCCCGCCCGGTTCTCGGCGTTCCACAGGCGCTGCATGGCCGGCGACGCGTAGCGCGTGCCCAACGGCGATTGGTAGGTCTCAGGATTTGTCATTGCACGTAGAAGTCACTGTAAAACATGCGGCCTCCGCGCTCCACCCAGGCACGGACCGCCGTGCGCCGACCCACACGTCCCAGGATGTTGCGCACGTCTTCGGCGTCGGTGATTTGCGCGTTGTTGATCTGGGTGATCACGTCCCCGGATCGCATACCGGTGGCCCGCTGGGCCACGTCCCCGATGGAATAGATCAGTGCCCCGTCAGCCCGCCGGAGGTTGCGCTCCTGTTGGATGGCTGGGGTCACGGTGATCAGCTCGAGATCCAATACGGAGATCCGTTCGGCCTGGGTGGTGGGGAGGGCGGCAATCCCGAGCGTTGTCCGGCGCTCCCGTCCTTCCCGCCGGTACACCACGGGAATGGAATCGCCCGGTCCCACGTCCAGCTTGACCGCCTCCCAATCGAGGAACGTCCGCACCGAGCGCCCGGCGGCGGAGATCAGGATGTCACCCTCCCGGAGGCCGGCGTCGGTGGCCGGACTCGTGCCGGCGACGTTGGTGATCGCGAGTCCTCCATCTTCCTTCCACCGGCGGAGATCCTCCGAGCCTCCAACCGCGAGGCCCATCCAGGCCCGTTGCACCGTCCCGAACTCCTGGAGTTCCCGGGCCACGCGGAGCGCCCGTTCGATGGGGATCGCAAACCCGATGCCCACCGATCCCCCCGAGGCGCTGAAGATCGAGCTGTTGACGCCGACAACCCGGCCGGTCACGTCCACCAGCGGACCGCCGCTGTTGCCTGGATTGATGGCGGCGTCGGTTTGGATCATGTCGACGTACACGCCGGGTTGGTCTCGCGATGGCAGGATGTTTCGCCCTACCGCACTCACCACCCCCGCTGTGACCGTGGGCTCGGCGTTTCCCAGGAGGTAGGAATATGGATTGCCGATGGCCACGACCCACTCGCCGATCACCAAGTCGCGACTCGACCCGATGGCCATGGTGGGGAGGTTCTGGGCGTCGACCTTCAGGACCGCGATATCGGTGAGGGGATCCTCGCCGAGGAGCTCGGCCGGGTAGTCGGTGCCGTCGGTGGTGGTGACGACGATCTGTTCGGCACCCTCGGTGACATGCTGATTCGTGATGACGAGGCCGTTGTCGGAGACGACGAAGCCCGATCCCACACCTTCCACGAGCTGCTCGTACTCCTGGGGCATGAAGAAGAAGGAGCGCCGGGCGACACGGCGCTGTCGGCGAATGATGTTGACGCTCACGACGGCAGGGCGGGCTCGGGCGGCTGCGTCCACGATGGCCGACCGGCGGGTTTCGGTCACCTGGGCGTTGAGGCGCTGGCGGGCCGTGTCTTGCCGAATCGGTGCCGGGATGGCGATGGGGGTGTCGAGGGGCAGAACGGCGCTTTCGGGCCGGGGGGCGGGCTCGCTGCAGCCGAGTGCCAGGCCGAGGCCGAGGGCCGCGATCAAGCGCACGCCTGCCGATCCCGGGATGAAATGGTCAACCCGGCTGGTTCAATGCGACCGCCCGTTCCGGCCGGCGTCTCATTGCTGGAGGACGAAATCATTGACTCGGCGTAGCTCCGGCTGGGGGTACAGCGCACCCAGCATGTAGAGGCCGTGGGGTGGAGCAGGGGGGCTGGCGTCCGCGTTGCTCGTGGCAGCCAGCCCGGCTGAGATATCGGCCATCGGGCGTCGTCCGCGCGCCACGTCGACCATCGCTCCAACCATGAACCTCACCATGCGATGCAGAAAACGATCGGCTTCAACCGTAAAAATAAACCCTTCGTGGTCCTGTCGCTCTTGCCACGCGCACTGTGTGATGGTGCACCGGTAATGCGGCTTTTCCTGTCCCGCCGTCGAGAAGGGCCTGAAGTCGTGCTCTCCCAGGAACAGCGCCGCGGCACTCCCCAGCGCCTCGGGATCCAGCGCCTCGCCGAGCGCCCACTCATAGGGCCTCCGAAAAGGAGATGCCGACCCTGCGTCACAGCCCACAACGAAGCGATACCGGCGCACCGAGGCGTCCTTCCGGGCGTGGAACCCCTCCGGTGCGGCCCCCACCTCCGCCACCCAGAGATCTGCCGGTGTGACGGCATTCAGCGCGCGCTGAAGGTCTCGTGGATCCCACGGCCCAGGGGTACGGAAGCTCACGACCTGCCCCAAGGCATGGACCCCACTGTCGGTGCGGCCTGCGGCGTTGGTGGCCACCCGGCCACTCGTGAGTTGCGCGAGCCCATCCTCCAACACGCCCTGCACGGTTCGGTCGCTGGGCTGGCGCTGCCAGCCGGCAAACCTATGCCCGGCGTATTGGAGGATGGCGTAGAAGGCCCGATCAACCATGTGGGAGGAAACTATAGGTGCGACACCCTATCCACAAGCGCCACAACGACTTGCGGATTAGCGAAGACCTTCGATCTTGGTCTCAGTACTTTCGAATCACGCCCACGACGACGCCCTGGACCAGCACGTCGTCCTCGTGAGCCCTGATGGGCGCCACGTTCTCGTTGGCGGGCTGGAGGCGTATCCAGCCACCGTCCTCCCGGTAGTACCGCTTGACCGTGGCCGACGTGCCTTCGATCAGGGCGATGACCATCTCTCCGTTCTCGGCGGTGCTACGGCTGTTGACCACCACCAAGTCGCCATCGTCGATGTGTTCGTCAATCATCGATTCGCCCTGGACCTGGAGGACGTAGCTCGAGCCCCGCCGGGGAATCAGGTCGTCCGGAACGGCAATGGTCTCCGGCGTAGAGACCGCCTCGATGGGGATGCCCGCGGCCACCCGCCCCAGGAGGGGCAGCTCGGTTGCCGTGGCGAGCCCCGGCTCGGGCACCAACTCGATGGACCGGCTCTCGTTGTGGCTCCTCCGGATGAATCCCTTCTGCTCCAGGTTGGTCAGATGTTCGTGGACCGTGGCCAGGGAGTTGAAGGAGAAAATCTCGCGTTGACGCTTGGTCACAGGCATGGCTCCCCCTCGGGACCGAAGGTATTCCGAAAAACAGTATACCCGAACACACCCCGAAACGCAATGCTCTCAACCGTTTACGAGTGGGAGAACAGGCTTCGGAGTGCGACGGAGCGCACAGCGGAATCACCTCGAAGGGACCAGAATAGTAGGGTTCCCAAGTGTTTGGACTTTTTTGGCCCGCGTTATATTGCACCGCAACCGATTCCGGGAGACAGGTTGAGGCGACGGAGACCAGAATCCGCAAGACAGCGTCCTCGGATCCCTTTGGGGACAGGGGGGCGGGCTTGACGACGCCGGGCCGACCGGGTGTGGAGCTCGCTGCCGATCGCAGGGCCGTCGAGGAGTTGATTCGGACCCTCCTGAAGGGCTTGCGGGCCATCCAACTCTACCTTCCAAACAACCCCATATATGAGCAGGCGTGCCAGAAGGTGGCCGATGCCTTCACCGCGGTGTGGCAGGAAACGGACGAGGTGGCCCTCGAGGTCACCGACTCCGAGTTTCGCTGGGGGGAGGAGGTGGTCTACACCGAGCCGAACAAATCCGACAACCTGGCGCTGATGCTCTACAAGGACGGTGTCCGGTCCCTCACACTGGCCCCCGGTGTGGAGGAGACTGAGTCGATTCGGCTGCTCGAGGTCCTGAACCGGGTGCGGAGTCTGCCCCCTGATGCGCCGGACGACTTGCAGACTCTCCTGTGGGAGGAAGAATTCGAGCACGTCCGCTATGTCGCCGTGCAGTTGGGGGAGGAGGATGGGGATCCCCTTCTGGGTTCCGGTGGTGGGGGCGGGTCCGCCGCTCCACCGCCTGAGTCGGTCAAGGAAGAGGTACAGCGACAACTTGCGGGAGCGGCCGAGGAACAGGCGGCCAACGAGTTCGTCTCCATCGAAGATTCTGATTCCTCGCTCTACCAGCTCGAGCCGGATGAGGTCGCCTACCTGAAACGGGAACTGGCCCGGGAGTACGAGCAGGATCTCCGGACCAACGTGCTGGCCACCCTCTGCGACATCTTTGAGTTTCAGACCGACCCCGACATCCGGTCGGAAATCCTCACGATTCTCGGGAGTTTTGTCCCTCACCTCCTCGCCGCCGGCGACTCCGACTCCGTGGTGTACGTGCTGCGGGAGACCCAGGCCATTCGCAAGCGGGCGGAGGAGCTCACCGCGGAGCAGAGCAAAGCCCTCGAGGAGCTTCCGGCGCGACTCTCCGAGCCGGTGGCGTTCGGCCACCTCATGACCGCACTGGAGCAGGGCGGTCCCAACATCACCGACCAGGAGTTGGAGCGGCTGTTCGCAGGACTCGAAGCCAAAGTGTTCGAGACGGCGTTGGGGTGGCTTCCCCAACTCGCCTCGGAGCGCATCAAATCGTTGCTCGAGGACGCTCTCATCAAGGTCGCCATTGCCGACTCGAAGGTGCTCACCGACGCCCTGGAGTCTCGCGACCGGGAAGTGGCGCATGGGGCGGTGGGTTTCGCCAAGACCCTGGCCCTCCCGGAGGTGGTGCCCCCGCTGGGGAGAATCCTGGACGGTCCCGACAAGGATTTGCGGAGCGAGGCGGTGAGCGTCTTGGAGGCCATCGGGTCCGCCGAGGCGATGCGCGAGCTGGAAAAGGCCATCGACGATCCCAACCGAGGCATCCGCCTCGCCGCCATCCGCACGCTGGTGGGGCACGGGTACCAGCGCGTTGTGCCGCACATCGAAATCAAGGTGACCGACAAGGAGTTCAGGAATACGGAACTCACGGAGAAGAAGGCGTTTCTCGAGGCCTATGGCACACTCGCCGGCGCCGGGGGCGTCGCGCTGCTGGCATCGATGCTTTTGCCGCGGGGATTCATGAAGAAGAAGGAAGATCCCCAGATTCGTGCGTGTGCCGCTTTGGGATTGGGGACGATCGGCACCGCGGAGGCAGCGTCCGTGTTGCAGCAAGCCGCCGCGGACAAAGACGCGTTGGTGCGGAACGCGGTGAATCAAGCCCTTCGGGGCGTGGACTGAATATGGCGGAGCGACAACGCGCGCTTGCCGATGCCGTCGAGCGCATCGAATCGGTACACCGCCAGCAGGGGCGGGAGTTCTTGGTCAATCTGGGGACGGCGTTGCGGAGCTTCAAGCTGTATCCGGTGGAGAACGAGCAGGTGCAGCGCGGGCTCAACGAGCTCGTGGAATCGGCGCGCGCCCTCCATCAGGTGGATCCGGTGTTGGAGATGCACGTCGCCGACGAGGCGGTGTTCATCAACAAGACTCGCCTCCGGCTGGCCCTCGACCGGTTCGCGTCCCTGGGACACGTGCTGAACACCTTCAAGGATGCGGGTGTCGGGGCGCTGGTAGCCGACGAGGCGGTGAGTCGCAAGGAATGGCAGGAGTTGGTCTTGTTGCTCCTCGACGTGAAGGCCCTCGATCCGGAGGCCGACGACGATGAAAGTCTAGAGCATCTCACCGAGTTGCAGGATCGCCTCGTCGAGCGCGGCGTCATCCACATCTCGTTGGGAGCACCGGCCGCAGAGGGCGGCGGCGGCGGCGGGGAGCTCAACGCCGAAGATCGTGCCCTCGAGATTGCCAAGCGGACGTACCAGCGGTCGGTGGCCGTCTCGAAGGAGGTGGTGAGCGCGGTGCGAATGGGTCGGGCCGCCAACGTGCGGAAGATGAAGCGCGCGGTCCAAAGCATGGTGGATCAGGTGTTGAACAACGAGATCTCCCTCGTCGGACTCACCGCCATCCGCGATTACGACGAGTACACGTTTACGCACTCGGTCAACGTCTGCATCTTTGCGATTGCCATCGGCAAGCGGCTTCATCTCGGAAAACGCCAGCTGTACGACCTCGGCGTGGCAGCCCTGTTGCACGATGTGGGGAAGAGCCGTGTTCCCCTGGATCTGATTCAGAAAGAGGGAGCCCTCACCGAAGAGGAGTGGCGGATGATGCAATCCCACCCCTGGTACGGCGTCCTCGCCCTGTTCCAGATGCAGCAGTCCAGCGACCTGCCCTATCGGGGTATGGTCACGGCGTACGAGCACCACATGAAGATCGACTTGACCGGGTATCCCCGCCCGGTTCGGCGGCGCAACATGTCGTTCTACTCAAAGATTGTTGCCGTAGCCGACGGGTTCGACGCCGCGACGAGCCGGCGCTCGTATCAGACGCCGATTCAACCTGACGAAGTGCTTCGGGAGATGTGGCAGAACCGCCGGCGTGGGTACGACCCGGTGCTGGTCAAGGAGCTCGTCAACCTCGTGGGCATCTACCCGGTGGGCACGTGTCTCCTGATGGATACGGGAGAAATCGCCGTCGTTCAGAGTCGTAACCCGGAGCCCGATCTCCTCAGCCGTCCCCTGGTGCGCATCGCCATATCCCCGGAGGGTGAGATCCTGAACCCCGCCCCTTTGGCCGATCTCGCCGAGAAGGCAGCCGGTGGGCGGTTTGTGCGGTCCATTGTCAAAGTGGCCGATCCGTCCAAATTCAATATCACGCCTGGTGATTTTCTCATCGGACAGACCTGAGACCTGACACATGAGACGGATCCAGACCGACACGCTGGTTCGGTGGTTCGCGTGGTTTTTGGCGTATGGGGGACCGGCGCTCCTCCTCGTGGCCATGGCGCTGAACACCGATTGGCTGGGGCGGCTCCCGGAATTGGCGATCATGACCGTCGCCGCAGTGGTGTTCCGGGCCACGGCCGTGCCGCTGGGAAAATACTCCTACTCGTCGCCTCTGGGGCTCCTCGCGGTGAGTGGCTCGCTGCTGGTGGGCGGAATGTCAACGGCACTGTCGGTGGGGTTGGGAGCGGCAATCGCCGACCGGGTGATTCAGCGAAAGGCTGCTTGGCCCGTCATGGTCAATACAGGCAGGGAGGTCATCAGCGTCCTTTCAGCCTACGGCTTCTATGGGTTGGTGTCGGAGTTGACCGGTGGGGGGGCGCCCCTCAGCGCCGAGGGGTTCGTCGGCAGCGTCGTCTTCGTCACGACCTACTTCTTCGTCAATCGGACTCTGTTCTACTTCAGCCTGCTGATCCGGCAGAAACTGGGGACCTCCGAGCAGCTCATCATCCTTCGTTACGAGATCATTCACTCAGCTCTTATCCTTCTCGCGTCGGCGCTGGTGATCGCCACAGTGGTCGGGTTGCCGGTCGCGGCGTGGCCGTTCGTGGGAGCCTTCTTGGTCTTCGGCGCGGTTCTGGCAAAGCAAATGGGGGAAGAGGTTGTACAGGCCGAAGAGCTGAACAAGCTGCACGCCATGGACGCGGTCATTACGGGCACCGCTGGACTCGAGGAATCCCTGGCGCAGATCGAGAGCCTCGCCGACCGGACGTTGGATTGGGGCGCCTATCGGGTGCACGGCTATACCGACGGTGCCTTTGTACCGCTGTATATCGGGGCGATCGGCCGCCAGGACCGGGAGGAAGGACCGGACGGTCTCGAGGTGCTCCGCTCCGAAGTGGTGGAGGGCGGAGAGCCCATCGTTATCCAGGATACCGGCCGTGATGCCCGAACCATGGATTTCCCCGACCAGGTACGGTGCGTGGCGGTGGTCCCCCTGCGGTTGGGTCCCGAGATCATCGGCACCTTGGAACTGGAGCACCACAAACACCGGGAGTATCGACGGATTCAGCTCGCCCTGATCGAAGCGTGCGCGTTGCGCGTTGCGGCGGTGGTCCACATCCACGAGCTGCGGCGACCGTTGGTGGCGACGGTGGCTCGCATCAACGAAGAGGTCACCCACCTGCGCCAGGCAACCGACGCCCTTCGCCAGGCGGCAGCGGCGATGACCCAATCCACATCGGCCATCGGAGAGGGTCTGTCGCAACAGGATCTCGAGGTGGCCGCCGGGTTCAACGACACCGAGAGCCTCTCACGGTCATCCGCCGAAGTGGTCAACGAGGGTGCCGAAGCCGCGAAGGTGACGTCGACGGCGAGCGAAGTAGCGCACCGGAGTCGTGAGACCATCGGCGAGGCCATCGAGAAGCTGGTCGACCTCAAGGGGTTTGTCGCCGAGAGCTCTGGCAAGGTGAGCGAGTTGGAGACGGTGAGCGGCAAGATCGTCAAATTCATCTCGTCGATCCGTGAGCTGGCCGATCTCACCAATCTCCTGGCCCTCAACGCGGGCATCGAGGCCGCCCGTGCCGGCGAGCACGGGCGTGGCTTCGCCGTGGTGGCGCAGGAAGTGGGTCGTTTGGCGGAGCAGAGCTCGTCCACAGCCGCGGAGGCCGGGGAGTTGATCGCAGATCTGCAGGCGAGCCTCGCCGAGGTAGTGCAGCAGATGCGACGAGGAAAGCTCTCGGTGGCGGGCGTTGAGGAGGTGAGCACCGACGGGGTCCGCGCGATGGATTCCATCGTGGAGGCGACCGCCGAAGCGACGCAACGAGCCCGCCACATTGCCGAAACGGCGGAGGGACAGCAAAGCGCCTTCGCGGGCCTCCGGGAACGCATCAGCGCCGTCGCGGACATTTCGTCACGCAACCGGTCGGATGCCACCGACGTCACCGAGCGCGCTCACGACGTCGAGAAGCGACTCGACGAGATGGCGGCGGCCTCCCGCGAGCTCGAGCAGGTGGCGGCCATGCTGGCGGACATCACCGACCGATTCACCACCGACTCCGGAAGCACGATCCTTTGACAAGCCCCGCCGAACCCATCTACCATTGCTCGGTATGACACGGGATTGTATCTCGCTCAAGGCGATGCGCTTCCATACCTGCGTGGGGTTGTTGCCGCACGAGGAGCACGTGCCCCAGCCCCTCGAGCTCGATCTCACGGTGTGGCTGTCACTCCGCCAAGTCGGTGAAACGGATTCACCAACCGCATTGCTGGATTACCGCCGATTGTACCGCATGGTCTCCGAGACGGTGGGGGCGAGTCCGCATCGCCTGCTGGAAGCACTCTGTGAGAAAGTCGCCGCGCAGGCGCTCGCCATGGATCCGGTAGAGCGCGTTCGGGTGGCGGCCCGTAAACCTCACGCCCCCATCGATGGTCCCCTCGACTTCGTGGAAGTCGTCGTCGAGCGAGGCGGGGCGGATGCCGTTGGCTGAGCTGGCCTTTGTCGCCCTCGGTTCAAACATGGGAAACCGAGCGGCACACCTGAAGGCCGCTCGGCGGAAGCTGGCGGCGCTACCCGACACGTCCCTCGTCGCCGAGAGCGCCATCGAGAAGACGAAGCCGTTGGGGCGCATCCCGCAGCGCAAGTACCTGAACCAGATGGTGCTGCTGCGCACGAGCCTGACGCCACGGGATGTTCTGGCTGCAGGTCTGGAAGCGGAGCGGGAGGCGGGTCGGGTGCGGGACGAGCGGTGGGGACCTCGGACGCTGGACGTAGATCTGGTTCGGTTTGGCGACCACCGCATCGATGAACCGCAACTCACGGTGCCGCATCCCGAGCTTCCGAACCGTCCGTTCTGGTTGCGCGAGCATGGGGAGTTGTTGCTGGCTGTGAACGGCAACGGCGTGCCGGAGTGGGCCCAGATTGGAGACGCACGCCGGGAGCACATCCGCCGGGTGGCTGCGCTGGTGGAGACCTGGGCCGTCGCCATGGGCCGCGATCCCGGGGAGCGGGCCCGCTGGGTTCGGGCGGCCTTTCTCCATGATGCGCTGCGCGGGGCGCCGAGCAAGGAACTTGCCCGACTGGCCGACAAGAAATGGGACATTCCGGGTCTGTATCACGGCCCGGCCGCCGCCAGGATGGCCGAAGAGCGCGGTGAAACAGATGTCGGCGTGCTGAACGCCGTTCGTTACCATTCGGTGGGGTACGTCGGTTGGGACGACGTCGGTCGGATGCTCTACATGGCAGACTATCTCGAGCCGGGCCGGTCGTTCAAACGCAACAAGCGGGCAAGATTGGCGGCCCGCGTCCCGCGCAAACCGAAGGCCGTGTTGAAGCGCATCGTGCGCCAACGTCAGAGGAAATCACTCGAGACCAAATGGCGAATCGTTCCCGAAGAATCCGAATTCTGGAACCGTCTCGTCGGCCCGCCGTAGCGCTCGTGGCGGCGGCCACGGTGGTCTTGGCCCTCGGTGGGTGGTGGATGTTGCGCCGGACCCCGTCCGATGCCGTACCATTTCGCATACCGGGGGAGGAGGGCCGGATCACGGTCGAGGTCCTCAATGGAACGACGGTGAACGGCCTGGCCCGTCAGGTTACGCGGGAGTTGCGGCGCCGGGGAATCGACGTCGTCTATTTCGGCACCACCGAGCACACCGATTCCACCTTGGTAATCGCACGGCAAAGTGATACGGAAGCGGCCCGCACGGTACAGCGAGCGCTGGGGACCGGCGCCGTCATCGATGAGCCGTCGCCTCAGCTGTTGCTGGACGTCACTGTCGTGCTGGGACCGGACGCCGTACGGTCCACTTCCGCCCGCAACTGACCGCAAGCCGCGCTGATATCGAGACCCCTACTGCGCCGCACGGTCACGTTCACGCCAGCTTCCCGCAATCGTCTCGCAAATCGCTTGGTCTCGGCCGGCATCACGGGCAACAGGCCGTCCACTCCGCCGGGGTGCAGGGGAAGAAGGTTTACCAGGGCGCCAAGCGGTGTCGCCACCGCGGCCAGCGCGTCGGCGTCACGCATCGAGTCGTTGGCGCCCCGAATGAGGACGTACTCGAAGGTGATGCGCCGCGCAAAGGCGGAAACGGCCGCCGCGAGCTGTTCCACCGGATATTTCCGTTCGACCGGCATGATGGCGGCGCGGCGCTCCGAGATGGCGGCGTGCAGTGAGATGGCCAGCCGGAATTGCTCCGGTCGCGCGGCCAACTTGGCGAGCTTCGGCACGATGCCCACCGTGCTCACGGTTATATGCCGCGCGCCCAGGCCCATCCCGGCGGATGCATTGAGGATGGTGAGGGCGGTATCCACGGCGTCCCAATTGTGGAGCGGCTCTCCCATTCCCATGAAGACCACGTTGGTGGGCTTACCGAACTCCGGGTCCAGCAGCATTTCGCGCACCTGGCCCGTGATCTCCCATGGCTCCAGATGACGCTGAAAGCCCATGCGTCCGGTGGCGCAGAACACGCACCCGAAGGCGCACCCCGCCTGGGAAGAGATGCACAGGGTCCGGCGCTTCCCCTCGGGGATCCAGACCGATTCGATCAGGAGTCCATCTGGGAGTCGCCAGAGGAACTTCACGGTCCCGTCAGTTGACGACTGGCGCGTTTCCAGCTCCAGCCGGGGGATCGCCGCCGCATTGGAGAGGTCATCCACGAGCCGGTGGGGAAGCTCCGTGATATCCGCCCAGGTGGCCACGGGTCGTGACCACAACCGCGGAAGGATTTGTTTCGCGCGATAGGCGGGCTCGCCGCGTTCAGCCACCCACGCGACGATGCGTCGATAGGCTTCGTCGGGAGTCGAGTTGAGGATGTTCATCGCGCCAGATCGACACCGAACGCGAACCGGTACGTGGCCCCCAGACCATTGATACCGCTCCCACGGGCGGCGGTCGCTGCGTAGCGTCCCAACACGACCCCAATCTGAAAGGCCGGACGCCACGCCGACGATCCGAAGGCTTGTTCTCTGGACAGGGCGCCGTCGATCGACAGCCACCCGTTCAGCACGACGCCTCCGCCGAAGGTGTGCTCGACCCCCCCGGGATTGCGGTAGCTCAGCCCGTAGCGCCCCACCAACTCCGTAGGATTCCCCCACAGCGCCACGGTGGCAGCCTGGTACCGGAGGCCCGCGTAGTAGTCCGTCGTGGCGTCCGATTCGAACGTCACGGGCAGAAAATGCGTGGCCGCCGCCACGCTGAGCCGGGGAAGGGGATCGACCCGCAGGCCGAAGTCCAACGTCACCCCGCTGCTGCGCTCGGCGTCAAACCGTGACTCGTGCCCCCGCAGGGCTCCCCCCACGTGTACCCCCCCGACCTCGAGTCCTCCGTACACGCCGACGAACTGCTCGTACACCGGGATCGATCCCAACTCGCTGAGGGGGGAATCGATGGTCCGGACCAGGTCCCGCACCTCCACGCGTCCCACGCTGACCCCCAGGAGGCCCACGTCGGCGATGGCGTGATACGCTCCCGCCAGGATGCCGGACAAGCCCACGGCATCGGGCGTCTGGAGCACCTGTACTCCGGCCCCGATGGTTGCCTGCCGGGGCCACGTCGCGGGGTTCCAAAAGGAGCCGGTGGGGCCGGATTGGAGGCCCGGCGGCGTGGCCAGCGACGCAGTGGCCACCCGCCACATCGCTGACGACTGGGGAGCCTGGGCGAGGCCGGCGGCCGGGATCAGCAGGCAGCACGCAAGGGGCAGGAAGGGCCGCATGGGTCGAAGGTTCGACGGGCGCTCCGGCCCCGTCAAGGTGCCGCTTGCTGGGGTTTCTGACCGCCGTTATGTTCAAGGATCTCTAGCACTTGGACGGTTTGGTTCGGCGTGAATCTGCACTGTTCGCTGAGCCCCAAACGCGGCCGGTTCGTCGACCGATCCTCCGGTCGGGATACGGAAGCGCGGCGGGTAGACACTTCGAAGCCTCCCACCCTTGCCCCATCGCCCTGAGAACATCGTGACACGGACGACCATGCGGACGCACCTGTGCGGGGCGCTCCGGGCGGAGCATGTAGACGAGCAGGTTCGCCTCGGCGGCTGGGTACATCGCCGGCGCGACCTCGGCGGCATTGTGTTCTTCGACCTTCGCGATCGGGAAGGGATCGTGCAGGTGGCGTTCAATCCGGACTGGTGTGCGGCCGACGTCATCGACCGAGCCCAGACCGTGGGGGCGGAGACCGTCGTCTTGGTCGAGGGGACGGTCGTCGCCCGGCCCGAGGACGCCCGGAATCCGGAGATGGCCACTGGGGCCGTTGAGGTGCACGGCACGGACTTTCGGGTCGTGGGCCGCGCGGAGACTCCCCCCATTCCGGTGTGGCGCACGAAGGGTGAGGATCTTCCGTCGGAAGAGCGGAGACTGGAGCACCGCTATCTGGATCTGCGTCGGCCCGAATTGCACCGCAACCTGGCGTTGCGGCACCGACTGCTGCAGCGAGCCAGGCGCACCATGTCCGACTTGGGTTTCTACGAGGTGGAAACCCCGATTCTCACCCGGCCCACGCCGGAGGGTGCCCGGGATTACCTCGTGCCGTCACGGGTGCACACCGGGCAATTCTACGCGCTACCCCAGTCGCCGCAGATCTACAAACAGGTACTCATGGCCGCCGGCGTGGACCGATACTTCCAGCTCGCTCGGTGCTTCCGCGACGAAGACCTGCGAGCGGATCGTCAGCCGGAATTCACCCAGATCGATTTGGAGGCGTCGTTCGTGACCCCGGATGACGTCTACGGTGTCGTGGAATCCGTGCTGGTGTCGCTGTGGGACGAGGAGGGAGAGACCGTGGGGTCACCGTTCCGGAGGATGTCCTTTGCGGACGCGATGGAACAGTACGGCACCGACAAGCCGGACCTACGCTTCGGCTACCTGATCGAAGACTTGAGCGCTTTCGTCCGCGGACGGGGGTTTCAGGCCTTCGACAACGCGCTGCAGGAAGGTGGGCGAGTTCGCGGCATCCGGGTTTCAGAGGGGGCAGTACTCTCCCGCAAGGTGCTTGATGCCTTGACCGAGGCCGTGAAGGGAGCGGGGGCAGGGGGCCTGGCCACGCTCAAACGGAAGGGGGACGATCTCAGCGGCCCCTTGACCCGACTGGACGGGATGACCGTCGAGACATCGGGCCTCGAGGACGGAGACCTACTCCTCGCCACGGCCGGCCCCGACAGCGTGACGTCGGCGGCGCTCGACCGTGTGCGCCTCGATCTCATTCGCCGCTTGGAGCCGAATCCGACGGAAGCCCACGCGTTCGTCTGGATCGAGGGCTTTCCGTTGTTCGAGCAAGACGACGCGGGAAATCTGGAACCGGCCCACCATCCCTTCACATCCCCCCACGGGGATGACATCGCCCGGTTCCTGGAGGGCGACCTCGAGGGTGTTCGGGCGCTGCACTACGATGCCGTCTACAATGGCAACGAGTTGGGGAGCGGCTCGATCCGGATCAGTGATCCCGACTTGCAGATCCGCGTGCTGGAAGCGTGGGGTGTCTCTCCTGAGGATGCCGAGCGGCGGTTCGGCTTCTTGCTGCGTGCGCTCCGGGGCGGGGTACCCCCCCACGGCGGCTTCGCCTTGGGATTCGACCGCATCGTGATGCTCCTCGCCGGCACCGACAATCTCCGCGACGTGATTGCCTTCCCGAAGACCACGGCCGCCCGGGCGTTGTTCGAAGACACGCCGGCGGACGTGCCGCAAAGCGATCTGGACGATCTGCACATTCGGACGGTGCCGTGAACGAGCCGGTGACCCATCGTGTGTCGGCCGAGGGCGCCGATCCCCTCACGCTCGTGGGTGTGAACGACGCGAACCTGGTAGCCTTGGAGCGGGCGACCGGCGTCCGGGCGATGCTCCGGGGTGACCAGATGACCCTCGCCGGCGACATCGACGCCGTGGAGCGTGCGACGAAGATCGTCTCCGCCATGATCGACGTGGCACGGATGGATCAGACGTTGACCCCGGATGACGTGGACCGCCTCGCCGCGAATGGCGACGAGCAGCTCGAGGGTTGGACCGATGGCACGGAATCTCTGAAGATCGCGTTGCCGGGGGTGCGGCGTCCCGTTCAACCGAAGACCCCGGGTCAATCCGATTTCATTCGTGCCATGCGCGAGAGCGACATCGTCGTCGGCATCGGTCCCGCCGGAACGGGCAAGACCTATTTGGCCGTGGCCATCGGGGTGGAGGCTCTGACGCGCAAGCAGGTACGGCGCCTGGTCCTGGCCCGACCGGCGGTCGAGGCCGGAGAGCGGTTGGGATTCCTCCCAGGGGACCTTCAGGCGAAAATCGATCCGTATCTGCGGCCCCTGTACGACGCCCTGGAAGAGATGATGCCGTACGACCGGGTGCAGCGGGCCATCGAACAGCGGACGATCGAGATCGCTCCGTTGGGGTACATGCGCGGCAGGACGTTGTCCGACGCGTTCGTGATCCTGGACGAAGCACAGAACGTGACCGGCGGGCAGATGAAGATGTTCCTGACGCGGCTCGGGTTGAATTCCCGGGCCGTCGTCATCGGGGACAAGACGCAGATCGATCTCGATGAGCGGGAGGAATCCGGACTGAAGCAGATCGAGCGGATCCTTCCCGGCATCGACGGCGTGTCATTCTGTTATCTCGAGGAAGGCGACGTGGTGCGGCACCGGCTGGTGCGAGAGATCCTCCGCGCTTACGTCGAAGACCAGAGTCCATGAACACGTCCAGTCCTTCGAACGACCGGCAGTCTGGAGCGTGGGAGCGCTTCCGGCAGACCAAGTATGCCCATCACGGAGCGCGTTGGCTTCCCCTGATCGGGTTGGCGCTGTTGACGTATGTGCTGTTCCCCGTGGCGGGAAGTCTTGCGGTGGACGTGCCGGAGGTGGGCGAGGTGTCGACGGAAGAGGTTGTAGCGCCGTTCGACTTCGATGTGCCAAAGTCGGAGGCCGAGCGGCAGGAGGAGGCCGATGATGTCGCAGCGCAGGTCTTACCCCTCTACGATTATCAGGAGGGCGTGGCGGACTCCATCGCTGATCACATCACCCAAGTGTTCGCGTCGCTCGACAGCGCCGATGCCGAACGGTCCGTGTTCGAAATTGCCCGAGCGGCCGGCCTGCCGCTCACGCCCGAAGAAGCGACCTACTTCGAGAACGTCCAGGTCCGGAGGGCGTTCGGTCGCTCCCTGGGACGAATGGTCACCACGTACCTGGCGCGCGGCGTGGCCCTCACCGAGACCATCGGGAGCGAGACACATGCTGAGGTCTTCCTCCGTCGCGGCGGAGACACTACGCGGATGGCCCTGGACGACATCACGACGCGAACCCAGTACCTGGCGCGGCAAACGGCGGAGAATCCGTATCCCAATTCTGCCGAGGCCCAGGTGTTGTTCGTCAAGCTGCTGAATACCTTCTTCGAGCCCACAGTCGTGCCCAATGTGGCGGCTACCGAAGAGTCCCGGGATCGGGCGCGGGCTTCGGTGAATCCCCTGAAGGACGAAGTCCGGGCCAACGAACGCATCATCAACAGCAACGAGATCGTCACCGCCGTGGCGCGGGATCGGCTGCTCGCGCTGCAGCAGGAATTGGTGAATCGGGGAGATCTGGATGCCGCCAGCATAGGTCGCATCCTAGGACACGTGCTCACCAATGCCCTCGTGGTTGCCGTGTTCTGGCTATTGCTGCTGCTGTACCTGCCGAACGTCTACAGTGAACTGCGTCACATGCACGTGTTCTCCGCGCTGTTCGCGTTGGTCATTCTGGCCGCGGCGGCGAACCACCGGTTCATTCACACCGGCCCAGAGCTGATTCCGATTCCGTTTGCGGCGTTGGTGATGACTGTGTTGTTCAATGGCCGCATCGCCATGGTGGGCGCCATGGTCCTGGCTGTGCTCCTCGGCTTCCAGGCCGATTACGGAGGATCGGACGCCTTCTACATCGCGTTGTTGGCGGGCGTGACAGCCGCCCTCAGCGTGCGCACCATCAGCCGGCGAACGGAGGTGCTCTCCTCCACGGCGTTGGTGGTGATCGCCTTTGCCGTGGCGGCACTCACCGTAGGGCTGCGCGACGGATGGTCCGCGCAGGAGGTCGGGTTCAGCGTCGTGCGGGGTGCCAGCAATGCCACCGTGTCGGCGGCGCTCGTGTTCATGGCTTTGCCCATCTTCGAACGCTGGGCACACGTCACGACGGATCTCACACTTCTCGAACTCTCGGATCCCAACCGGCCGCTCCTCCGTCGCCTGGCCACGGAGGTTCCGGGCACGTACGCGCACAGCGTGGCCATGGCCAACCTGAGCGAGCGCGCCTGTGATGCCATCGGAGCAGACGGACTCTTGGCCCGCGTAGGGTGCTACTACCACGACGTGGGCAAGCTGCAGAAGCCGCTCCACTTCGTGGAGAACCAGGGGGTGGGGGGGAACCCCCACGACCGGCTGCCACCAGATGCCTCCGCAACCATCATTCGAAACCACGTAATCGAAGGCCTGGCCCTCGCGGACGAACACGGTCTGCCGCCGGCGCTCAAAGCGTTTATTCCCGAACACCACGGCACGGCCGAGATCACCTACTTCCTGGAGCGGGCGCGACAGGAGGGCGAGGTGGCCGAAGAATCGCTCTACCTCTACCAATACCCCGGTCCCAAACCCCAGTCGGCGGAGACGGCGGTATGCATGCTGGCCGACGGCGTGGAAGCGGGCCTCCGCGTGCTCGACGAACCGACTCCGCGCAAGCTCCGAGCGGCGATCGAGCACGTGGTCAACCAGCGGGTCGGGGCCGGGCAGTTGGACGAGACTCCTCTGACGTTTGCGCAGATCGACACGGTCAAGGATTCGTTCGTCCACACCTTGGCTGGGATGTATCACAACCGGCTCGACTATCCGGAGGAGGCAGGTGGGATCACGGCGGACTGGGACGGGAAATCCGACACCTGACGTGCGTGTTTCGTTTGCAGGAGAGCGTCGGGCACTGTCGGTGCCGACGGTGCGACGCGTTGTGACCGCCGTCCTTGACGGCCAAGACGTGACCCGCGCCACCGTCACGGTGACGTTCATGTCGCCTGCTCGGATGCGATCCCTCAACCGGCGCACTTTCGGTCGCGACCGTCCCACCGACGTGATTGCGTTCTCGCTGCCGCACGCCGACGAGTTGGTAGGAGACGTATACGTCTGTCCTACTGTCGCCCGCCGCTCGGCCCGTCGCTTCGAGATCTCCCCACGTGAGGAGTTGCTGCGCCTCGTGATTCACGGAATCCTCCACGTTCTCGGTCACGATCATCCGGACGGGGCATCGCGTGTACAGTCGCCCATGTGGAAGTTGCAGGAGCGGTACGTCACCGCGCTGACGGGCGGGAGTTCGTGACGTCCATCCCGCTGAGCGCAGTCAGCGTCGTCACCGCGTTGGTGGCGGCGGCATGGGCGGCCCTCTTGGGGTTGGCCGAGGAATCACCCAAGGTGGCCCGCGCCCTCGTCGATGCGGCACCGGAGAGCAAGGACCAAACCACCCGTTATCGCGTGATTCACCTGAGTCGTATGGCCCTGCTGTTCATTGCCGGCGTTGCGGGGGCTCATGCCATCGAGTGGTGGGAACGTGACCTCGTCGTCGGCCTGGGCGTGGCTGCGGTGTCGGTGGGATTCCTCTACATGATCGCCGAAGCCCTCCCGCGGGCAGTGGGAGTGCTCGCGCCCGACGTGGCCGCCGCTGCGGCACCCACCGCAGAGCGTACGGCACAGGTGTTCCGCCCGCTGTTGGCGATCGTGACATCGGTGGAGCGGGGCGTGCGAGCCGTGTTGCCGGGCAGGCGGTCCGCCGACAATGGTTTTGGATCCGCGCAGCGAGATCTCGTCATGGGCGTGTTCTCGCTTGGTGAGACGACGGTGGAGGAGATCATGACGCCACGGCTGGACATCGTCTCGGTGGACGACCGGGACGAGTGGCGTGACGTTGTTGACGTCGTGCGGCGGAGCGAGCACGCGCGAATCGTCGTCTACACCGACACACTGGACAACGTGTCGGGCATTCTCTACGCCAAAGACCTGGTTTCTGCGGTAGGCGGCATGACCTCGGTCCCGGAACGGTGGCAGGATCTCGTACGCCCCGCCCAGTTTGTTCCCGAGTCCAAGCCCCTCACCACCCAGCTGCGCGACTTTCAGCGCGGACCCGCCCACATCGTCGTCGTCGTGGATGAGTTCGGCGGTACCGCAGGGTTGGTGACCCTCGAGGACATCCTCGAGGAAGTCGTGGGCGAGATCCATGGCGAGTACGACGTGGACGAGGGGCCCGCCATCGAGCGCGAAGGTCAGGACAAGTTCTGGGTCGACGGCGGCGTCACGCTGGACGAGTTGAGCGCACTCCTCGAGACCGATCTGGAACAGGACGACGTCAGCACCGTCGGTGGTCTGGTCTATGCCGAGTTGGGCCGAGTTCCGAATCCCGGAGACGAATTTCGCATGGGAGAATTCCGTGTTGTCGTCGAGCGCATCGTCCGGCACCGGGTCCGGAGGGTGTACTTCGAGCGTCTCGGCCAGCCGGAGCCCGATCCCAGCGACAAGGGGAGCCCAGCGTGATCGCCTGGACCTTGCTCCTGGGCGGTCTGGTCGTGGCCGCTTTCGGCACCACGGTGGCCGTGGGCGCCGCTGCCGTCGGCCGGCTCCAACTCATGCGGTGGATCTCGCGGCACCTGCGCGGGGCGGCGGTCGCCAGTACGCTGTTGGCGCGACCCGGACGCCTCCTTCGCGTGGCGACGGCGGTGGGAACCATCGGCGTGCTCACCACGGGTGTGGGACTCGCGGCGTTCATGCCGAGCGCCACGGTTCCGCTGACTGCCGTGCTGATCTTCGTCGGCGCGGTTCCCGTGGTGTCCCTGTTGGCCTACGGAATACCACGGGCCGTCGGACAGCGGTGGTGTGAAGCCGTGGTCCGGCGTGCGGGCCCGTGGATGGAGCGCATGGCGTGGCTACTGCGGCCTGTCTTGCCCGGATCGGGCAGCACCCGGGGCACGGCGTTGGCCGAGGTGTTGCGGGCGGGAAGTGCGGAGGACCTCCTGGAGCCCGGTGAGGTGAGCGTGATCTCCGGGGTACTCGATTTCACTCGGCGGCCGGTGCGGGACGTGATGACGCCCCGGACCGAGGTCGTGGCACTGCACGAAGGCGCGTCACTCGAGGAGGTGGGGAGGACCTTTGCCGAGTCGGGATACTCGCGGTTGCCGATCTACCGCGATTCGCTGGACAACATCACCGGGATGATCTACGCGTTCGACGTCCTCAAGATCGCCCCCGCCAGCGAGCTCCCGATCCGGCCTGTCACGGTCACACCGGGGTCCAAGCCCTGCGCCGAGGTGCTGCTGGCGCTCCAACGGGAGCGCCGCCAGCTGGCGGTCGTGCTGGATGAGTTCGGCGGCACCGACGGCATCGCCAGCATCGAGGACCTTCTCGAGCTGTTGGTGGGTGACATCTTCGAGGAGCCGGAACGGCCTGATACAGGGGAAACGACCGAGTCTATCCTGGAATTGGACGGCGCTGCATCGAGCAATGAGGTGACCAACCGGTTTGGCGTAGTGCTGCCCGGCGACTCGGAGACCATCGGCGGGTTTCTCGCCAAGGCGGCGGGGAGGATTCCGCATCCCGGGGATAGGTTTACCTTGAACGGACTCGAATTCGACGTCCTCGCAGCGTCACCGACGCGAATCGAACGGATCGCCGTGAGGCGCGGGCCCGTAATGCCGGTTGCTCTGGAAGGCAGCTCCCCGGAGTAGCCCGCCGTTCTGCTGGAAAGACCTGCTCCTCTAAGAACGCCAACCCTTCCTCCACAATTCGCGAATGCCTGAATCAGTGCAACTGGTGGAAGAGCTGACACGTCTCGCCAAATCGGGGGACATCGCGGCGTTCCGCGCGAAGGCCGAGCAGGTCCATCCCTCCGACCTGTCCGACGCGTTCGCGGCCCTCGACGACGATCTTCGGGTAGGGCTCATCGAACGACTCCCTCCCGAGTTGGTCTCCGAAGCACTCGCGGAGATGGAGCCGGAAGAAGGGCCGGCCGAGGTCCTGGAAGCGCTCACCGACGAGCGCGCGGCCGACATCGTAGAGGAAATGGGCGTCGACGATGCGGCCGACGTCATCGCGGAGCTTCCGCCCGATCGTGCGGACACGATCCTGAAGCTGGTCGAGGACCGGGAGGAGATCGAAGACCTCCTCCAGTACGACGAGGATTCGGCCGGCGGCATCATGACATCGGAGGTCGTCTCGGTAGGGCAGGGGGCGACGGCGGCTGAGGCCATCGATGAGATTCGACGACAGAGCGAAGAGGTTGAGGATTTCTATCAAGTGTACTGCGTAGACGACGCCAAACGCCTCGTCGGGGTTCTCCCGCTGCGCCGTCTCGTGTGCATTCCGCCCGACGCGCCGGTGACCACCGTCATGGAACCCACCCCCGCGGTGGCCACCCCCGACCTCGACCAGGAGGAGGTGGCCCGGCTGATGTCGCGCTACAACGTGGCCGCCGTCCCCATCGTGGAGGAAGGCGGTCGCTTGATCGGGCGCGTCACGTTCGACGACGTGATCGACGTGGTGGAGGCCGAGCAGACGGAGGACCTCCTGAAGTTCGGTGGCGCGTCGGGCGACGAGCAACTCGGGGGCGGATGGTTCAGCGCCGTCCGCAAGCGGTTGCCGTGGTTGTTGAGCCACCTGCTGACGATCTCGTTGTCGGCCGTCGTCATTTTCCTCTTCAAGGACACCATCGGCGCGGTGCTCGTCCTGGCCGCCCTCGGCCCCGTCATCGCCGGGATGGGTGGCAGCGCCGGCACCCAGGCGCTGGCCGTCACGGTCCGTCGGGTCGCCCTCGGTCAGATCCCGCGGGAACAGGCGAGAAAGGTGGTGGGGAAGGAGATGCTGGTCGGGTTGGTGAATGGGCTGGCCATAGGGCTGGTGATCGGTGTGGCAGCGACCGTGTTGGGTGGGACGATCGATCTGGGTGTGGAGGGATGGACGCTGGGCATGGTGGTCCTCCTCGCCATGTGGGGGAACGTGATGGTGGCCGGTGTGGCGGGAGCCTCGATTCCCCTCGGACTGGACAAGCTGGGCCTGGACCCCGCGGTGGCGAGCTCGGGCTTCGTCACCGCCTTCACCGACATCTTCGGATACTTCCTCATCTTGGGACTGGCCTCCACGCTGATCCTCTGAGGGCTCCGCCTCTCGATGGTTGTCAGGGGGCTCCCTGGCGAGTTCGACCGCCCGTCTCCCCACCTATCGCCGCCTGGCGAGTTCGACAGCCCTACTCCCCACCCGGCGAGTTCGACCACCCCACTCACCCCCTCTTGCCCTCGGGGTCCAGAATCGGCCTGTGCGGGGTTGCTTCTGGTGGGATGTGCAAATCCCCTGTCCAGGAACGTCCTCCCTATGAACGCCGGTGATCTCCAATCCGGCCCATCAATGGAGCGTTAAAGTGCTATATACCAATATGTTACGAGCTTTTGCCGGAGTCTTGGTCGTGATCCCGGCGGCTGCATGGGGCCAAGTCCCCACCAGGCCACTCCAATCCACGGCCGACGACCGCCGGGAGGTCACCATCACGGTGTACAACCAGAATTTCGGCTTGGTACGGGAGGTGCGGGACCTGACCCTGGGTCGCGGTCGGGTGGCGCTGGAATTCGGCGACGTGGCCGCCCAAATCCAACCCGAGACCGTGCATGTCGGCGTGCTGGGGGGTGGGGACGGCCTCAGCATTCTGGAGCAGAACTACCAGTACGATCTGCTCAATCCGCAGAAGCTCCTCGAGAAGTACGTGGGACGGACCGTGAAGGTGTACCGCTACAATTCCGTCACCGGTCGCGAGGAGGAGTATGAGGCCGAGGTCCTCTCGGTGAACCAGGGTCCCATTCTCAGGATCGGCAACGAGATCACGTACAACTTCCCGGGTCGGTTCTCGTTTCCGGAGATCCCCGAGAATCTCATTGCCAAACCCACGCTGGTGTGGCTCCTCGACAGCCGCGAGACGCGCCAACAGGTCGAGGTCTCCTATCTCACCAACAGTCTCAACTGGAAGGCCGACTACGTGATGGTCCTCAACGAGGACGACACCCTCGGGGACCTGACCGGATGGGTGACTCTCACGAACCAAAGCGGCGCCTCATACGAAAACGCCCGTCTCAAACTGGTGGCCGGCGATGTCCAGCGGGTGACGCCCCAGGCGCGGCGCCGCATGGAAATGGACGCGCTCCGCGCCGTGGCGGAATCGCAGTTTCAGGAGGAGGGCTTTTTCGAATACCACCTCTACACGATGGAGCGTCCCACGACCCTCCGTCAAAACGAACAGAAACAGGTGACGTTGCTCGAGGGCTCCGACATCGGCATCGACAAGCGCCTCATCTTCTACGGGGCCGCACAGTACTATCGCGGCTCGTACGGGCAGGTGGTCTCCAATCAGAAGGTCGGGGTGTATCTCGATTTTCAGAACACCGCGGAGAACAACCTCGGGGTGCCGCTTCCCAGGGGCATCGTGCGGGTGTACAAGGCAGACCCGACCGGCTCGCAGCAGTTCATCGGTGAAGATCAGATAGACCATACCCCGCGAGGCGAGCGGCTGCGCATCAAGATGGGTGAGGCCTTCGACGTGGTTGGCGATCGCCGCCAAATGGAGTACGACATCCTCAGCTCATGCGTCTCGGAGAGCGCGTGGGAAGTCACACTGCGGAACCACAAGGACGAGGCCGTTGACGTCGAAGCCGTGGAGCCCGTGGGTGGTGACTGGGAGTTGATTGCGTCGAGCCACGCCGCTGATCGGTTGGATGCCCACACGTTTCGGTACTTAGTGACGGTGCCGGCTCGTGGGGAGACAAAGATCGAGTATCGAGTCCGAGTGCGGTGGTGCTAGAGGCGGAATGATGGGGATCGGTATTAGTTTCCAGACCATCGAAACCATGACCACCGATCCCACCATCCCCCGACTACTCGGTGAATTCCGCGACGGCAGCCTCCGGGCCCTCGCCCG
This sequence comes from Gemmatimonadota bacterium, assembly GCA_039589615.1. Lineage (GTDB taxonomy): Bacteria > Gemmatimonadota > Gemmatimonadetes > Gemmatimonadales > GWC2-71-9 > B3T1B10. The sequence continues at coordinate 42,224 of JBDHHA010000036.1, forward strand.
GACGATTTCGTTCGTCGAGGACGGCCGTCCCGGCTTCGAAGAGATCCTGTCCCAACTCCACCCGCAGGTGGGATCGGCCTACCGTATCGGTATTACGGGGCCACCCGGAGTGGGGAAGTCGACCCTCGTCGAACGGCTGGTTCGGCACTACCGCGACCGTGGGAGGACCGTGGCCGTCGTGGCGGTGGATCCCACCAGTCCGTTCACCGGAGGCGCGCTGCTGGGTGATCGCATCCGTATGGAATCGGTGGCGCAAGAAGAAGGAGTGTTCATCCGATCGATGGCCACCCGAGGCGCGCCGGGCGGGCTGGCCATCACGACCCGGGAGGTGTGCGACGTGCTCGATGCCTTCGGGTTCGAACGGATTCTGATTGAAACCGTAGGTGTCGGGCAATCCGAATTAGCCATTGCGGGCACGGCCGACACCGCCGTTTTGGTCCTCGTCCCCGAATCGGGTGACGGCGTGCAGGTGCTCAAAGCCGGCGTCATGGAAATCGCGGATCTCTACGTGGTCAACAAGTCGGATCGACCCGGCGCCGAGCACCTGGTGACCGAGGTCCAGGAGATGTTGGCGATTCGCTCCGAGTCGTCCGCTGGGGCATCCAAGGCCCCAGCCTGGAACCCGCCCGTCGTTCAAACCGTTGCGATTGAGGATGAAGGTTCGGAGGAGTTGTTGGAGGCCCTGGAACGGCACGCCGAGACCATGCGAACGAGCGGCGCACTGAGTGAGCGGCGCCGAGAGCGTCTCGTCAGACACACCCAGGACGTCATTGACCGGTCTCTCAAGCAGCGGGTATGGAACGATTCGTACGGACAGCAGCGCCTGATGGACGGCCTCGACCGCATGTTGTCGGGAGCCCTGAGTCCGTACCAATTGGCCGAGGCGATCATCGACGCGGGGCTTCGTGCCGCGAAGGAGTGAAGCCAACTTGTCTGGCATCTGAGGCCGCACTAGCTTCCCCCCCACGATGGAAAACGCCGCGAAAATGGGACTCATTGGCTCGTCCCGACGCCCCGTTCGGGTGCTCGTTGCCAAGCCAGGCCTCGATGGCCACGACCGGGGCGCCAAGGTGGTCGCCACTGCCCTACGCGATGCCGGTATGGAAGTGATCTACACCGGTTTGCATCAGACCCCCGAGATGATCGTGGATGCGGCCGTCCAGGAGGACGTCGATGTGGTGGGTCTTTCCATCCTGTCGGGCGCCCATCTCACCCTCGTCCCCCGAGTCCGCGCACTCCTCGACGAACGGGGACGCGAAGACGCACTGCTGGTGGTCGGCGGCATCATTCCCCATGAGGACAATCAGCGTCTCGAAGACGAGGGCGTTGCCAAGCTCTTCGGACCGGGGACGCCAACCGGTGAGATCGTGAATTTCATCATGACCTGGGCGGAGAACGTCTCCGAGTGACGACCAGTCGCCTGCGCGAGCTCACGGACGAGTATCTCGAGCTGGCTATTCGTCTCCGTCAGGGCGGCGGCGCCACCAAGATCGACAAGCAACACAAGCAGGGTAAGCTCACGGCCCGTGAGCGTGTGGACCGTCTGTGTGATCCCGACAGCCAGATGGTGGAGGTCGGGCTGTTGGTGGCGTACGACAAGTACGACGGTGCGGCGCCCGCAGCGGGAGTCGTCACCGTGCTGGGGCTGGTGCACGATCGCCCGGTGGTCATCGTGGCCAACGATGCCACGGTCAAGGCCGGGTCGTGGTGGCCCGAGACCATCAAGAAGATCCTGCGGGCACAAGAGATTGCGATGCGCCAACGCATCCCGATCGTGTACTTGGTGGACAGCGCCGGCGTGAACCTTCCGTATCAGGGCGGCGTGTTCCCCGGACAGTACGGGGCCTCGCGCATCTTCTATTACAACTCGATCATGCGCCGGTATCTCCACGTTCCCCAGATCAGTGCCGTCATGGGACCGTGTGTCGCCGGTGGGGCATATCTTCCTGCGTTGTCCGACGTGATCTACATGGTGGAGGGGACGTCATTCATGGGTTTGGGGGGCGCAAACCTCGTGAAAGGGGCAACTGGTCAAGACGTCGATGGAGAGGAGTTGGGTGGAGCCCGGACGCACACGGTCACCAGCCACGTCGCCCACTATCGCCCCGCCGACGAGGACCAGTGCATCGCCGAGATCCGGACCTATATCGAACGGCTTCCCGAAACGACGCGGGATCTCCAGTTCCGTCCCGCGGGGAGTTACGAACCCGGCCGGCCCGAGTCGGAGTTGTACGACCTCCTCCCCAAGGATCATCGCATGGCCTACGACATGTGCGCGGTCCTTGCATGCGTGCTCGACGACGGCCGGCTCGATCAATTCCAGCCCGAGATCGCGGCGGAGATGCTCTGTGGCCACGGCACCATCGAGGGATATCAGGTGGCCGTGATCGCCAACCAGCGGGGCATCATCAAGGACGCCGACGGCGGGCCGCCGCGGTTCGGCGGGATCGTCTACACGGAGAGCGCCGAGAAGGTCGCGTATTTCATCGAGACCGCCAGCCGGCAGGGCATCCCCATCTTGTTCGTCCAGGACGTGAGCGGGTTCATGGTGGGCCCCGAGGCCGAACACTCGGGGATCATCCGGTCGGGGGCGCGTTTCGTCGAGGCGATGGCGACGGCCATTGTCCCCAAGATCGTGCTTACGGTAAACCATGCGTCGGGAGCGGGGTACTACGCCATGGCCGGCCAGGGGTTCGATCCGGATTTCATCCTCTCGTGGCCGACCGGGCGCATGGCCGTCATGGAGGGCGAGTCCGCCGTCGCTGCGGTTCTCGGCGACAAGGTGGACGATCCGGAATCGGAAGACGCCGCCCAGCAGATGCGTGAGGATTACGAGCATCAACTCGATGCCAAGTTCGCGGGAGCACGCGGGTACGTGGATGCCATCGTGACGCCCGAAGAAACCAGAGACGCGTTGGCGTTGATGTTGAGAACCGCCATGCATTACGACGGTCCGCATGTCGGCGCGTTTGTACTTCCACCAATGGACATCATGCAGCGATGAAGAAACAGAATTCCATCAAAGACTCCGCCGTCTGGGCCCTATTGGGGTTGCTGGCCGTGGGGGCGTGCGCCCGTCCCGGCCCGCAACCCCAAGAGCTCGCGCCGGCGCCGACCGACGCCCCCGACGGCGAGGAGCCGCGGGAGGAAGCACCGCCCGAAGCGCCCCCGCCGCCCCGGCGGGCAACCGCCCCATCCCTGGAACCTCGCCTGGCGTTGGCAGTGGGCCTCATGCCCCTGACCACGACCGGAGTCGATGCGTTTCTGGCACGCCACCCCGAAGCGGACGGCCGCGGGGTACTCATCGGGATTCTCGACAGCGGTGTGGATCTCAACCTCCCTGGCATGGCGGTCACGACGACCGGCGAGCCCAAGGTGGTTGGCGTCCGGGACTTCTCGCGAGAAGGACGGATCCCTCTCCAACCCGTCACGGTGACCGGAGACACGGTCACGTTTGCCGGTCAGACGCTGATCGGCTTCGGACACGTGGCCGCGTCGGCCACGCCACCGTACTACGCCGGCGTATTTCGCGAGCAGCCGCTGGGCAAGGTTCCCGCCGGAGACCTCAACGGCAACGACAAGAACACGGACGAGTTCGTGGTTCTGGTGGTGAAGACGGCGAGCGGGTGGGGGGTGGTCACCGATGCGGACAACGACGGCCGGCTGGACGACGAGACGCCGATTCACGACTACAGCGTTGCGGCCGAGCGGTTCATCTACACCCTAGAGGATGAAAAACGCGACAAGGGTCTCATGACCATTGCCGTGAATATCACCGAGGGTGATGACGGCCCCGTGTTGGATCTGTTTTTCGACAACTCGGCGCATGGAAGCCACGTGGCGGGGATCGCGACGGGCCACAACATGTTCGGCATGGAGGGCTTCAATGGCGTTGCCCCCGGCGCCCAGGTTCTCGCGATCAAGATCGCGAACAACGCCCGTGGCGGCCTCTCGGCAACCGGCAGCATGCTTCGCGCCATGAATTACGCGGCGAGCTTCGCGCAGCAGCGCGGCATGCCCCTCGTCTTGAACATGAGTTTCGGCGTGGGGAACGAGGTAGAGGGTGAGGCGGCGATCGATTCGATGGTGACGGAGTTTGCCTTGAAGCACCCCGACGTACTGTTCGTCATCAGCGCCGGCAACGAGGGCCCGGGCGTATCCAGTGTCGGATTCCCCGGAACGGCTGATCACATCCTGTCGGTCTGCGCCTTGATTCCAGGCGCCTTCGCGGGGCCGCGCCCCGCAGGCCTCGCCACCGACGCCGATGTTGTCGCCGACTTCAGCGCCCGGGGCGGCGAGGTGGCGAAGCCCGACCTGTGTGCTCCAGGCGTGGCCTTCTCCAACGTGCCCGGCTGGAATCTCGGTGGGGAGATCGCCGGTGGGACCAGCATGGCCGCGCCACACATCGCGGGCCTGGCGGCCCTGTTGCAGTCCGCCCGTGTGCAGGCGAACCGCGTCGCCCGGGCCACGGATTTGCGGCAGGCCCTCATGGCATCGGCCCGACCGCATCGTGGGACGACTTTCGTGGACATGGGCAGCGGCGTACCCAACGTGAACCGGGCCCACGAGTGGCTCCTAGCCGGCCACCAGGCGGGCGTGTATTCGATTCGCGCGCAACCCGACGGCGGGAACACCTCGATGCTGGACGCCGCCTATCGCCGCAATGGATTGGCCTCCCCGGCCGACACGATTCAGCGGTTTGTCGTGCGCTCGGTGGCGGGTCAGCCGGCGGCGAGGTTCATTCTCGAATCCGATGAGCGGTGGCTGCGAGCCCCGGAGACGCTCGAGCTCAGCGGTGGGCCGGCGACGGTGGAGGTGACCTACAACCCGAGTCGGCTGCGCACGCCAGGTCTGTACGTGGGAACGGTGTATGCCACTCCGGCGAGCGACACGCTGGCCGGCCCCGCGTTCCGTCTCGTCAACACCGTCATCGTGCCGCGGACGTTGGACCAACCGTTCGTCGAGGGTCGAGATCTCGGGCCGGGTCGGCTGCGACGCTATTTCTTCGATGTCCCGCCGGACGCCGGTGGCTTGACCGTTGAGATGGAGTTGCGGTACCGGACGCAGCGAGGTTCGCTCTTTCTCTTCGAGCCGGGGGGAGAGCCGTTTCGGAGCGGGAGCGAGGAAGAGGCAGGGCCTGGAGACCACGTGGTGCGGATCGAGGTGCGGGGAGAGGACTTGGTCGCCGGGGTATACGAGGCGGTTGTGGTCTCCCCGGAGAACTCCGCACTCTCGTACGACATCCGGGCCGCACTGCCCAGGTACACGGTGGACCAGGTGGGGACGGGTCCCAGCGCGGTGATTCGCAAGCGAAGCAACGTTCCCCCACTGATTCAGGATGCGGCCGTCTTCCAGCGCTCGGACAGTGGGGGCAGTAGCACCGACGATGTGCTCGTGACCGCCGCGGACATCGGCGCCGTGAAGACGGTGATGGTCTCTGGGGAACTCGACGACGTAGAGTTCGTGCCGGTGGAGGTCCCGGGCTGGGTGCGGGAAGTGATCGTCGATGTGCGACTACCGGTTGGCGCATGGAATCAATACACCGATTTCGGTGTGACGTTGTTCGAGCCCTCGGGGGAACAGATCGACCACGGCCCCCTCTCGTTCGGATTCGGGCGGCACGAGTTCGAGCTCTCCAGCCATCACAAGGGCAAGACGCTGCAGCTGGAGCTCTTCCCGGCGTTCGCGCACCTGGAACCGCCGGCAACCTGGGATGCAGAGGTCACCGTGTACTTGATCGCGGGTGCTCGCACCGCGCTCGCCGCCGCCGGCGTCGATACGTCGGCCATCGTTCTTGCTCCCGGGGATGTCACGGGAATCCAATTCATCCCGCCCGAAGGGCGCGCCACGCCCGCTGGCTTCGTGCCCCTCATTGAGGTCGTGGCCAATCCCGCCGGCGGTGCCCCAGCGCGCCGCTGGGGAAGGCTGGATTGAAAGGAGTGGGTTGAAGCGCCCCATCCGTATCGCCTCAGGGCAGGGGTTCTGGGGCGATTGGCTCGATGCTCCGATGCGGCAGGTTGAAGCCGGACCGATCGATTACCTGATGATGGACTACCTCGCCGAGGTGACGATGTCCATCATGCAAAAGCAGCGGTCGCGCAATCCGGAGCTCGGCTACGCCAAAGATTTCGTTCCCCTGATGCGTCGACTGCTTCCGGCCATCGTCCGCAAGGGGGTTCGGGTGACCGCCAACGCCGGTGGCGTGAATCCCATGGCGTGTGCCCATGCGGTGCTCAGCGAGGCTCGGGAGGCCGACCTGTCCGGAAAGGTCGCGGTAGGGGTGGTGACCGGCGATGACTTGCTTCCGCGACTCGACGAACTTCTGGCCGGAGGCTACCGCCTGGACAACCTGGACACCGGCGAGCCGCTCACGAGCGTGCTCGATGCGGTGCAGAGCGCCAATGTCTACCTCGGGGCCTGGCCTCTGGTGGATGCCCTCGCCCGGGGCGCTAATGTCCTCATTACCGGGCGGGTGACCGACACCGGCCTGACCTTGGCGCCGATGATCCACGAGTTTGGATGGGCCCAAGACGATTGGGATCGGATGGCGGCGGGAACGGTTGCGGGTCACATCATCGAATGCGGCGCCCAGTGCAGCGGAGGCAACTGCATGTACGGATGGGAGCGGATCCCGAACCTCGACGATCCGGGGTATCCCATCATCGAGGCCCACCCCGATGGGACCTTCGCGGTCACCAAGCACGAGGGGACCGGGGGAAGGGTTTCGGTCCAGAGCGTCACCGAGCAGTTGTTATACGAGATGGGCGACCCAACGGAATACATCACGCCGGATTGTATCGCCGACTTCACCACGATTGCCGTGAAGCGGGCCGGCAAAGACCGGGTTGGAGTGTCGGGCATCCGGGGCAGGGCGGCGACCGATTCCCTCAAAGTGTCCATTTCCTATTCGTACGGCTACAAGGCGGTGGGCACCTTGGTCTATGCATGGCCCGACGCGGTCAAGAAGGCCCGGGCTGCCGACAAGATCTTGCGGGCGCGACTCGATCGCCTGGGCTTGGTATTCGACGAGTTCATGACCGAGATTGTGGGGGTGGACGCCACCCACGGTCGCCTGGCCGGACCGCCGGACCCGGAGATTGCGGAGGTGCAACTCCGCGTGGGCGTGCGTGCCCGTGAGCGGCCTTCGGTCGAGCGTTTTTCGCGGGAGATTGCGCCGCTGATCCTCAACGGCCCGCCCGGCGTCACGGGCTTTGCCAGCGGGCGCCCCAAGGTCGAGGAGATCGTGGCGTACTGGCCGGCGTTGATCCCGAAATCGGAGATTCATCCTAAGGTTGAAATCCTCGAGGCGTGAGGAAGCAGGGGTCCCGAAACTGACTGATGACGAGTAAGAAATCGCGCAAGGCGACGAAGAAGGTGCGTTTGCTCGAGCTGGCGCACGCGCGGAGCGGCGACAAGGGCGACACGGCGAATGTCGGGTTGATCGCCTTGAAGGCCGAATACTACCCGATCCTCAAACGCCAAGTGACGGCGGCGCGGGTGGCGAAGCACTTCCGCGGAGTGATCGAAGGCGGTGTCGAGCGGTTTGAGCTCCCGAACCTGCGTGCGCTGAATTTCCTGCTCCACGGCGCCCTTGGCGGCGGCGGTACCTTGTCTCTCAAGACCGATGCCCAGGGCAAGGTGTTCTCTTCGGCCTTGCTGCGAATGCAAATCGACGTACCGCGGAGTTTGCATGTCTGATCGACTGGCAATAGACGTCAGTGCCGAGGGCGTGTGCACCCTCCGGCTGAACCGTCCCGACAAGCGCAACGCCATCGACTCGCTGATGGTCGATGCGCTGTTGACCGAACTCGAGAATGCCGACATCGATGCGGCGGTGAAGGTGGTGGTCCTTCGAGGAGCAGGGGAGGACTTCTGTGCAGGGGCCGACCTGTCTGAGCTCCTGGCATCGGCCGATCGGTCTCCCGCCGAGAACGCGGCCGATGCGGCTCGATTGGGGGACGTGTTCGTCCACATCCGGGACCTGCCGAAGCCGGTGGTGGTGGTCGTGCATGGGCACGCACTGGCCGGGGGGTGCGGATTGGCAAACGCGTGCGACCTGGTTCTGGCGCACGAGGAGGCGGTGTTCGGCTATCCGGAAATCAAGCGCGGCTTCGTGCCGGCGATGGTGATGGCGATGCTTCGGCGATCGGTGGGAGAGAAGGTTGCCTTCGACCTTGTCACGACCGGAAGGATGCTAACGGCGGCCGACGCACTGATGATCGGGTTGGTGTCGAGGGTGATCCCAGCGGCCACGTTCGAGGATGACGTGGCAAGTGTGGTGCGCCAGATGGCATCCGCCAGCCCAACGGCCCTTGCCCTCATCAAGAAACAGTTGTACGAGTTGGAAGGGCGTTCGTTTCCGGACGCCATCAAGCTGGGGTCCGAGGTCAACGCCATCGCCCGCAGCACGCCGAGTTTCAAACTGGCGGTTGCGCAGTTTTTGAAGAAGTAGAGAACACGTGGCTCTCATCCCCTGTCCCGAGTGCGACCACCCGGTGTCGGACCTGGCATCGGCGTGCCCCAGTTGCGGGTATCCCGTCGCCGCGGGAATTCGATACGCCGTGGAGCAACTCACGGAAGACGACACGTCGAAATCCGCCCGCCAACAGCACGCGGCTACGAAGCTCAAGAACTGGAGCGAGCGCTACCAACCCCAGGGCGAAGTGGATCCCTTCAAGGGAGAGGGTGCAACCTTCCTCGATCGCCACTGGAAGCCGATTTTGTTCGTGTTCGTGACGATCATATTGATCCTGCAACTCACCTGGGTATTGTCGCTGTACCGGTAGGCTTTTGCCGAAGCGTTCGAGCGGGGCCGGTCGCGCCTATTACAGACGGAACAGGTAACTCAGCTTCGCAAACAGGCTGTCCTGGGTCGGGGTCATTCGTGACAGCCGGTACGTCCGATCACCCACCATGAAACGGGTGTACCCAACGAAGAAGATGGTGCCGGGCGACGGCTGGTATTGCAGGAGGAACTGGCAAGGCGGAACGCTGCTCGAGTTCGTATTGCACCAGCGCCCGGACAAACAGCGCCTTGGTGAACTGGTACTGTGTCCGGAGCCGCGAGATGTGGACCGTAGAGAACACAGACTTGTCTCGCTGGCGCCACAGCTGCGAGTAGGTGTGAGACAACGAGAGCTGCAGCGAAGCATTGGGCCGAACGGTGAGGTCCGGGGCGATCTGGAATTCAAAACCGAGTGCGGCTTCCTGAAACAACGGGATCTCCCGCAGGTACATGCGGCCGTTCAGTTGGACCTCATTGGTCACCCTGGCACGGGGCGTGAGGGCAATGGCCTTCATGTGGGTGAGCGCGGGTGGTACCACGAACTCCGCAGGATTCCCGTCGGCACCAAGCACTTGGTAGTGGGCATAGTCCTCGGGTTGGAAACGGAAGTACCCGTCGCGCAGGATCGCCGTCACCGTGCGGTCGCCCTTGAACGACAGCGTCGAGTGGATTTCGACCTCGGCCTCGAAGGGATTGGACCCCTGCCAGAACTCCGTGTGGCCAAAGAAGGCATCGGCCCTCAGCGTGACATTGAATCGCTCCAACGTTGAGCCGGCCTGCCCGTACTTCGTGAACGTCACGTTCGCCAGCGTGTTGACATCGCCCACACGGCGAATGAACCCGGTCGTCGTGTTGAACTCCGGATGAACGTCTTCGAACTGCACATTCCACGAGAATGATCGGCCGCTCTTCGCCACCTGGAGATAGCCCAGCGGTTTCATCCCCACCTGACTGGTGAGGGTGTCGCCGCTCCAGGACCCGGCAAACTGGGCGGTGACCGTGTAGCTGCCGCCGAACAGCACGCGCGCGTCTGCGGACGCCACACGGTTGTAGGTCTGGCCGTCGGTGAGCGTACGATCGGTGTAGAGCGCACCCACGGTGGAGCCTGTCCCCACGTCCCGGCGGACGCGCAGCAGGTTGAACACCGCAGCCCGGTCACCTCCGTAGAGCGTCTTGGGGGATTCGTCGACCGCGCCGAGGTAGCCCACGTTGAACGCGCCGAACTTGCCGGTGAGCTTCGCCCCGGCGCTCGGATCCTCGACTCGTCGGGTGTGAACTAGGTTGCGCGGCGTCCGGAAGATTTCCGAACCCTCGAGGAAGAAGGGCCGCTTCTCCGGAAAGAACAGGGCGAACCGCTCGTTCACCGTGAGCCTGTTGGGGTCGGCCTCCACCTGGGAGAAATCCGGGTTGACGGTGGCATCGAGAACGATGTTCTGCGTGATGCCAATGCGGCCCGTCACCCCCAGATCCGGGTCGAAGTTCTCGTGGGTGAACCGATCGTCGGTGACCTGTCCCGTTCGCTTTCCCGTGGCCACGGGGTTCACCTCCACCAGGCGGCGGGAGCGGAGCTGCTGGAGCCCGGTCAGCTTCCCGCTCTGGGCCAACGTGGAGGTGACGTTCTTCGTAACCGGCGCCCAAGCCTGCTTGAACCCGCGGCGTTTCACCTCGCGCGCCACGTTGATGCCCCAGTCCTGCACCGGCACTTCCCGGAAGCGGAGCGACACGTAGGGGATCTTGATCTCCGCAGCCCACCCCTCCTCGTTGACGCGCCCGTCGGATTCCCAGATAAAGTCAGGGCTGTAGTCGATGGACACGCCGCCGCCGCGAGACCTCTGCATCCCTTCGATCCACAGGCCGTCGGTCTGAATCCCCAGAGGGTTGACGTAGAACACATACGCCTGTCGCTGGTCGTCGAACGTGTCGAGCAGGATCCGGACCCAATCGTCTCCAAAGACCGCCCGGTCGCGCTCACCGAGCCGGGCGAGCACCAGGTCCGGCTCCCGGTCGAGAGCGCGGATCCCGAAATAGATCGCGTCCGAGGAGTAGAACACGTAGATCTCCGTGTCCTCGGTGGACGGGATCCCCTCGACGGGTTCGTACTGGGTGAAATCCGTGAGCCGAGCGGCCTGTCGCCAGACGGCGTCGTCCAACCGCCCGTCGATCCGGACGTCGGGTTCCTCGATCAGGGGAATGTCCGCGTTGAGATTCCCCCCGCGTCCACTGAAGACCGTGTTTTCCGTGGGTGCGCCTTGGGGCGCGAACAGCATCGAACCGGTCAGGGCGGCCGCATGGAGGGCATGGATCATTGGAGGTGCAAGCTACACTCCCCGTGCACAGGAGTAGAGGTAGGAAGTATGAAGGTGCATTTACTTCCTACCTCCCTAGGGTGGCGAGGTTACCGCCTCAGTCGCTCGAACGCCTCATCCTCAATGGTCCAGGGGAACTTCGGAAACGCTCGCTGCCTGGGCCACAGCTCGTCGAGGGTGTCTCCGTCATACATGACACCATTCTTGATTACGTACCCGATGGCGTTCGTGTTGCGGATGTCGTCCAACGGATTGGCGTCGAGTACCAGAAGGTCGGCCAACTTGCCAGGTTCGAGTGAGCCCAGGTCCCCCTCGAAGCCGATGCTCTCGGCTCCGTGGATGGTGACCACCTGGAGCACCTCCATGGGTGTCATCCCGCCGGACGCCAGCATCCAGATCTCCCACTGCGCACCCATCCCGGCCTGATTGCCGTGTGACCCGAGGCCTGCGCTGCCGCCGGCCCGGACGATATCCCGCACGCCCTGGGCGATGAGGGGGAAGATGTAATCCTCGTCCACGATGACTTCTTTCCGTCTCCACTCGGCGTCCAGTGCCTGGTGAGGTGTGAACCTCCGGAGCTTCTCGTCGTCGTGCATGTTCCAATGGGTTCGCCAGAACCCCTCACCCGCCGGGCCGCCGTAAGCGACGATGAGGGTCGGCGTGTAGGTGACACCCGTCTGTGCGAAGATCTCGATGGCGTCCTTGTAGAGAGGCACCACGCCGAGGCTGTGCTCGAAGGCGGTGAACCCGTCCAGGGCCATGGTGAAATCGGCCTTGAAGTCCGCAGCGCCCTCGTTGGTGATGTTGATCTGTTCTTCTTCGGCGGCCATCCGGAGCCACTGGCGCTGGATGCGTCGGGGCTGGAGGTACTGCTTCAGCGAATGGGCCCCCTGGTTGTTGTAGCGCCGGGCTACGTGAAGGGCATCCTCGTAGCTCCGGATCGGCGTCCCCGTATGGGTGAGGGGGCTGGCCGTTGCGTAGACCCGGGATCCCACCATTTCGCCGGCCTCGATCAGCTCGGCCCACCAGAACGACCCGCGGCTGCCGCTGGGGTTTCGCGTCGTGGTGACCCCGTAGGCCAGGTGATTGGCAATGTTCCACCCCTCGTCGGGAACGATGGCGGCGCCGGTACTGGGGTGCGCGTGCACGTCCACGAAGCCCGGGACAATCGTCTTGCCCCGCACATCCACGACGCGGGCGTCACTCGGCGCGTCCATGCTGGAAGAGGGCCCCACCGCGGCGATGCGGTTGTTCTCGATGAGGATGTCGCCCTCGGGAATCACCTCCTCGCCTCGCATCGTGATGATGCGGGCCCCTTCGAGATAGAGCCGCCCCTGGGGAATGTGTCGGGGAACCGTGAGAGCAACCTCGAAGTGCTCCGGTTCCAAATCGCCGACGGAATCGGCCTGGATGACGGTCTCCAGTGCCGCCCGGTAGTAGTGATTCGTGAAGCTCCACGCGATGGCATTCCCGTCGTCCACCCAGCCAATGGCGTTGGCGCCCTCGTTGGTGATCTGGGTCAAGGGCACCGCGGGTGACGTGAGGTTGACGGAGATGCCGTCACCCACCTCCGTCAAGCGCATGACGAAGGCGTTGTCCCGGTCGAGCAGCAGCAACCATTTGCCGTCCGGGGAGGGCCGTGCGACGCTCACACCGATGGCGCCCGCTCCCGTCGTGAGCTTCGCGTGCACGCGCTTGTCGGTGCCGTCCAGTTTGACCGACACCAGATGCACTGGGGGCGGGGAGGCGAACGCCACGCTCGCCCGCGGGCCCCGCTCGAGATGGTACACGCGCTCCCCATCCCGGGGAGTGGTGACGACCGTTGCCGAGTTGCCACCGCTGGGGAGGATCTGGTGTGCCTGGCCCCCATCGGCGGAAATCCATGCCAGCTCCGGCGGACCGCACCCCCGGCACGTCGGTGAGGCGAGACGCCGGCCCTGGTAGACGACCTTCTCGCCGTCGGGCGACCACGTCAGCGAGGAATACTCTCCGCCTCGGGGAGTCACGGCGACCGGGTCCCCCCCGCCGGCCGGGGCCTTCACGATCTGCGCGCCGCCGGTGTCGGATCGAGCGATGTACGCGATCCAGCGTCCATCCGGTGAGAAGGCCGGTGCGTACTCCCGCAGCGGACTGTCGGTGAGACGCCGGGGCGTCCCGCCACCGACCTCCGCGACCCAGACTTTCCCGACCGCCGTGAAGGTGATCCGCTCACCGTCCGGAGACTCGTTGACCCAGAGGAGCTGGCGCACCGGCAGCGGTCCGTCGTCGATCCGCTCCTGGACCAACAACCGTGGCGCGGCACCGACCTCCACCTGGGCGGTGAAGGGGATGACGGAGATCTCCTTGGTCTCGATGTCCACCCGCTTGATCTTCCCGTCGCCGGTGAAAATCACCGACCGAGAGTCGGGCGTGAACGAGTATGCCGGCAAGATGTCGTTGGGGGCGTAGCCCTCCTGGTCGTCCCGCCGCATGGAGGCGACGAGCCACTCCTCCTGCATCGTGCGCAGGTCGCGTATCCGGAGAGCGGTCAGGACGTCCCGCCGGGTGGCGTACACCAAGAAGTTCCCGTCCGGCGAGGTGATGGGCCGCAATCCTCCGCCGTAGCCCGACGTTACGGTCCGCGACTCCCCTGTGGACCGATCCAGCTCGACGACTTGATAGCGATCGACCTCTTCACCGACATATCCGCCGGAGTGGCTGCTGAAGTACATCAGGTTGCCGTCCGGTGAGAACGCGGCGCCGGTGTTCGTCGTGTTCCCCTCCTTCCGCGGATAGACCTCGAAGCCCTTACCCACATCTACGTGGTACATCCAGAGGGGCACGTTGGTCAGATAATTCTCGGGCGTGGGGTAGGGACCGAAGCGGCGCGCGACGAGGTTTTCGCCGTCGGGCGTCCACTCCGGAGAGCTGAGAGCGAAGTCCGTCTCGCTGGTCACGCGACGGAGCCCGGTTCCGTCCACGTTCATGACCCACAGGTTGTCGCTCCCACTCCGATCCGAAATGAACGCGATCTGGCTCCCGTCGGGGGAGAACACCGGCATGCAGTCCCACGCCGTACCGCTCGTGATTCTTCGAGCCTCCCCCCCATTGATGGCGAGGAGATAGAGGTCGCCCACGAGGTCGAAGACAATGGACCTGCCGTCGGGCGACACGTCGAGAGATACCCAGGTGCCTTCATCGGTGGTGAACGAAATCGTCCGGGTCGGTTCGATGGGCAGCACCATCAGGGTGTCTTCTTGGGCGGCCGACGGCGATCCCGTGAGGCCGAGCATGAATGCCACAACGGCGATCGTCACGGCGGGAAGCATCTTGTGGCGCATCAGAATCTCCGGTTGGCGGAATGGGAAGTGCCGGGCTGAGGCAGCGTATTCTACCGCCCGATCCGGGGGATCGCACGTGGGGGGCCCGAACTGTTGATGGATGGACGTCGCCTGGCGAACGAGGCGGCCAGGGGTCTACCGCCGCCGTCTCGCTTGCCGCTCGACCAGGTCTCCGGGCTCGCAGCCCAGCACGGCGCTGAGGCGATCCAAGGTTGCCAGGTCCACCCGGGTGGTGAGGTTTCGGCAAATGCGATTGACGGTCACGAAGTGCACACCGGACTGCCTGGCCAATTCGCTCTGACTCATCTCGTCGTGGGCCAGCCGGTTGTAGATCCGAAGTTCCTCGCCAACACGGAATCCTGTAGCCATCTCAACCGTCTCAGGTGCGTATGCAGCCCCAAAATACGCGTCCCAGGATGTTAGTGCAACCGCATTAACGAAAGACCATTAGTGCATTACCGCTATACGGGCAAACGCCAAGAAGAGCCCCGAGTGTGGCGTTGACGCTCGGGGTCTACCCCTCGGACGAACTCAGCGTTGGATTTCCGGGAACCGCACCGCCAATCCCAAGTGCATCAGGAAACTGGCCAGGGATTCTGTCTGACCGTCCTCAAACGACATCACCACATCAGTGACCAAACTCATGGGGGGCGCAAGCTCGACGTCCCATCCCATCGAGACGGCGGCGAGAAAGTTCGTCCCCGTCTCGATGGGAATGGAAATGCCGGGGTCTTCCACGAAGGTGTATTGGGCGAACCCGATATCGAATCCCCCGCGAAACCGCACCGGTGTGCCGGGGATCTTGGGGGTCTTGCCACCCATGGCCACCGAGAGGCGCAGCCGCTGCGCCACGCCGACGTGTGTGCCAATCGTCTTCTGCACGAGAGGAATCTCGGGGGCCAGCGAGAACGAGATGCCACTGTAGAGTCCTCGAGGCCAGAGAATCAGGAACCGACCGGCGATCGCCGGCGACCGCAGGGTTTCCACCTTGCGCGTGGTCCCCTCCACATCTCCTTGGTCAAAGATCGTATTGTAGCCGGGCATCAATCCACCGACGGAAGCCTCCGCCTGGAACCTGTAGTCGGGGAACTGGGCGTCAGCAGCTCCCGGAAGTGCCGTGACGGCGAAGAGTGCAAATGTCACCAGGTGGGTGCGCATGGTTTTCCTTGAGACGGTGGTCCGATGCGTTGAACCGGTATTGTAAGTGGACTTGGTGAGCCAGCCTACTCGTTGACCTGCTCGCTGTATCCTCCGGCATAGACTAACACACACATCGTGCCAAAGGTTGCGTGTTCGCCGCAGGATACGCCCACGACTCGAAACTCCGCGTTGAATATGTTGTTGCGGTGCCCTCGGCTCTCGACCCCGTCGTCGATGATCAACTGTATCACCACGTCCCGGGCGTCGTCGGGAGCGTACGATCCAAACGAGATGTTCTCGCCCACCGTCACCTGCCACGTGCCGTAACGACTCACCCGATCCCACGGGTTGCTGCCGTCTGTGCCGACGTGGTCGGTTCGACCCCGAGGGCCCGAATCCCGGACATGATCGCGAGCGCCCAGTGACATCCCCCGGGAGGCCGTCATCGGCGGGACGGGATCCGCCGCTCTGAGGAATGCGATCGCCTCGTCGACCGCCCGCACCCCCTCCTGGGTCCGCAGGGGGATCTCGCCCGGCAACCTGAGGAGACGGCCGTCGAAAAACCGGCGCAACTCTGCGAGGTGAGCGGCGTACTCCTCCGGGTTCCCGCGCGCCAGGTTGTGCTCGCGGACGATGTCCGCCTCCAGACGAGATAGGTAATCGGGTCGCTGCGCCACCGCCGAGGGCGGGCACAGGAGGAGGGCACAGGCGACGGCCGGATAGCGCAACATGGTCAGTGATACCGGCGCCGCCGCTGAAGGTTCGCCACCGGTGCGACGAAAAGGTCACCCCCGCGAGATCCGGGCACACACTCCCGACCCCGTCCTGCCATCCTTGCCGCGTGGAGGGAGTCGAGAGGTCACTGGGTACCGCACGGCGCGTGTTGGCTCAGGTGTGGCAGTATGATGATTTCCGGTGGTCGCAGCGACGGGTGGTACTCGGTGCGCTGCGGGGTAGGGACGTGCTGGCGGTGCTTCCAACAGGGGGCGGGAAGTCCCTCTGCTATCAGGTCCCGGCGCTGGTGCTTCCCGGGACCACCATCGTCGTTTCCCCGTTGATCTCGCTCATGCAGGATCAAGTCGCAGCGCTGTGCCGGCGCGGTGTGCAGGCGGCCTATCTGAGCAGTGCACAACGGCCACACGAGCAGAGGGCGGTGTGGGACGCCTACACCGACGGGCGCCTCAAGCTGTTGTACGTGGCGCCGGAGCGTATGGCGCAACTGGCGGAGCGCAAGCCTCAGACGCCGACGCCGTTGCTCGCCATCGATGAAGCCCATTGTATCAGCGAGTGGGGGCACGACTTTCGGCCACACTACCGAACGCTTGGGACGCACCGCCAGATGTTGGGACGCCCCCCGACCATCGCCCTCACCGCCTCGGCCACACCGACGACGCGCACCGACATCCTTCGCCTCCTGCGCATGCGCCGCCCCCTGGTGGCGATCAACTCGTTCGACCGGCCCAATCTGCATTTCAGTGTTCGGCGCTCCCGCGATCAAATCAGCCGACTGCGCGAAACGGCCACACTCCTCAAGCGGCAGTCGGAGACCGCCATCGTGTACGTGCCCACCCGGAATCGAACGGACGGGGTGGCGGCCGTCCTCCGACGCTGGGGATTTCGCGCTGCTCCCTATCACGCCGGACTGCCGTCCAAGGAGCGGACGGAGCTCCTCGAGCAATTCCTCGACAACCGGATCCGGGTCATGGTGGCGACGAACGCCTTCGGCATGGGGATCGACAAGCCGGACGTGCGGTTGGTGGTCCACTTGGGCATCCCCACGCGGCCGGAAGCGTACTACCAGGAAGCGGGAAGGGCAGGGCGGGACGGCGCCCAATCGTGGTGCCGGCTCCTCTGGCTCGAGGAAGACTTGCGGTTGGCAACCGCCATGGCCCTGGACACGGGAGACACCAACGTCAGTCGGTCCCGAGATCATCGGCGGGCGCGACGGGCCGGGCTCAGGACGATGCGGGAGTACGTGACGAGCAGGAAGTGTCGCAGGCGGATTCTGCTGGGCTACCTCGGCGAAGATGTCTCTCGCTGCGCAGGTTGTGACCGGTGCGTGGGATGGTTCTCGGTCTGATTGAACCAGATCTCGTTAGTGCCATCGTCGGGTGAGAAGTGGGCGATGATGATATCCGCACGCCCGTCGTTGTCGAGATCTTGGATGACCGGGTTGTGAATGGCTCCCAGGTTCTCGAGACGGATTTCGCTGTCCACAAACCGGGCCTTGCCGTCATTCAACCAGATGACATGTGGCTCTCCGGCGCTCGTGAGGAGGATGTCCACGTCCCCATCTCCGTCGAGGTCGCCAAGGCCCGCCCTGCCCATGGTGACAGGCGTGAGGGTCTGGTCTGACGCCACGAAGCGACCGGTCCCGTCATTGAGCAGCAGCGTAGTGGGATAGCCAGCCTCTCGCAGGCCGTTGGTGACCACGACATCCAGGTCGTCATCCCCATCGAGATCCACCAACCGGGCCAACACGCGCTGCACCGTCGTGTCCAAATGGGCCCACCGATCGTGAAACTGTCCGTCGCCGTCGTTCAGAGCGACTCGAAATCCCACACCCGGAACGCGCATGAACATGTCCGGGTCGCCATCGGAGTCGAGATCTCCCCAGGTCACACTCTCTGGTATGGCATAATCCGCCTCGGCGAAATGTCCGCGTCCGTCGTTCAAATAGATCTTGTCGCGGCGCGGGTAGTACTGCACATGTGCGTCGAGGTCGCCGTCCGAGTCGAAATCGAAGAGATCGGCCGTCGTGCCGCTCGCGTAGGTATCCCCAAGATCCTGCCCCGAATCCCGAAACCGCCCGCTGCCATCGTTGAAGTAGATCTTGCTGGGTTTGTTGTACTCAGTCTCTCCATCGTTCCAGCCGGCGCAAGTCACAAACAGATCCAGGTCGCCGTCGCCGTCCAGGTCGCCAACCCCGACGCCGTGTCCTTGTTGTGTGAGTTCCTGTCCGGAGTCGATGAAATGCCCCGTGCCGTCATTCATCAACAGTTGGGAATGCTGCAGCCCCATGGTGGCAAACACCGCATCCAGATCGCCGTCGCCGTCGAAATCGCCCAATCCGATCCGGGGTGTCAGCCTTGCGGTAAAGGTCTGGCTGCTCTTGGTGAACTGGATTGGACCCAGCGGGGGCGTGGTTGAACAGCCAGTGAGGAGAACCGCCACGAGGGGAACTCGGTATTTGCTCATTGCTCGTGACCTCGTGGTGGATCGAACGACACCGTCGTCGGCTCGACGGTCAGCGCCGCGTCGAGATGCTCGTAGCGCCACACACCGCCGACGGTGGCTCCCCATTGGGGGATGCGGATGCCGCCTTCGTAGGGGCCGAGCGGACCGAATACGTGTTCCAGCGTCAGGTCGCCCAGGGTGGTACCCCATTTGACCGGTGCACCCGACACGTTCACCGCAAACCAGCACAGCGTCTCGCCCGTTGCCGCGTCGATTGCCGTAATCCGTGTGAGCTCGTCTTCGGTGGAATCAACCACCACGCGCGTGGCGGGCGTGGCGGCGGCGAGGCGGTGGAAGATCACGTTGGGCTCCCGGGTCCAGTAGGCGTGCTCGAAATCGATGCGCTCCCGGTCGAAGTGTTCCAGGGAATCCCCGCGCAGTTCCCAGCCCGCCCCGGTGGTCCAGGCAATCACACGGCGGGAGTTACCGGTCGAAATCTCGTACCGACCACGGGGCACCTGGAGGTCGATCCAGAAGGTCTCCTCCCAGATTTGGGCTTCGAGGGCCATGTGTCCCCGTAGCTGGATTCGTATCGTCCGCCCCGCCGCCCAAACCTCCTCCCCACCCAGGGTCTCGAGCATGCGCCCGACGGCTGCTCGTGCTTGGGCGCCGCCCTGGAGCGTCTGGGCTGCGGTAGGGAGCCCCGCACCCAGCGTCACCGTAAACGTCAGCATCCATGCGGCGATCCGGAATGCCATGGGACCTCTCCGATCCGTATATGATGGGTTGCCTGGATTCTCGATACCCGCGAGGGGATCTGACGTGCCGCCAGACCCGGATGGGATGGTTGGGGGGAATTCTTGCCGGTCTGTAACCTTTTGGCAATTCCCGGCATCTGGCACATGGATCCTGTAGCCGGGTTCTCTCACGCACCTCCTCATGAGGTGCTTGTGCGGCCCGCTCGGGCCGAACCAAACGGGGAGGGTCAGTCGGCACGCCCGGAGCTCGTTGCCGCCGACGGCGGGGTTGCTTCACGCCCGGCACTACACACAGGATTTGACGTCGGTTTTGGCCCTCCCTCCGGCTCCCCTCTACAGCCTCCGTTCCCTTCCGGTGCGGAGGGTTTTTTTTGGCCGGTATCGGCGTGGAATACGGGTCTATTGGGGCAGCAGCAGCCGGATCGGCAGGTAAATGCGACGTCAGCTCAGGAGATTCCTGCTTGGACCTGGGTGGTGAAGACCCCTATAGGGTCGGCGCGCTCGGCTCGGCCAGTCCCGCACTGCGAGGATCGGGCGTCCAGCGGGGCAAGCGACTGCGCCGCAAGGCCATCTCGCTCTCGTGCCCCCGTTCGGGCTCGGCATCCGGCTTCCCCGCCGTGAGCTTGATTTCCTCGATGATCTCATACAGGCGCAATTCGATGGCTTCGATCTCCGCGTCGGCAGCCTCCCGATCGCGGAAACCACGATCGACGTCCATCACGGTCCAATTGAGCCGGCTGATTTCCCGGAGCAACTCCCGGGTCCACCGCCGGAGGCGACTGAAGCGCCGCCGGGGCTGCTCGGCGAGGACCGCATCTCCACTGGGAAACCGGCGCGCGGCGTAGAACAGCGGCCAGGCAATCAGAGCCAGCAGCAGCATCCCGGCTCGGAGTCGAAACGCCGGATCGGTACCGAAGAACAGTACCACCGCCTCCCCCACCACGCCGAAGAGCATGATGGCGGCGATGGTCCATACCTGCACTCTCTGTCCCGAAGGAGCCATAGTAAACCTGCAAGTCCCTTGCTCGGTGAAACTTATGAGTTGCCGGCGGCCGGCGTCGTGTCGCTCGTCACACTCCCTTTGCGGGTTTTGGCCAGGCACTGTGACCCAGATCACCAAGTGCCTTTTGGGACGTGACCCACGTCACGTTCGGTGGGCTACTGCTCCAGCTGGCGTCTGACCTCCGCGGCTCGTCTGCGAGTGACGTGAATCGGAGTGCCGTCCTTCAAGGTCAACGTCGCGGAGCCGTCCCCATTACTGGTGATGCGATCAATCCGCGAAACGTTCACCAACTCGGACCGGTTCGGCCGGGTGAAGGCTCCTCCCAGGCGGTGTTCCAGGTCGGCCAGGGTGTAGTCGGTGACGTATTCGCCGCTCTCGGTTCGGGCCCGGACCGTCCCCTGTTCCGCCCGAAAGAGGGTGATGTCGTCGTAGGCCATGAGACGGTGGCCATCCTGATCGCGAACCAGCACCCGGGAGGGGGCGCCACCGGCCGCCCGGTACGACGAGCGGAGCTGGTGCAGTACGTCTTGGGACAGCCCGCGAGTCTTGGCGCCCTCCATGCGCTCCCGGGCGCGGTCCAGAGCGCGCTGGAGCTTGGGCAGCGTCACGGGCTTGACGAGATAGTCGATCGCTTGGTGCTCGAACGCTTCGAGGGCGTACTCATGAAACGCCGTCTGGAACACGATGAGTGGTTTCGGCTCCTCCAGGTGCTGCGCCACATCGAATCCGTCGACCTCCGGCATGGTGATGTCGAGCAGCATCACGTCGGGCCGGCGCTCCCGCGCCAGCTTCAACGCTTCCAGTCCGTTGGCGGCTTCGCCCACCAGTTCCACGTCGAGTTCCGACAACATGATCGACAGGCGGCGGAGCGCCGCACTCTCGTCGTCGACAATCAGCACCCGCATCTCAGATTGGCCCTTTCCCGTTCGTGGGAATGCGGACCGTGACGCTGGCACCCGTCGCTTCTCGGTCCACATGGAGCTTTGATTCGCCTCCGTAGAGTGCCTCCAGGCGCTCCCGCAGGTTGCGGAGTCCGGTCCCTTCCCGGAAATGGGGAAGAAATCCCGCGCCGTCGTCCGCCACCTCGAGCAGCAGGGACCCTGCTTCGATGGCCGACCGAATGGTGAGCGTCCCGCCTTGTAGCTGTCCCCCGATGCCGTGTTTCAGTGAGTTCTCGACGAGAGGCTGCAGCGTCATGGGAGGGATCTTGAGGGCGCGGGTGCTTGGATCAATGGACCACTCCACCGTCAGTCGATCGCCGAACCGCTCCTTTTCCACCGAGAGGTACGCCTCGAGATAATCCACCTCGTCATCGAGTGTGGCCAAGGTGCGGCGGGACCTTTCGAGCGTGCGCCGGAGGACCTGGGCGAGGTTCCCCACCGTTTCCTCGGCGGCGGGCGGGTTCGTCCGCACGAGGGCCGCCACGGTATTGAGCGCGTTGAACAAGAAATGCGGATTGAGCTGGGCCTGGAGCGCCGATAGCTGAGCCCGGGTGGCGTGGTCTTGTGCTTCGGTGGCCACCTCGGCCTGCTCCCGGGCGTAGCGATGGAGAAACCGCATCGTGTCACTGACGGTGCGCACGGCCATGATGACGAATGCCGCATACATCAATACCGGCAGCAGGAGCAACGGGGACCCGGGGATCGACGGCAGCAGTATACCCGTGGCGACCGCCAGGAGGCATCCCGCCGAGACACTGATGACGGGCAGTACCCGCGCGATGTCGTGCAGCTGCCGGCGCTCAGCCTCGGAGTAGCGCCGCGCGGTGAACTGGAGAAAGGATTGCCAGATGCGTCGGAACAGGTCGTTCGCCGCCGTGGCGGTGGCGCGGCGCCGTGGCGTGGACTCGGACGCGGCGTGGAGGACCGCCGCCAGGCTCCACAGCAGCAGGCCCGCGTTGCCGAGGATGAGACTCCACACCTGCACCGACGCCGTAGGCCGGTCGCTGCCGACCAGGTCCGCCACCACGGCGGCGGTGAGCAAGAAGAGGAGCAGGGGCGTGAGGGTCACCAGGACC
>JBDHHA010000037.1:0-30818 GCA_039589615.1 Gemmatimonadota bacterium
CAAACCCTAGCGAAAATGCGGCAAAGAAGAACTGGGGCGGGAGGATTCGAACCTCCAACCTCCTGGTTAACAGCCAGGCGCTCCGCCAATTGAGCTACACCCCATAAAAAAAACGCCCGCTCGGTGCTCCCGGGCGGGCGGTTGCGAATCCAGTCGTGGTGAGACTACACGCGCACCCCCCCGTCCGAGGACCGGTCGTTGTGATTATTATTTCGCCCAACCCAAGACATGTTCATGATCACTCTCGGACCTGGTGGCGTGCGTCCGGCACGAAGGGAATATACCACGGCCCCTGGCGAGCCGGCAGGTGCCGCGACGGACCGAGAGCTACCACGAGGACACCTACCGTGACGCGACTGCCCCTCATCAGACCCGCTCTCCTCGTTGCCGTGCTCTCGTTCTTCGCCGGCCCCCTCGGGGCCCAGCAGACGATCACACTGGACAACGGTGACCGACTGACCGGAACCCTCAAGCAGATCGACGGCGGCTCTTGGATCTTCACCTACGGTGGCCAGGACGTGAGCATCCCGGTGGATGAGATCGCGGGGCTCCTCAGCCCGGAGGCGATTGGCGTGCGCCTGACGGACGGTACCATCGACGCGGCGACAATCGCCCCGGCCCCGGGCGGCTTGGCTCTCACCTTCGCGGCGGGGACCCGGACCGTTGCCCCCGGTGAGATCGCAGCCGTGGGAAGCGCCGCCGACCTCGAGGCCCTAGCTCCGGTGGAGATCGGTTTCCTCACACCATTTGGTAGGTTCTGGGTGGCAAACCTGGCCTTCGGGTTCTCGGACAAGAGCGGCAACAGCAGGGCCCGGGGCCTTTCATCGACCTTGGACGTCGAGCGTCGGACGACCAAAGACCGCATCACGTTGGGATTCGGGGTCAACCGGGAATCGAGCCAGACGTCGGGAGGCGACTTCGAGAACACCGTCAGCAAGTATTACGGCAGCCTGCGGTTGGATGTCTTCGTCAACCCCAAGTTCTTCTTCTTCGCATCGACCCGGCAGGAGCGAGACCGGTTTCAGGACATCGCCCTCCGGTCTACCTACAACACCGGATTGGGCTACCAGGCGGTCGCCCAGGGCGCCACGGACTTGGACATTTCTTTCGCCGGCGGTGTGCGCCGTGAGAACTTCATCTCCACCGGGTCCGAGACGGCTATGGTGGTGTCTGCCGCCTCGAAGCTGCGGCACGATTTTGGCCCGATGGTGCTGCTCTGGCAGGCCGACTTCTCACCCAAGGTGGAGGATCTGGCCGACTTTCGCTTCGTTTCCGACGCCAGCGTCACGGCGCCGTTGTTCCTTGGAATCGGGTTCCGCTTGAGCGTCCTCGACGAATTCACCAACAAACCCCAACCCGGTATCAAGAAGAACGATTTGCTGGTTGCCACGAGACTGAGCTATACGATTGGGCAGTAGGAGATCGGTGGCCCCCTCACACATCACCGCTCACCTCCATCGCATCCAACACTCGCACCAACTCGTCGCCGAAATAGTACTGCAGCTCCCCTCGTAATCCCCGGTACAGCGACGGCCCCGTACCCACACACGCCAGCGTCCCGTCCTCCACCTCAGATGCCGGATAGAGCGTGCTGTCGGTAACGGCGAGAGGAAACAGGCAATCCACAATCGACTTGAGTTCGTGGTAATCGGTATCGAACTCATCGCAGAATTTATGAATCAAGCAGCCCCGGCCCCGCCGGTCGAGAAACACGCATGCTCCACCGGCGACCTGCGTGCGCACCGAACCGCCCCCCGGGAGCTCCGGATCCTCGATGCGATCTCGTACAAACCAGCCATCTCGGGCGATACCCGTGTACGCCTCGAGGGCGTCGCCACGCTCCAGCAGTCGCTGGACGTGATAGAGATCCACGTCAACACCATGGGAGCAACAGGAGTCCGCGCAGAAGGGGCAGGACATGCAGTCGGTGAAGTACTGTTTGTAGAAGATGCCCAGGTCGACATGGGCGATGACCGGAACGTCGTACCGGGACGGAAACGCCTTGGGGAGCGATTCGACAGTAGCCATGGGCGCGATTGGGGTGGGGAGCCTCATGTGTCGCCCCCCACACCCAACTCCTATCTAGCGGCCTTCCCCCATCTGGAGACCGCTCTCCTGAGCCATCTCCGCGTCGCGCCGGGCGCGAAACTCGTTGCCAATCCGCCAATTGGGGAACGTCGATTCGTTCGCCAGGCGGAACCCGATGTTGAACAGGATGCGCAGATCGGCCACGGCGCCCGACAGGTCCCAGGTGGGATCGAATTCGTCGGTGGGCTTGTGATACCGCTCCGCCGTGTACGCATCCCGCCGCGCCAACGTCCATTGTTCGCCGTGCTCGACGTGGTCAATGCCGGCGTCGGTGTACAGGGCCGGAATGCCCTCCTTGGCAAAGCTGAAGTGATCGGACCGGTAATAGAACCCCTTCTCCGGCTCCGGATCTGCGCGTATCACCCGCTCCTGGACGATCGCCTCGTCTTCGAGATAATCATCCAGCTCCGACGCACCGTACCCTATCACCGTGATGTCGTTCATCGGGCCGTCGACGTTGAGACCGTCCATGTTGATCGCGGCGACCGTCTTCGTCCGAGGATACACGGGATTGGACGCGTAATAGGCCGAACCAAGCAGACCCTTCTCCTCCGCGGTCACCGCCAGAAAGAGAATTGATCGCGATGGCGGCTCCTCGAGGAACGCGTAGGCCTGAGCGAGCTCCAGCAAACCGGCGGTCCCGGTGGCGTTGTCCAACGCGCCGTTATAGACCCCGTCGCCGGCGATATCCGGGTCCTGGCCCAGATGGTCCCAGTGCGCCATGTACACCAAAGCCTCGTCGGACCGATCCGAGCCGGGGAGCACAGCCAGGACGTTTCGGGACGTGGAACGGGTTATCTGGTTGGTGAGGCTCGTGCTGGCCCGAAGGCCCATCGGCACCGCCTGGAAATCCCGGGATGCCGCTTGGGCTTTCAGCTCGTCGTAGTCCATCCCGGCTTGCGCGAACACCGCGCGGGCGGCGTCTGTGGTGATCCAACTCTCCACCGCCACCCTCGACATGTTGTCGTCTTCCGCAACGAGGTCGAACTGCGGCCCCATCCAGCTGCTCTCGACAACATCCCACGGGTAGCCCGCAGGCTCGGTCTCGTGCACCACGATGGCGCCCGCCGCGCCCTGCCGGGCCGCCTCTTCGTACTTGTACGTCCAACGACCGTAATAGGTCATGGCGTTGCCGTTGAACAACGCCTCGTCCTGTGTGGCAAAGCCCGGGTCGTTCACCAGGATGACCACCGTACGCCCCTGAACGTTGACCCCCTCGTAGTCATTCCATTCGTACTCTGGAGCGACCACACCATAGCCGACGAACACCAAGCGTGAATTGGAAAGCGTCGACTGGTCGACCACTCGCTTCGTCCACCCGACGAATTCGCTCCCGAACTCCAATTCGGTCGTCGCGCCACCACCGCGAATCGTCAGGGTGGGGCTGTTGGAGACCACGGCTTCCACCACCGGGACGTCCTGGAAGTAGCTGCCCTCGTTACCAGGCTGGAGGCCCATCCGCTGGAACGTGTCGGCCAAGTACTGCACGGTGAGATCCTCACCGTGGGAAGACGGCGCGCGGCCCTCGAACTCGTCGGAGGCCAAACGCTGGGTGTGCTCTCTCAGCCCTGTCTCATCGATGACCCGGAGTTCCGGGGTGAGATAGGCGTCGCCGCACCCGAGGGCGGCGAGGCCCACGAGCAGGATCGTCAATCGTGACGTAGACATTTTCATGAATATCTCGCGAGAATTCACTGTTTGAAGTCGTCGAACATTAACCGGTTCAGGCCCGCGGTTGCACCGGGCCTCACCCCGAGACGCCGCCACAATGTCTCACCGATTACCCACCAGCTCCTCGTAGATCTCCTCGAACCGACGGGCGGTCCAGTCGGCATCCTCTCGGGTGGCACGCTGTTGCGCCGCTCGGGCCAGGTCGAGCCTGCGGGCGTCGTCCGCCAGCAGCTCGGCGATCCGCCTGGCGAGTCCCTCGTGACTCCGTAGTGGGACGGCCACGGCCGCGTCAGGAGCAAAATCCTTGACGTGCCCCACGCTCGTCCCAACCGTGGGAACCCCAGCGACGGCGGCTTCCAACACGACGAGGGGGCCGGCCTCGTGGCGCGACGACACCAGAAGCAGGTGGGCTCGCTCGAACAGCGCTCGTGCTTCCACGTGGCGCAGGAATCCATGGAAGGTCACGCGGTCATCGAGTTCGAGCGAGACGGCGAGAGCCTGCACTGCGCCGCTCAGCGTGTCTTCGCCCACGACATCGAGGTGGAAGTCCACATTCTCGTCGCGCAGCAGCGCGGCGGCCTGGAGCAGGGTGCGTTGGTCCTTGACGTGATTGAGACTCGCAACATGGAGCAACCGGGCCGTTCCACCCCGCCGCTCCGGCTCGCGCACGGGCCACCGGGTCAGGTCGACCCCCAAGGGAACCCGCCGCGCCGATATCCCCAACTCGGCCAGGGCGTCCAGCATCGGGGCACTTGCCGCAGTAATCCGATCGGCCCCCCGCAGCGCCACGCGGGTTTGCACCCGGCCGCGTAGGGTACGTGCCCCGCCATACCCGATGTCCTGCAGGGCAACGAGCTCTCCCCCACCGAGGTGCAGTGCAACCGGCCGGCGGAGCAGCCATCCCGCCCACGCGGCGACAAAGCCCGGTGCCCCGGCCCACATGGCGTGGAACACGTCGAACGGCGCCACCCGATGCTCCGCCATGACGCACCGAAGCGCCCTCCACCGGGCCTTGCCGCTCCCCATGGCGTGGACCGTGGCCCCCAGGAGTTCATAGCGGCACGGTTCCGGTTCCCCACGCAGCGCGACGACGTGCACGTCGTGGCGGCAAGCCAGTCGTTCGATGAGCCACAACAGACAGGGGATGACGCGATACTCACCGCTGCGGTCGACTCCGCCGGGGACGATCAAGGCAATCTTCATGGGCCGATGATGGTTCGGTAAGCGGCGCGAAGCTCTTTGCCGACAACGTCAAACGACAGCGCCTGATCGAAATGCGTGCGCGCCTTGCGGCGCAGCACGTCGCGGTCCGCCGATGCCACCTCGACGAGAGCACGAGACATGGCCGCCGAATCTCCCACCGGCGAGAGCGCGCCAACAGCTCCATCTCGCGTGATACGCCGGAAAGCCGGAATGTCCGTCACCACCGGCGTCAAACCCGAAGCGAGCGCTTCCAGCAATGCGTAACCGGAACCCTCCCGTTTGCTGCCGAGTACGAAGATATCAGCGGCACGGTAATAGTCCTGCAAACGATCGTGTGGCACCTGGCCGACGAGCTGAACGCACGAGCGGAGACGCGGCTCTCCTGCCAACCGAGCCTGTACCGCCTCGGCCAACGGCGCTTCGGCAAAACAGCACCACAAACGGAGCGCAGGACACCGCGTTAGCGCCTCGCTCACCGCATCGAGCACGGCGAGGGGGTCCTTGTTCGAGTTCAACCGCCCCACCCAGAGAACACACGGGTCGCCACTCAGACCGGTCTTCGTTCGGGCTACTGCCTGATCCCCCGGTGTGAATCGACTGGATGACTCCAGGATTTCAAACACGGCAACGCGCGGACCGAGACACCCCGTCTCCTGAAACGGCCGGGCCATGGCTCGAGATGTGAAAGCCACCGCATCCACTGTCGCCAATCCCCATCGAGACACGGCAACCTTCCACCCGGATCGCGGGCTGCCACCGTGGTCCTGGGCGAGCACCGGGGTTCCCGGAAGTGCGCGCTGCAACCACCGCAGGGGCAGCGCCAGCGACAATCCATGGAAATGCACCAGGTCGGGAGAGAACTCCGCGGCACGTTTCGCCAGCCGTCGTGGCACGAGTATCGTCCGGCGTCCAATACGAAAAGGTCGCTCCGCAACGAACTCGCAGGTGACACCGTGCGCAGAGAGCGTGGCATCTTCAGCTGCGGCCTGGAGAACCCGGACGTTCACTTCCTCACCGGACGCTGCCGAAGCCACGTCTATCAAGGTGGGCCAGGCTTGCAGAAGCGCCTCGGGCGGACGTCGCTGGCGATCCCAATGGGCACCAACGTGAAGGACCTTCACCTGGCGAGATTCGGATCTGATTCCCGCAGCGCCAGCGAGCACACGCACTTACGGCAGATCGCGTTGCGTGTGGTATCCAGTCCCTGTCGCCACGCAACCGCCTCCTCGGAATTGAGGATCGCCGAGAAGCTCGGGGCATCGAACACGTTCCCCAGGGGAGGCTGGAAGAAACATGGACGAACGGTTCCATCGGCTTCGATGACCGAAGACACCCATGGGGCGTTGCATTCAATGGGGGAGAAATCGCCTCGGCCGGCGAGGGCTTCGTAGTACTGGAGGATGCGCCTGCGGAGCTTGTCCGGGCTCTCCACGACGAACCCTGCCGCGAATTCACGTTGGCACTCCCGCTCCATGGCTTCCAGCTCGGCTCGCAGTGGTGGGAGATCGTCCTCCGACAGTGCCACGCCCGCTGACCTTTCGGCATCCCATGCCTCCGGACGGTTGAACGCGTCGGTGCTCACGTCCGCCGCCAGAAAGCTGATTCGGTCGAGGGCCAGCTCCCGGGCGGCCTCGACCGTGGCCCGCAATGTCCGGAAGTTCTGTCGCTGGACGGTACAGCGTCCCGAAACACTCACTGCGCCGCCCGTCCCGCGTACCGCGGCAACGCCCTCCGCCAGTTTCTCATACGCCCGGGGAATATTGCGAATCTGGTTGTGGACCTCACGCGGTCCATCGAGGCTCACCACGACGTCATCGCAATACTGCACCAGGCGCTCGGGATCGCGGCGCAGCAAGAGACCCGTGCTCAACACGGTGAGGCCGATGCCGGCTCCCGCCAGCACGTCGCACAGGTCCCAAAAGCTCGAGTGCATCAGGGGCTCGCCGCCACTCAACACGACACGGCGTACGCCCAGGCGCTCCCACTCCGGAAGCCAACGCCTGACGTCTTCCGTACTGATTTCATCCTTGGTGGTCGTGCGCCAGATGTCGCACATGATGCAGCGGCAATTGCAGCGGCTGTGCGGATAGAGGATGAGTAGCGGCAACGCCAGCACCGGATCGCGTCGTGGAAGAAGCGGCAGACGATCGTCGGCGTCCTCCCGCACCGCGGTGGGCCGGGGGGTCAACTCGGTCATGACAGAGGCCTTTGCATCCCGGGATTTGGATATATGATTGGTTGAGCGACTCCGGTCAAACAGATGACACGAGGTGTTGAGCTGATCCGCCTTCTGACCCTGCTCTGGCTGCGGTTGAAGCGGCCTTTCCTCCTCTGGCAGCTCGACCGCGCGCGACTGCGATGGGTCGATGGGGTCCCGCTGACCGTCTTGCCCGGAGTGCACGATCCGGTCGTCTTCCGCACAGGCCGGTTCCTCGCCCGGGCAATTGCCGAATTGCCGCCGACGCATGCAACCGCCGATGCACCGCCCCACGCCCTCGACATGGGCACGGGTTCCGGCATCGCGGCCATCTTCGCCGCCCGCCAGGGGTACCACGTTCTGGGCGTGGACGTGAGCGCCGCGGCTACGCGGTGCGCTCGGGCCAATGTCCTCATCAACGACCTGCAGGAGCAGGTCCGGATCCTCCAGGGCGACCTGTTCGCGCCAGTGCACGGAAAACAGTTCGACCTGGTGACATTCAATCCGCCCTTCTACCGCGGCCAACCGCGATCGGAGGCCGACGTGGCGTGGCGCAGTCCGGATGTCATCGAACGCTTCGCCGCAGGCCTGCCGCTGGTTCTCCTCCCGAAAGGACGGGCACTGATCGTGTTCTCCAGCGACGGCGACGAGTCGGGCCTGATTGAAGCGCTCAGGCAAAACGGCTTCACGACCATGCCCGTCGTTCGCCGCAACTTCCACAATGAAGTCGTGACGGTCTACGCCGCCACACGACGAACCACATCGGCCGAACCATCCCTGTGAGCCGACGCGTCATCCTCGTGAACCCCAAGATGTGCTCGCCGCGAGCAGTGCGTCTGCCGCTGTCACTCCTCGCGCTGGGGGCCGTCCTCGAGGATCGCTACGAGTATGACATCGTCGACGGCAACGTCGATCCCGACGCGGCGGGGACCGTTCGTGCGATGCTCGATCGCCATGACACCGCCTTGGTCGCCATGACGGTCATGCCCGGGCCCCAGGTTGCGCCGGCGATCCAAATCGCCTCGGCCGTGCGGTCAGCTAGGCCTCGCGTGCCCATCGCATGGGGAGGGTATTTCCCAACGCTGTACCCGGACTCGGCAGTCAACGCACCCTACGTGGACTTCGTGATTCGTGGGCAGGGTGAGGACACCGTGGTGGACCTTTTGGAGGGGCTGCGTGCGACAGGCCCCGGTGAGTACGGGTCGTCGGCGGCACACCACACCGTGGTCGCCGACATCCCGGGATTGACGTGGAAACGCAACGGCCAGATCGTCCACAACGCCGACCGGCCGTTTCGACCTCCCGACACGTATCCCCCCTTCCCCTACGCCCGTCTCGGCGACGTGGGCCGTTACCTGCGACCGAGCTTTCTGGGGTCGAGAACCGCCGTCCACCAGGCCGCCATCGGCTGTCGCTATCGCTGCACCTTTTGCGGTGTGGTGTCGATGTTCAATGGGTCCACCCACCTGCAGGGCGGGGCGCGACTGGCGGAAGCGCTGACGACGCTGCGAGATCAATACGGCGCCAACGCCGTGCAGTACTACGACCACAACTTCTTCGATCGCGAGGAGACGAGCGTCGAGGCCCTCGACGTGATGGCGCGGTTCGAACTGCCGTGGTGGTGCTACGCACGCGCCGACACGCTCGCCAACTTTGAGACCAAGACGTGGGAGTTGATCGAGAAGAGTCAACTCAAGATGACGTACATCGGCGCCGAGGCGGCCAGCGATTCGGCCCTCAAGCGGATGCACAAGGGTAGTAGGGTCGAGCACACGCTGGAGGTGGCCAGGCGGTGTCGGGAATTCGGCGTCATTCCCGAGTTCTCGTTCGTGCTCGGTGGCCCCGAAGACCCCGAGGGCGAGATCGAAACGACGTTTCGATTCATCAAGAAGCTCAAGAAGATCCATCCCGAGTGCGAGATCATCCTGTACTTCTACAGCCCGACACCCCAGCGGGAGCCGGCGTGGCGCCAACGTGACCACGGGGGCGCCGGTCGCATACCCATTCTGGAAACCTATGGGCCGGAGGGCCCCGCGCTCCCGACCACGCCCGAAGAGTGGACGCAGCCTCGATGGATCGACTATGTCTGTCATCAGGATGCACCGTGGTTGACACCGCGGATGCGTCGCCGGGTGCGGGACTTCTCGCGGGTCCTGTACTCGCGTTTCCCCACGGTTCAGGACTACGCCACGCCGCGCTGGGGCAAGAGCATCTTGCGCCACGTGGCTCGCTGGCGATACGCAACGGGGCGCTACGAGCGACCATGGGAATTGGATCTCGTGAGACGATTCATTCCGCTCAGGGAGCCACAACGAGAGAGCATCTGACGCACATGCAGGCCCTTTGACCGAGACACCCCCCAACCACACCGACCGGTTGCGGCGCTTTCGTGCCGCATACGGAGTCGCTCGAGCCCGGGAAGGGCGCGGCGGAGAGGCGGAGCTCCTGGCGCTCCCGTACGTCACGCAAGGGCCACTCGCGAGAGAGTGGAGCGTGCGTGCCCGGTCGTTCGACGCACTCGCTGCCCGGTGGCTGCTGGACGGGCCGAGGCGAATCCTCGATCTCGGCGCCGGGAACGGCTGGTTGTGCTACCGGGCCGCCCAAAACGGACACCGTCCCGTGGCGGTTGACGTCCGCACGGACGATGTCGACGGCCTGGCAGCGGCGAATGGATATCGGCCACACCTCGAGACCTTGTTTCCCCGCGTGGCAGCCTCGTTCGAGGGAATGCCGTTCCGAACCGACAGCTTCGATGTGTGCATCTTCAACGCCTCGCTGCACTACGCCCTGGATCTCGAGGCCGTGTTGCGGGAGGTCACCCGAGTTGTGGTCGGCGGCGGACGGATCTTCATCATCGATTCGCCGTTCTACCGCCGCGAAGAAATCGGCCGCCAGATGGTGGAGGAGAAGAAGCGCAACGCCGACCGACAGTTCGGAGATCTGGCCGACGACCTGGCGGGATTGCCCTTTATCGAGTTCTTGACGCCTCGGCGACTCCGCGACGGGTCGTCGCGTCTCGGCCTCGCGTGGAGACGGCACCGGGTGTGGTATCCGCTGTGGTACGAATTGCGACCGCTGGTGGCGCTGCTGCGCCGGCGCCGCCCCCCGTCACGTTTCGACGTGTGGGAGAGCATCGTCCCGTAAATCAACCGCCGACCACCTACATGCGCCGAAACTCCACCAGGTAGTGATCGGCCAGCCACGGAAGCGGCGGTATGGTCGCCAGACGACGCTCACACCGCGCCGCAAAGCGCAACAGTCTGGGGAACCGCCCGACGGCGCGCTCGGTGTACGGTGGGGGAACGAGCGCTCCCAGCGCGCTCACCCGTACCGCCCGAAACGCCGGCGAGAAGGCTCGCCGGACGGCGCGGATCGTGGGATAGTGCACATGCACGCCGCGCCACACGGCGCCCCGGCGCCGCAGCCGCCGCCACGCCTTCGTGGGGCGTCCCCGTGCCAGGAACCACGCCCACTCCCAGGGCACGACCGGACCCATGACACAGCACAGTGCGACTCCACCCGGCCGGACGTACTGGGACAGACCCGTGGCGAAGGCCGTCAGGTCGGCCACGCAGTTGAGACCGCCGAAATTCGACAACGCCCCGTCGAAACCCGACGGTACATCGATATCGCGGAGGAACCCCTCAGCCTCGTCGACGGTGAATTCCTCGATCGCCATGCGGCGGAATGTGACCCGCTCCCCCACGCCGGCAGCCGCAATCTTCTCCCGACCGACGTCCAGCATTCTCGACGACACGTCGGTGGCGAGAACCTGAACGCCTCGTCGTGCCAGATGGAGCGCGTCCTCTCCGGTACCGCAATTCAGCTCGAGGACATGGTCTCCCGACCCGAAGCACGCATCCGCTCGGCGCCACACGGCCTGGCGCAGGATGGTGCCGATCACCGAGTGGGTGAACGTGGCGTCGTACTCGGACGCCAGCCCGTCGAACGCGCTGGTAGGCTCGGTCATGCTCCCATGGCAGACGCCAATTCCTGCAGAGCGCGCCGCGCCTCTTCCGCCCGCTCCTCTTCCTCTCGAGCCCGCCCCGGATCCTTGCCGTTCCACCGCCCAGCCTGCACGGCACTGTGGAGCCACCGGTCGGCGTGTTCGTAGTACTCGCGACTTTGGCGCCCGTGAATGAAATAGTCTCGATCCGTGGCGTCCTCCCACGGTTTGTCCAGCGTGACGCGATCTGCAACGGCGTCGTAGTAGGCTGTATTCTTGATCGGGTATGCCACGGTCGTGAAGAACACGTCCGGGTTGGTTTTCTTGACGTGTTCGACGGTGGCCGCGATGTCGTCGAGGGTTTCCCCCTCATATCCCCACATGAGAAACATGCCAACCTGAATCCCGCGGCGTTGCGCCGCCCGGGTGGCCCACTGTACCTGCTCGACAGTGACACCCCGGTCCATGGCGTCGAGCACGCGCTGACTTCCGCTTTCCGATCCGATCCAGATGCGCGTGCACCCCATCTCGGCCAGGGTATCCAGCACGTCCTCCTTCATCATGCGGTCGGCCCGGGAGATCGTCTCGAAGGGTAGGTGCAGATTGCGGCGCTTCAGCTCCGCGGCGTATTTGAACAGCCAGCGGTGGTGAATCGTGAACACGTCGTCGGCGTACCACGCCTGATCCGGTTGGTATTGGTCCCGGATGTTCTCCAACTCTGCGGCACAATCGACATGGGACCGTCGCCGATGGGTGAACCCGAAGACGGCGTGTGAGCACCAACGGCATTTGTAGGGGCACCCACGGGCAGTGATGAGGTTGGCGCTTCCCTGTCCATGGTGCTCCCGCCACACGTCGACGTACCGTTGCAGGTCGATGGCCTCTCGGTCGGGCCACGGAAGACTGTCGATGTCCTGGACCTGCGGCCGGGCGTTGGTCGGGACGGTCCGTTCGCTCTCATCGACGAATACGATGCCCGACACCTCGTGGAGACGGTTGGGTCCGTGCCTGCTCAACGCCGGCAATAGCTCCGCCATCGTCTCCTCCCCTTCACCGATCACCACCACGTCGGCGCCGCGCCGCAGGTACTCCTCGGGATAGTTGGCCGACTCGGGGCCCCCCAAAACCACGGTCCAGCCCGACCGCTTGGCTTCAGCAGCGATGCGCAATACCGACTGGCGCGTGAGGAGGTTGGTGTAGATCCCGAGGATCCCGCCGCCCCGGGACAACCGGCTCGTGAGGTCCTGCGGTGTGGCGAACGTACTGTCGAAGGTCTCCACGTCGATGCCCGCCCGACGGAGATAGGCCGAGAGATACAACAGCCCCAACGGCGGATAGGGCTTCATGATCTCCCTTTCCTTCTCATCCTCGCAGAGAAAATACCCGTGGGTCAACAGGAGATCGGCCATGTTGGAAACTACTCCACCCGGGAACCGCATGGGAACATCGGGCCGCAGGAGGTAGTTTAAGAGAAGTCGAGGAACCCCACCTCCCCTCTCGGTCGCAGAAAGGCCACATGACGTCCCAACGACATGCGTCGATTCTGGTCGCGCATTCGTACTACCTGCGGTACGACGAAAAGCAATGGCGTCGGATGAAACCGTATCCGCCGCTGGCGACGCTCATCGTGGCGGCGCATCTGCGCGAACAAGGTCACGTCGTGCACCTGTTCGACGCCATGCTGGCGCACGGGGTGGAAGATTTCAGCGCGCGCCTGAAGGAGACGCAGCCCGACGTGGTTGCCCTCGTCGAGGACAACTTCAACTTCCTCACAAAGATGTGCACGACCCGGATGCGCGATGCGGCGCTGAACATGATCAGAGCCGCCAGGGCATCGGGATGCAAGGTGGTCGTCAACGGCTCCGATGCCAGCGACCACGAGAACAAGTACCTCGACGCCGGCGCCGACGTCATCGTGCTCGGGGAACCCGAAGAGGCCATCACCGCGGTTGTCGAGCATTGGACCGACCAAAGCTCCGCCCACCTGGGTGAGATCCCCGGACTCGCTTTCCGCTCGGTGAACGGAGAAGGTTCACCGGCGCACGTTTCCCGCACGACCGCTCGCCCCATTATCGAAGATCTCGACGCCATCCCGTTTCCAGCGTGGGACATTCTCGACGTGGAGCGTTATCGGCACGCGTGGACCAACGCGCACGGCCGACTGTCGTGGAACATGGTCACGTCGCGCGGATGTCCATACAAGTGCAATTGGTGCGCCAAACCGCTGTTCGGCACCAGGTACGCCCAACGATCCCCCGCCGACGTTGCCGAGGAGATGCGCCAACTGCGCCACCGCGTGGCCCCGGATCATGTGTGGTTTGCCGACGACATCTTCGGGCTCACGGCGGCCTGGATCGAAGCGTTCGGCGAGGAGGTGCGGAAGCGGGACGCGCAGATTCCGTTCATGATGCAGTCGCGACCCAATCTCATGAAGGTTCCGGTGGTGGCCGCGCTGGCCGACGCGGGCGCCGAGGAGGTCTGGCTGGGCGCCGAGTCCGGCTCTCAGCGCATTCTCGACGCGATGGACAAGGGAACCACCATCGAGCAGATCCGCACCGCAACCCGGAACCTGAAGGCGCACGGCATCCGCGCCTGCTGGTTCATCCAGCTCGGGTATCTGGGCGAAGAGTGGGATGACGTCCTCCTCACCCGAGATCTGATTCGGTCGGAGCGACCTGACGACATCGGTGTTTCCGTCTCCTATCCACTACCCGGGACGAAATTCTTCGAGGTGGTGAAGGAGCAGCTGGGTCGCAAGACGAATTGGCAGGACAGCGATGATCTCGCCATGATGTTCCGCGGTACGTACCAGACGCCGTTCTACCGCGCCATACGGGCCCTGTTGCACGACGAAGTCGACGCCGGGCCGAATCCCACGGAAGACCTGTGCCGCCGTCTCGACGCACGGTGGGACGAACTGAAACGAACGGAGCGTGCACAGCGATCCACGGCCACCGACAACGCGGGGATGGCCACGTCCTGAGTACATCAGATCGCCCGCAACATCTCCTCGAAGAATTCCACCGCCTCAGTCGGATCCTTCGACAACCGCAACCGCCATCCGCCCGGTCGGGCGAGCGCCTCGGCCATCTGACGCCCTTCCATCGGACGGAGATCAAAACCAGGCTCTACGTCGCTGGTCAGCGCGTGAAGAATGCCCGGGGCATCCACGCGCTCCACGTCGACCGGTCCATCGCCTCCCGTGAGGAGACACACGGCCATGCGGTCCACCGGTCGCCACGCGGCCTCGTCCACATCGAGTTGCACGACGACCTTGGACTTCCCGTCGACCGACGGTACGGGAGCCACCTCTCGCAGTTCTGAGAAATGTGCGGCGCCGGCCGGGGACAGCCGCACCCGACCGGGCATCCCCCAGAGACGGGGACCGGGTTGCCGCTGGACGTACGCCGCCTCATCGCCGCGCACCTCGAGGCCTGCCCGGCTTGCCGCGTACGCCAGCGTACTCTTGCCAACACCCGAGGGCCCGGCCAAGAGGAGCGCCGCACCGTCCCTTGCCACGGTGGCAGCATGGAGGGGATGCCGATCGGTGCTCGTCACGAGCATCAGCGTGAGGGCCTCGACGATCCCGTATCGAAAATGTGCATCGTGCTCGACGAGCTCGGTCGTAACGAACGCATATGCCTCGTGCCGCTCGCTCTCGGCCACGCCGACACTTCCGGGGGCCGTGACAACCATCCGGTGGGGAGCGGGCAAACGGTACTGAAATGTCGGACGCTCGGCGAATCCCCCCCCGCCCTCCTCGACGATCAGCCGCACCCGACAAACCGGCTCCGGATCCTCGAACGACTCGGCAAGATGTCTCCACCCGCCAAACGAGCGTTCGACGGCTTCCAGGACCGCGACGCTGTTGGTTTCGAAGACCACCCGCCGGCCGAGAATGGGTAGCGCGTCCGCGTGAGGGAGGGACCCGTCGCGGAGCACAGGGTGGGTCGGGGGCTCGACGGCGATCGACATACCCCGCTATCCGGATCGGGTGAGGGGCGCCGCCGGGCCGGTCCCAGGAGCTTCTTTGGGGCGGCGGCGCTGCCGCGGGCGCCACAACCGCAGCCCCAGCAGCGCCACGAGGATGAGTCCGAAGACAACGGGCCGCCGCGTGTCGGCCTTGACCAACCACAGGTAATGCATCACACCGCCGGCCGCGGCGACGTAGATGAGCTGGTGCAGGCGGGTCCACCGCCGGCCACCGAGGCGCTTCACCCATCCCTTGGTCGAGGTGATCGCCAAGGGTATCAGCAGCACCAGGCTGGTGAACCCCACCGTCACGTACGGTCGCTGCGTCACGTCCTCAACGATGGCGGCCAATGCGAAGAAGTGATCGAAGACGAGATAGATCGAGAAGTGCACGACGGCGTAAAAGAAGGCGAACAGGCCCGCCATCCTGCGAAACTGCACCACGACCCCCACACCGGTCAGCTTGCGGATCGGCGTGATCGCCAGAGTGATCAGCAGAAAGATCAGGGTCCAATCGCCGGTGCGATGCGTGACCTCTTCGATGGGATTGGCGCCCAACCGGCCCAGGTAGAGGCTGGAGGCGAGCATC
This sequence comes from Gemmatimonadota bacterium, assembly GCA_039589615.1. Classification (GTDB taxonomy): domain Bacteria; phylum Gemmatimonadota; class Gemmatimonadetes; order Gemmatimonadales; family GWC2-71-9; genus B3T1B10. The sequence continues at coordinate 15,667 of JBDHHA010000037.1, forward strand.
ACGAACGGAATCAAGGAGACCGCGAAGGCTACCGGCTTGCCGACGCGGCGCACCCACTGGGATAGCGACATCGTGATCAGAAGTTCCGGCGGAGATCCATTCCGGCGTAGAGCTGGCCCACCTCGTCGGCGTAGCCGTTGAACAGCTGCGTCTCATGGTTCTTGCGGAATCCCGGCAAACGGCGCTCCCGAGCCTGGCTCCACCGCGGGTGGTCCACGTCCGGATTCACGTTGGCGTAAAACCCGTACTCGTCGGAATTCATGATCTCCCACGTGTTCCGGGGCTGCGTCTCCCGAAATCGAATGCGCACGATGGATTTGATACTCTTGAAGCCGTACTTCCACGGGACCACGAGCCGGAACGGCGCCCCGTTCTGATTGGGCAGGTCCTCGCCGTAGAGGCCCGTCGCGAAGATCGCCAGGGGATGCATGGCCTCGTCCATGCGGAGTCCCTCCACGTACGGCCACGGCAACACCGCGCGGCGCTGTCCGGGCATCTGCTCGACATCGTGCAGCGTGTGGAACTCGACGAATTTCGCCTTGGAGGTGGGCTCGAACCGGTCGATGAGCGTCTTGAGGGGAAACCCGCGCCACGGAATCACCATCGACCATGCCTCCACACACCGCAGCCGGTAGATGCGGTCCTCGATCGTAATCCCCCGCAGCAAATCGTCGAGATCGTACGTGCCCGGTTTGTTGATCTCACCCTCGACCGCAACGGCCCACGGACGGGGACGTAGTGTGTGGGCGTTCTTCGCCGGATCGTCCTTCCCGGTGCCGAACTCGTAGAAGTTGTTGTAGGTGGTGACGTGCTCGTACGACGTGAGCTCGTCGTCTTGAACAACTCTCCCCCCACCAGTGCGACGCAGCCACCAAGGCACCATCGTGCCCGCCGCTGCCGCGGCACCGAATATCGCCGCGCCACCGATGAAGGTCCGGCGGTCCAGATAATCGCGCTTCGAGGTGATTTCGGACGACTTGATGTCGTCCGGTCGTTTGATCAGCATCTCAGTTCTTTCCCACGCTGCAAGGTAGCTCTCAAAACCCCACCGTCACCCAACGAGTTCCCCACCGGCCATTAGAAAACTCTAATTCGTCCGCCGCCCGACCGACATTGCGCCTAGCCCCTCACGCTCCGGAGACGTCGCACGGCTTCCTCCAGCATCTCCCCGGTCTTGCAGAACGCGAACCGCACCATGCTGCGTCCATCCTCGGGGTTCCCATAGAAGCTCGACCCGGGAACCGATGCCACCCCCACCTCTCGCACCAACCACTCGGCGAACTCGTCGTCCCGCTGCCCGCTGATATCGGAGAAACCCGCCAAAATGTAGTACGCTCCGGCGGGGGGCGTGCAGTGGAACCCCGCCTCCACGAGCCCGGCGTAGAGCAGGTCCCGCCGGCTGCGATACGACCGCGCGAGTTCGTCGTAGTAGTCGGGCCCCAGTCCCTCCAATGCCGTTGCGACGCCCTCCTGGAGCGGCGCCGGTGCACCCACCGTGAGGAAGTCGTGCACTTTCCGGATCGCGTCGGTGACGTCGGGCGGCGCAACAATCGTCCCGATCCGCCAACCGGTCACGCTGTATGTCTTGGAGGCACCGCTGATGGTGATGGCCCGGTCGGACATGTCAGGCAGGGTCGCGATGGGAATGTGCTCGCCGTCGTACACGATGTGTTCGTAGATCTCATCCGTCACGGCGTACGCATCGTACTCGCGGCACAGCGCCGCGAGGCCTTCCAGCTCCGCCCGGGAACAAACGTTTCCCGTGGGATTGTTCGGCGTGTTGAGAATGATGGCCCGGGTGCGCTTCGAGAACGCGGCCGCGACCCGGTCCAGGTCCAGCGGCTGACCCGGGGACACCGGCACGAAGACCGGCTCCGCACCGCACAGGATCGCGTCGGGTCCGTAGTTCTCGTAGAACGGCTCCAAGACGATCACCTCCTCGCCGGGATCGACGATGGCCATCAAGGTGGACGCCATCGCCTCCGTCGCGCCGCAGCACACCGTCAGCTCGGTTTCCGGATTCACCGCCAGTCCGTACCACTCCTCGTACTTCCGCACCAGGGCGTGCCGCAGCCGGGGGGCGCCCCAAGTCACGGCGTATTGATTGATGTCCTCCCGGATGGCCGCGACCGCCGCCTCTTTGAGGAGGTCCGGGGCGGGAAAGTTGGGGAAGCCCTGGGCGAGGTTGATGGCGTCGTGCTCCATCGCCAACCGGGTCATGCCCCGGATCACCGATTCCGTGAACGAATGAGTGCGGCGCGCCGTTCTCTCGTCGGTCACCCTTGCCCCTCCAGCGTGAAGCTCACCGCCGTTCCGGAGCCCACGTCGCTCTCCGCGCCGATGGTGCCCCCCCAGGATTCCACGAGGCGCTTGCAGATCGCCAATCCGAGACCGGTCCCGCTCGTGGTCGTGGAGAACTTCGGCTCGAAGACGCGGGGCAGATCTCGCAGGGGAATTCCGGATCCGTTGTCGCGGACGGTGAACACCACCTGCGTGCGTCCCTTCCGGTGGACCTCGATGGCGACCTCCGTGGCACCGGCGCCCCGGGCGTTCTCCACCAGATTGATGAGGACCTCTTTGAGCTCGTCCCTTCGCACCGTCGCAACGGCGCCGCCGGTGACGTCGAGCATCACCCTGGTCCCACTCCCCATGGTGTAGAGGGACGCCGTCTCCCGGGCTACCTCGGCCACATCCACGAGGGCAAGGGGCTCGGTTTCCGCCGGGGGGGCTCCAAACCGCGAGAAGGCCCGGGCGATGGCGTCGAGGCGCTCGATTTCGGCGAGGATCTGCCGAGACGTTCGTTGCAGGGCTTCATCGAAATCCCCCTTCTGATCCCGTCGAGCCCGTTGGAGGTGCTGGACGCCGAGGCGGATCGGGGTGAGAGGATTCTTGATCTCGTGAGCCACCTGCCGCGCCATCTCGCCCCAGGCCAGCACCCGCTCCGCCACCGCAAGCTCCGTGGCATCGTCGAGGGCCAGCACGCACCCCCGCTCGTCGGTGCTGAGAACGGCCACCTGGGCTCGAATGCGCTTGTCACCCACGGTGAACTCCCTGGCATCCGTTTCGCATTCCTTATTGAGGAACTCCCGGACCCAATTCCAGACCTCTGCCCACTCGGGCCCGGTCTGGCCATCCACCGGCTCGTACGGTGTTGGATCCATGCCCAGCAGGCTCCGAGCATTGGGATTGGTCGTGGTCACCCGCAGCTCCGGCCCCAGGGCCACGACGCCCGTCGCCACGTTCTGGAGCACGGCCCCGGTGAAGTCCAGGGCGTCCTTCAGCGCCGCTTGGTGGGCCGTCACATCCGCCGCCATCTGCTCGAAGGCGTTGACCACCGGTACGAACTCGTCCGGCATCTCGGGAGCGAACGGTGGGAGCTGTTTTCCCCCGCCGATGGCGTCGGCGGCGTCACTCAAGGCCTGGACGGGTTTGGCCAACGCCCGCCCGGCCGTGGTGGCCAGCCCCGACGCCGCGGCAAAGCCGATGAGAATCAGGAGGAGGAGGGCGAAGAAGATGTCCTGCTGATTGCGGGACAGGAGCGGTTCGTCTGCCAGACGGGGAGCCGCCAGAACGAGCGATCGCTCCAGGCTCGTCAGGGCCCGGTACCCCACTCGGGTACGGCGTCCTCCGACCACCCGGTCGGCGATCGCCTCCCGGTCGGGCCCACGCCCAAGGGCTATCTGCTGGAACACGCCGGGAAAGAGGTAGGGCTCCACCAGCCCCAACTCCGCCAGCACCCGGGCGCTCGAGAGGAGGAGCCTGCCGTCTTGATACAGCAGCAGGTCGGCGTCCAGTTGACCGGCCAAGCGGTCCAGCCGATCCTGGGTCCAGGACCCCACCAGGGAGTACTCCAGCCCTGCCCCGGCGGCGTCCTGCAGGGTCTGGGTGATGACCAGATCCCGGGTGGTCCGAACCTCGGCCCGAAAACGCCCCACGCTCCAGGTTCCCAGCCCCAGGGTGGGCATCAGGAAGAAGAGGGCCAGCACCAGGGTCAAACGGGTCCGATAGGACTCCCCGGAGACGATCCAGCGGAGGGATCGGGGCTCGAATCGGAGACGCCCCTGCACGCTCTCCCCCAGGAGAACGAAGAGGGCGGCCAGCACCGCGTTCAGCCCCACGAACAGGGTGCCTCGCACGAAGGAGTCCACGAATCCCCCCATGGGCACCCGCACTTGGAGGGTTGTATACCCCTCGGGAAAAGCGAGCGACTGCTCACCCATTACAACCCGAGCCTCTTTGGTCCATTGGAGCCTGGCGGCCGTGGGCAACGCCGTCGGCCGGTCGGGCACGAAAATCGTGTAGGGCGGAACGGTCAGATCCTCCCCCCGGAGGAAGCGGGCCACCCGGATCGGAGCAATGGCTCTCGAGCGAGGCCCTACCACCACCGTCACGACACTGCCGTCGGAAAAGGGAACGGTGAGGAGGTAGTGACCGCCGGGAATGACGGTGAGCTCTTCGATGAGGGGATCCGCTCGCCCCACCGCATTTCGGGCGCTGAACTCCACCTCCCGGCCGAGGGCGGACAGGTCCGCAAGCTCCAGCTCGGCGATGCGATCGCCTTCGGCGTTCCACGTCGAGAGGGAGGCCGGATAGTCGTCACGGCTCAGGGACGACCGTTGCCAGCGTGCGTAGAGCCCCGCGGCGTTTCGGGGTACCGGCTGGGCCTGGAGCGTGGTGGCAAAGGTCTCCAGCGCCCCGAGGGCGACGGGATCGACCTGGTCCGCCAGCCGGCCCACATCCCGCTCCGCGTTGAACACCCGGCCGTCCAGCACCGCGCCCCAGATGAACAGCACCACCGCCGCTCCGGCTACCCCGGCACACGCCGTAATCACCCGGGAGCGCCGCCCGGGCTGGACCGCCAGGGCCATGGCGGGAATCCACAGCGTGACGAACCACGCGGGCCACCCCGTTTCGGGAGTCCACACCGCCAGACCCAGGAGGGCCAACACCGCCGCCGCTCCGATGGCCGCCCAGGCGGACCACCAGCGAAATCGACCGGCCCCCGACACCCGGACCGCCAGCGCCGCCAACGCCAGGATGCCCGTGCCGGCCATGGCCATGGAGGTGGTCCAGGCCAACCAAGGCCCTATGCCGATGCCCTGCTCCGGAACCGTGACGCCCCGGGAGAACACCCGGAGGACGAACGGCGCCATCATCACGAGGGCTCCCGCGGCCGGCACCAGCGCCCATTTCCACTTCACGGCCGACCTCTGCCACAGGGCCACGATCAGGACGAGGGCGACACCGGCCAACACGATGAGACCACCGGCCGACGTGCTCAGCAAGCCGAACTGGGAGAAGAAATAGGTCCGGGGCGAGAAGAGGGGCTCGAGCCAGAGCCTCGACCCCAAGGGCGTCAGGGTCAACAACACCGCCCCTCCCATGAAGGTCCAAAACCTGAGGCGCGGCCCCACCAGGACAAAGAACACCACCAGCGTCATCGCCGTCGCCACCGCCACCCGCCGGCCACCCCGCTCCAGGACGGTGAGCTTGAGGGTGCCCTGGGTGGGAGGCACCGCCCTGACGGCAAACAGGGTGTCGGGCGGGACATCCACCGACTCGCAGTCCGGGACGCAGTAGTCGATCACGTCCATGCCACGGCGTGTGGGATCCGGTGCCGAGAAATGGAGCTCCGACCTTGTGGCCCGGGCAAACCGTGCCGCCAGCGTGGCCTCACGGTTGGGTACGGCGCTGTCTCCGGCGAGGAGCAGCTGGGCCACGGCGGTTTGGCCGTTATGGGATCGTTCGGCCTCCAATACCACGTAGAACGGTGTGATCTGGGCCCGGAGGGGGACCCCGATGGGATCGGGGGGAATCCGGAAATCCCCGGTCCACGCCTGGGGCTCGACGGCGGAGCCGCCGGTACGGCCGAACACCACAACCCCCCGTTCCGGGCTCCGGGCCGCCAGCCCGCCCTGGAGGAGGTCGAGCATCTCGGTGCGGCTGGCCGCCTGGAGGTTGGCGCCCCGTTCCGCCAGGGCCTCGACGGTGGCCACGGCGTCCCCGAGGGTCGTCTCCAGGTGCCGCGTGGCCCGTGCCACGAGGGCCGCCCGGACCTCGTCCCAGTTGTTCTCGATCCGCGCGACCTGCCAGGTTGCGTGGAGGGCCGCCCCCGACCCGGCGATCCCCAGCACCGAGGCCGCCACCTTGGCGGGGTGGCTCATCCGCGCCGCGAGGACCGTGGCCCCCAGGGCGAGGAAGGCGGCGACCACCCCCCACCACCCTCCGGGATAGCGCAGCCAGAATCCCAGCGCGACGATCAGCGCAGCGATCCAGAACTCCCAGCGTGTCAGGGGCCGTGCCGTCAATGCCCACCTATCGAATAGTGTCGGAACCTTCAGTCTTCGTAGTCATACGACCACCGTATATCTTCATCTGACAACGTCATGCGCAACCATCGGATTCACAACAACGCCCCCGCCCTCCGGTTCCTCCGACGATCGGCCCCGCGCTGGCTCCTGTGGGTGCCCGCCACGGCAGCTATCCTCGCACCCCGGGCTCTCCCGGCCCAGTCGAGGAATACCGACGAGGGCACGCTGCGGATCCGCGTCGGAGACACCGACGTCGCCCGGGAGGAATTCTCGATCCTGCAGGGCCGCTCCACCACCGGGGGGGTCGGTTTTCGCATCCTGGCGACTGCATTCTACCCACCCCGCAGGACCAGAGTCACGATGATCGACTCGGTCGTGGTGGGTCCGGACTCTCTTCCCCGGCTGGCCGATTTCTTGCCGGCCCAGCCGAATGGCGTGCGAACCGTCGTGCAGTTCGGGCCGCGCATTCTAACCCTACGAAGGATGGAGCCCGGGGGCGAGAGCTTTCGGGAGTACCCCGGTGTCGACCGAAATTGGGTGGTAGACGACTCCATGGCGACCCTCTACGCGGTTCCCCCCGGCACCCACGATGGGCCGGTCCGCTTGGTTTCGCGGCAAGGGGAGCGGAGCGACTTCCAGCTCACCAATCGGGGGATCGAGGTGACCGACGTGGACGGACGCCGACGTGATCTGTTGCACCTCGTGCTGACCAGGGGCGACGACACCCGCCACCTGTGGTATGAGGGGGAGCAGCTCCAGGAAAGTCTCATTGCGGTCGGGAGGCTCATGAAAGTCGAGATCCCCGCCCGGCGCCTCGTCGCCGAGCGGATTCTCGAATCCACCCTCCCCAACCGCTAGCCCGGCGCCGCCCGGTCCCGGGACGCCAGCAACCGCAACCGGACACCGAGTGAGCCGCCCGACGCCGGGCGCAAACCCGCAATTCCTTGCCACACAATAAGTTACAAAACTGCGAGCCGTGGCACGTTGTCTGCGTATCAAGGGTGTGTCCGAGGATGGGCGTGAGACGTCCCCACGGACTTGGGAAAATGACCACTCGGGTCGCTCGGATGACCAGTCACGTAGGTCTCTATTTCCCAATCGATTAGCGATGAGCACGTTACGTCATGGGGTGAAACTCGGTCCTGCGGCGTGGCGTAAAGATCAGCAACCAGTCACGCGCAAGGAAACTCTGATGAACGCACGCGCAATCTCACTGCTCGGAATCCTGGCCGTGGGCGCCCCGAGCGTCCTCTCCGCGCAGGGCCGCCTGTCGTCCATTCCCCAGCAGCTCTCGCTGGAGGAAGCCCTCGACCTGGCCGAGACATACAGCCCGACCTACCTCCAGACCGCCAACGACCGCGCTCCCGCGGCGTGGGGCGTGCGTAACGCCTACGCCAACTTCATCCCATCTTTCACCGCGAGCTCTAACGCCACGTATCAGGGAGCGGGCGTGCAGCGATTCCTTATCCAAGAGTTCCGCCAGCCCTCCGCCACCATCGGGTCGAGTTACTCCCTGTCTCTGAGCTGGCAATTCAACGGCAACACGCTGCTCCAGCCCGGAGTCCAGAAGGCGGCGCTGAGCGCGGCCGACGCGTCCATCGACGCGGCACGCATGACGCTGCGGAGCAACATCGTCCAACAGTATCTCGCCGTGCTGGAGGCCGAGGCCCAGGTGGAGCTGCAAGAGCGGCAGGTGGAGCGCAACATCGAGAACCTGCGGCTCTCCCAAGCCCGCTTCGACGTGGGCCAGACCACGATGATCGACGTGCGACGGGCGGAGGTGGCCAAGGGACAGAGCGACGTGGCCCTGCTCCAGGCCGGTCAGAGCGTGATCGTCGAGACGCTGCGCCTGTTCCAGCAGATGGGTGTGCCCGCCCCGGAAGACATCACCATGGTCTCCCTCTCGGACACGTTTCCGGTGGTCGAGCCCATTTGGTCGCTGGATGACCTGCTGACTGAGGCTGACGCCTACAACCCCGATGTGGGAGCCCTCCGAGCCCGGGAAACGTCGGCGGAGTGGAACGAGCGCTCCACGAAATCGCGGTGGCTCCCGACGGTGAGCTTGTTTGCCCGGTGGGCAGGATTCACCCAGCAGTTTACTGACGGCTCCTTCCTGCTTCCACAGGAACAGGCGGCAGCGGCAGTGAACATCGCGTCGTGCAACGAGGCGAACATCATCAACCAGGACTTCAACACGCGGCTCGGGGTGAACCGCCCCATCATTTCCGATTGCACCACCCGGTATGGCCTCACCCCAGAAGACGAGGCCGCCATCCTGGAAAGCCAGAGCGCGTTCCCGTTCCACTTCTCCAACAACCCCTTCCAGGCGCAGCTCACGGTGAGCCTCCCGATCTTCGACCAGTTCGACCGCAACCTGCAGGTAAGCCAGGCATCGGCCCAGGCCGAGGACGCCGCCGAGGCACGCCGTGCCCGGGAACTGCTCGTCCGCACGGACGTGAGCCAGCAGTACTACGGCCTCCAGGCGAGCTACCAGTCCATTGCGATCCAGGACAACAACCGGGTCCAGGCGCAGGACGGTCTGCGGTTGGCCCGGGAGCGCTACCGGGTGGGGGTTGGGACATTTTTCGAGCTGCTGGACGCCCAGCTGGCGGCCCAGCAGGCCGAGGCGGATTACATCAGAGCATTGTTCGATTATCACCGGGCGCTGGTGGGCCTGGAGGCCGCGGTAGGCAGGCGCCTCCGCTGACGGCCGGGGTCCTCGCGCAATGAATTGATTAAACTCCAAGAGGGAATGAGTACCTCACATTGCGCGATGGATGGATAGTACCATATGACGAGCCGTCAAAAGAAGATTGGGATCATTGGGGTGGTGGTGGTGAGCTTGGGGGGATTGATTGCGGGGCAGGTCGGCAGCGGCACACGGGGTATACTCGTACGCATCGAAGCGGTGGAGAGTCGCGACCTGGTGGCCACGGTCATCGCAAGCGGCAAGATCGAGCCGGAGCGTGCCGTTGACATCGCGTCCGACATCACCGGCCGTATCATCTACCTGCCGGTGGACGAGGGACAGTTCGTCACGCGAGGACAACTGCTGCTCCGCATCGACCCCACCCAGTTCCAGGCCAACGTCCAGCAGGCGGAGGCGGGCCTGTCCTCTGCGAGAGCGTCGGAGCTCCAGGCGATCACCAACCGCGATCAAGCAAAACGCAACCTCGATCGCGCGGTGGAGTTGCGCCGCATGGACTCCAACACCGAAGAGCAGCTCGAGACGTCCCGTTCGACGTACGACGTGGCCGTCGCGGTGGCGGAATCCCAGGGGCACCAGGTAGCGCAAGCCGAGGCGCGTTTGCGGGAGGCCAACGAGCAACTCTCCAAGACCACCCTCATCTCCCCGATGGACGGCCAGATCACCCGGTTGGCGGTGGAAGAGGGCGAGGTGGCTCTGGCAAGCACGTTCTCCCGGGAGACCGGCCTGCTCATGACCGTGAGCGACCTCTCGGTCATCCAGGTCAGCGTGCGGGTCGACGAGACCGACGTGGTCCGTCTCGCAGAGAGTGACTCGGCCGAGGTCACCATCGACGCCTTCCCCGACACGACCTTCTCCGGCCGCGTCACCAGGGTTTCGCAAAGCGCCACGCAGGTGTCGGCCACCGGCGGCACGGGTGACCGCGCCGTCGACTACGACGTGGAGATCCGGCTCGACGATCCCCCGCCGGGCGTTCGCCCCGACCTCTCCGCCTCGGCGAAGATCATCACCGACACGCGCGGAAACGCGCTGAGCGTTCCCATCATCGCCCTCACCGTCAGGGAACACCACCCGATCTCCACGGAGACCGTACCCCAAGACACGACTGCGACGGAAACCGAGGGTGTGTTCGTGGTCACGGACGGCATCGCCCACTTCATCCCGGTGCGGGTGGGCATCGCCGGCGAGGAACACTTCGAGGTGGTGTCCGGACTGTCCGCCGGGGATTCCATCGTCGCCGGGCCGTATCAAACCGTCCGCGACCTGCGGGACAGTACGGCGGTTCGGGCACTGCCCCGCAGCGGCGACGACGGCGGTCGCGGGCCGTGATCTCCCGCAGCCGCGTCCGCACAGTCTGAATCGTGCCCCTCTTCGAAGCGGTCCGACTCGCCCTCCGCATGATCTGGGCCCAGAAGCTGAAGAGCAGCTTCTCGATCATCGGCGTGTTCATCGGCGTCATGTTCTTGATCGCCGTCGTCACGATCGTGGATGGGATGAACGAGTACATGACCGACCGGTTCGCGACGCTGCTGGGCGCCAACACGTTTCAACTGCGGCGCTACCCGGACTTCAACGTGGGCGATACGAGCCGGGATACCTGGAGGCAATGGCTGCGCCGGCCACGGATCACCTACGCTGACGCCAGGGCCGTGGCCGAGGGCATCGAGACGCCCGTCGTCACGGCATGGGAATCGGTGAGCGGCAGCGCCGTCGATTTTCGCGGACGGGTGGCCAACGGCGTGCGCATCATCGCCGCGACGGAGAGCTACTTCGACGTGCGCGCGTGGAAGATCGCGGAGGGACGGGCCTTCTCGGCACAAGAGGTCAGTGCCGGCCGGCCGGTGGTCGTCATCGGGGAGGAGCTGGGGAACCGGTTGTTCGACGACCTCGACCCCATCGGACGGGAGATCCGCATTCGGGCGATTCCCTACCGGGTGATCGGCGTTGTGGAGAGCCAGGGCAACATCTTCGGCATGTCCCTCGACAACTTCGCCGTCGCGCCGGCCCTGTCCCCGGTCAAGCGGTTCGTCAATCCGCCGAACGTCGTGGATATCCTGCTCGTGAAGGCTGAGTCGGAAGAGGCCATGCAGGCGGCCATGATCGAGGCCGAGGCCGTCATGCGGAGCCGGCGGGGGCTGCGCCCAACGCAGGAGAACACCTTCGCGCTGGAAACCGCCGACGCCATCCTGGAACTCTGGGGTCAGATCAACCGGATCCTCGCCCTGGCACTCCCGGGGCTCGTGGGGATCTCCCTGGTGGTGGGCGGCATCGTCATCATGAACATCATGCTCATGTCGGTAGCCGAGCGGACTTCCGAGATCGGTATCCGCAAAGCCCTCGGCGCCAAGCGCAGCGACATCCTGCGCCAATTCCTCGTGGAGTCGGCGGCATTGGCGATCGTCGGGGCCGGCCTGGGCATCGCTGCCGGTTTGGGACTCGCCGCACTGGTGGAGGCTACCAGCCCGATGCCGGCAAGTGTCGCACCGTGGTCGTTGGCCGTTGCGGTGCTGTTGGGGGCCGGCGTGGGAATCGGCGCCGGATTGTACCCCGCCAACCGGGCCGCCAAGCTGGACCCCGTGCGGGCCATGGGTCAGGAGTAGGCATGCAGGTCTTCGAGGGCGTCGGCATCGCGCTGAGTTCCATTCAGGCCAACAAGGCCCGGGCCGCCCTGACCATCCTGGGCGTGGCCATCGGCGTCGCCGTGGTCATGGTGATCGCCGCCATGATCACGGGCATCAACCGCGGCGTCACCGACATAGTCGAACAGCTCGGACCCCGCACGTTCTTCGTATTCCGGAACTTCCAGGGCGGCATCCAGATCGACGACGGCTCGCAACGCAACCGCAGGAGAAAACCGCCCCTGACCGTTGCGGAGGCCGACCGTATCGCCGGGCTGCCCACCGTGGACTTCGTCGTGGTCAACGAGGAAGCCTCCCCCCCGGTCGATTTCGAGAACCGCAAGCTCGAGGCCGTGCAGGTGATGGGACGCGGAACCCAATGGCTCGCGGTGAGCGGCGGCGACGTGCATCCCGGCCGCTCGTACACCAGGGTCGAGCACGAAGCCAGCAGCCGCGTCGCCGTCGTCAACCAAAAACTCGCCGATGAGCTGTTCGGACAACGCGACCCCATCGGTAAGCGCATCAAGATTGCCGGCGTCCCCTACCGGGTGATCGGGCTCTACACGCCGCCACCAGACCTGTTCGGGGCCGGCAACCGTCCCTTCGCGGTCATACCCCACAACACGTTCAACAAGCACGTGCCCCATTGGCGGGGTGGGCTGGCCCTCATGCTGGCGCCGCCGCCCGATGTGACGATGTCCGACGCCATCGACGATGTCACCGCAGTGCTGCGGAGCATACGCGGGCTCCGGCCCGGCGAGGAGAACAACTTCGACATCGTCACGCAGGACAAGCTCCTGGAGAGCTGGAACGGCATGACCGGTGTGTTCTTCATGGTCATGCTCGGGCTTTCCAGCGTGGGGCTGTTGGTGGGCGGCGTGGGGGTGGTGGCCATCATGATGATCTCGGTGACGGAGCGCACCCGGGAGATCGGCGTGCGGAAGGCCCTCGGGGCCAAGCGACGTGAGATCCTGTGGCAGTTCCTCGTGGAGGCGGCGACCCTCACCATGATCGGCGGGGCGATCGGGATGATCCTGGGTGGCAGCCTGACCATGGTCGCCCGGGCCACGACGCCCCTCCCGGCGGTGGTGCCGTTGTGGTCCATCTTTGCCGCCCTCGCGGTATCGGCCTTCACGGGCGTCGGGTTCGGCCTCTTCCCGGCGATCCGGGCGGCGCGCATGGATCCGGTGGAGGCCCTGCGGTACGAGTAGCTACATTCCCCTGCCATGAGAGACATAGACCTTCTGGCAATCGCCGCCCACCAGGACGACGTGGAGCTCACCTGTGCCGGGACCCTCATCAAGGCCCAGCGGGCCGGCTACCGCACCGCCGTGGTGGACCTCACCGCCGGTGAGACGGGCACACGGGGAGATGCCGGGACGCGGGCTCAGGAGGCGGCACGGGCGGCGGAGGTGATGGGGCTGGCGCGGCGGGTGAACGCGGAGCTGCCAGACGCCGGGATCTTCAACACCCACGAGAGTCGGCAGACCGTGGTGGCGCTCATCCGGCAGATGCGCCCGCGGACGGTCATCGTCCCGTTTCCGGCGGGGCGCCATCCGGACCACCGCATCGCGTCGGAGTTGTGCCGCGATACGTGCTACCTGGCAGGCCTCGCCAAGTACGACGCCCCCGGCGAGCCCCACCGCCCCGACAAGCTGCTCTACGCCCAGGCCTATCGCGAGGACCCGGTCAAGCCGACGTTCGTCGTGGATGTGTCCACCGAGTTCGACACCAAGATGGAAGCAATCCACTGCTACAGCTCACAGTTCGACGGCGCCACCGCGGCAGGGGAGCTCTTTCCCACGGGACAGGACCTGTACGAGCTGATCCGGGTGCAGAACGCTCACTATGGCAGCCTCATTCGCTGCGCATACGGCGAGCCGTTCTTCACCCACGAGACGGTCCGCATCGACGACGTGGTCGCCCTCGGGGTGACCACCTTCTGACGGCAGAGCGATGACCCACGTCGTGTACCTCGACAACGCGGCCAGCACGCCGGTCCGGCCCGAAGTGCTCGACGCAGGTCATTTTCACGTCAGGGGGGACCGAAGCCGACAACCTGGCGGTGATCGGGGCGGCCCTGGCGCAACAGCATCGCGGCGGCCCCTTGACCGTGGCCGTCGGCGCCGCCGAGCACAAGGCCGTGATCGCCGCCGCGAAGACGGTCCAGTCCATGGGGGGCGACGCGGTGTTCCTTCCGGTGGACGAACGGTGCCAGCTCGAGCCGAGCGCAGTGGAAGATGCACTGGGACGCCGGCCCGCGGTCCTCAGCGCCATGTGGGTCAACAACGAGGTGGGGATCATCCAGGATGTGCGCTCCCTGGCCGAGCGCTGCAGCGAGGCCGGCGTGGTATTTCACACCGACGCCGTGCAAGCCGTGGGGAAAATCCCCTGCCGCATCGACGACATCCCCTGTACGCTCCTCGCGGTTTCCGGCCACAAGATCGGCGCGCCCAAAGGCGTGGGGGCCCTCGTCGTGCGCGACCGCACCGCCGTCGAGGCCATCATCCACGGGGGCGGTCAGCAGTTCGGCATCCGACCCGGGACCGAAAATGTCGCCGGCATCGTGGGTCTCGGCGAGGCCGTCGCCTTGGCGGTTGGCGAGGTGGACCAATCGGGGCCCCGCCTGGGCGCGCTGCGGGATGCGTTCGAGGAGCGGGTGTTGAGCGCCGTTCCGGACGTGACCGTGATCGGGGCCGACGCGCATCGGGCGCCCCACATCAGTGCGGTGGCCTTCCCCGGCATCGACCCGCAGGCCCTGCTCGTGCAATGTGACCTCGCCGGGGTCGCGTGCTCCACGGGCTCCGCCTGCAACACCGGGCTGCCCGAACCGTCCCACGTGTTGGACGCGATGGGATTACCGCGGGAAATCACGACGAGCATGGTGCGGTTCTCCTTCTTCAAGCAGAATTCAGAAGAGGACGTGAACCGGGTCATCGAGGTACTGCCCGGTCTCGTCGAGAAGGTCCGCCGGCTTTCGGCGGCGCTGGGGGAATAGTGGCTGGGGCGCGCGTGCTCGTCGCCATGTCGGGCGGTGTGGACTCTTCGGTGGCCGCGGCGCTGTTGGTCGAGGCGGGATACGACGTCATCGGCACCACCATGAAGCTCTTCTGCTACGGGGATTCCGTTCCGGACCGACCCTGTTGTTCGCTCGACTCGATTCAGGACGCCGCCGTGGTGGCCAACACGCTCGGCATCTCCCACTACGTTCTCGATTTCGAGGACCGCTTTCGCCGCGACGTCATCGACGACTTCGTACAGGAGTACGCGCGGGGTCGAACGCCGATTCCCTGCGTGCGGTGCAACACGTTCACCAAGTTCCGCGACCTCCTGGCCCACGCGGACGCCCTCGATTGCGCATTCATCGCCACCGGGCACTACGCCGTGGCGCGGAATGGCACACTGCACCGCGGCGCCGATCGCAACAAGGACCAGACGTATTTCCTCTGGGGCATCGACCGCGCGGTGGTCGAGCGCATGCTCACACCGGTGGGCGAGATCACCAAGGCGGAGACA
>JBDHHA010000038.1:0-52308 GCA_039589615.1 Gemmatimonadota bacterium
CGGTGGACGGCATCCACGAACCGGGCCCCCGCCAGCATCGCGTCCCGCCGGTCCGCCATGGGGGTGGTGCCGGCGTGATTGGCAAAGCCCTCCACGGTGACGTTCCACCGCTTGATCCCCACGATCCCCTCGACCACCCCGATGTCGATGCCCTCCCGCTCGAGGATGGCGCCCTGCTCGATGTGGAGCTCCAAATAGGCGGCGATGCTCCCCGGCTCCCGCCGGGCGGTGTCGAACCGGCTCAGGTCGCCTCCGAGGATCCCCACCCCGTCGCCGATGGTGTGGCCGCTCCGCGTGACGAGGTTGAACTCCCGCTCGGCCACCTCACCGCTCATGGCGCGGCTCCCCGTCTTGCCGCCCTCCTCGTTCTGGAACACCACCACCTCGAGGGGATGGCGTGTGAGTACGCCGTGCTCGGCTAGTGTCTGCGCCGCCTCGATGGCGGCCATCGTCCCCGCCGGGCCGTCGTAATTGCCTCCCTCCGGCACCGAGTCGATGTGGGACCCGAACATGATCGGGGCCAACCCGGCGTCACGCCCAGCCCGACTGCCGAGGATGTTGCCTGCGGCGTCGACCCTCGGTTCGAGTTGCGCCGCCCGCATGAGGCCGATGGTGTACTCCCGACCGGCGAGGTCGGCGGCGCTGTAGGCGACCCGGCTGACGCCACCCTCGGGCGTGGCGCCGAACCGGGCCAGCTCCCGAAGGTGCTCGTTCAGTCTCGTGCCGTTGACGCGGAGACTCTCCTGTCGGTGGGGACGCCGCGTCCATGCGAGCGATGCGGCGACGGCCCCGGCGGTTTGGGCGAATTGTCGACGGTTCATGGTGCACCCGGAGGGTGGAGACGGGGGGGAAATTGCCGATGGTGGTGGTGGGGAGCAAGAGCAGGCGGTGTGCGGCGACTGAAGCACGCCATTTGTCCCTTTCGCGCGCTGCGGTTCGCCTCAGTGCAAGGTCTCAGGACAGGCCAGGCTGCGACCCAACGCGCGCTGCAGTGACAAACGGCGCGCTTCAGTCTCTGGCGTCCTCCCCGAGCCGCAAGCCGCCTCTCCCCGCCACCACCTCTTCCAGCGCCAAGCCAAGCCACGCCGAATACAGCTCGGGATTCCTCCTCAGGTCCGCCGCCACGTCGTCCACCTGCACCCACCTCCAGTCCGCGACCTCGTCGGGGTCCGGCGACGGGACGCCGTCGAAGCGTCCCACGAAGATGTGGTCGAGCTCGTGTTCGATCAGGCCGCCGGGAAGGGCGCGACGATAGAGGCAGGTTCCTGCCGGGTGGAGCGGGCAATCGAACCCCATCTCCTCCACGAGCCGGCGGTGCGCGGCTGCCGCGGGGGCCTCGCCGGGGCGGGGATGGCTGCAGCACGTGTTCGACCAGAGACCGGCAGAATGGTACTTCGCGGTCGCGCGCCGTTGGAGGAGCAGGGCCCCACGCCGATTGAACACGAACACCGAAAGGGCGCGATGGAGCTTGCCGGCGAGATGGGCCGCCATCTTCCCCTCGGTTCCCAGCTCGCGGTCGGCCTCGTCGACGAGCACCACGCGCTCCTCGGCATGTGCGACAACACCCATTCTCGTCCTCGCTCGCTGCAGCGTAAAGTACTTTGTATAATAAAGTATATTGCCGACACCACCACCGCAAACCCTATCTTGTCTCTACGATGCGATTCGCCGGCAGTGCTGAGACGTTCACCCCCACCTACCGCTCCCTCGCACCGGAGGAGTGGGACCGCCGGGTGACGGCGGCCGTGGCGGCCCTCGAGGATTGCCGGGCCTGCCCCCGGGACTGCGGCGTGGATCGCCTGGGGGGCAAGTGGTCGGCGTGCAAGACCGGCCGCCACGCGGTGGTGAACAGCTGGTTTCCCCACTTCGGCGAGGAGAACTGTCTTCGAGGCTGGAATGGGTCTGGCACCATCTTCTTCGGCCATTGCAACCTGCGCTGCGTGTTCTGTCAGAACTTCGACATCAGCCAAGGCACACCGGCGAAACGCGCTCCCCCGGGCGCACCTCCCCAGGACATCGCCACCATGATGCTGCGCCTGCAGCACCAGGGGTGCCACAACATCAACTTCGTGACGCCGGAGCACGTCGTGCCGCAGGTGCTGGAGGCGTTGGCCATCGCCGTTCGCCAGGGACTGGACATTCCCATCGTCTACAACACGAGCGGGTATGACGCCCCGGAGAGCATCGAGTTACTGAACGGCATCGTCGACATCTACATGCCGGACTTCAAGTACTGGTCCAGAGAGCGCAGCGCCCGGTATCTCAAGGCAGAGGACTATCCCGCGGCGGCTCGAACGGCCATCAAGGCGATGCACGAGCAGGTCGGGCCGCTGGTGCTGGGATCGGACGGTCTCGCTCGGCGTGGCGTGCTCGTGCGGCACCTCGTCATGCCCGGTGCCCTCGAAGAATCCCGCGCCATCCTGAAGTGGTTGGCCTCGGAACTCGGCACGGACACATACGTCAATCTCATGGATCAGTACCAACCGGCCGGCAAGGTGAACGGCGAGCGCTATCCGGAGATCAACCGGCGGCTGCAATTGACTGAGTTCGCCGAAGCCCAGGCGATCGCCCGGGAAGTCGGACTCCATCGGCTGGACGAACGATGACCAAGCACTCGCCCTCGGACGAATTCCTGGGTCTCCTCTCCGCCGTCGCGGGACGGTATTCCCTCGAGTACGAGATCGGGCGCGGCGGCATGGGCATCGTGTTCCTGGCCCACGACGTGACGTTGGAGCGACCGGTGGCCATCAAGCTCCTGCCGCCGGCGATGGCGAGGCAAACCACCTTGCGGGAGCGGTTTCTCCGGGAAGCGCGCACCGCGGCCAAGCTCTCCCACCCCAACATCATTCCCATCTTCTCCGTGGAGGAAGTGGAGGAGTACGTGTTCTTCGTCATGGCGTTCGTGGAAGGGGAGACGCTGGCCCAGCGGGTGCGGAAGGGCCCCCTCAAGCCGGACGACGCCACGGCGATCATTCGCGAAGTGGCCTGGGCGTTGGCGTACGCCCATGCCCAGGGCGTGATCCACCGCGACGTGAAGCCCGACAACATTCTCCTGGAGGAAGCCAGCGGACGCGTGCTGGTCACCGACTTCGGAATCGCCCACATCGCCGACTCCGACGCCGTGGACGAGCCATCGGAGATTCTCGGGACGCCGGACTTCATGAGTCCCGAGCAGGCCACCGGCGAGCCGGTGGACGCCCGGAGCGATATCTACTCGTTGGGCGTGACGGCCTTCTTTACCGTCGCCGGCCACCCGCCGTTCTCGGCACCCTCGTCGTCCGAACTCCTGGCACACCACATCCGCACACCGGCGCCGAGTCTCGCGACCGTAGCGCCGGCCGTGCCCCGCACCTTGGCCCGCGTCGTGGAGCGCTGCATGGCGAAGGAACCCGACGAGCGGTTTCAGAGTGGCGAGGCGCTCGCTGAGGCGTTGGCGGGAACGATTGTCGTCAAGAAAGAGACACCGGTTGCGGTACGGCTCTTTGTCAAGGAGACGAAGCAGCAGCGGGATCAAGGACGCAACCTCATGTGGCCTCTTGTAGGTGTCTTCTTCGGCAGCTCTTTCCTCCTGGCCGGGCCCGTGCCTGTCGGAGTCGGGATCATTGCAGCCGCCATGGGCTTGCCGTTCATTTCCTTGATCCACAGGACCCGACGGGTCGTTCGCGCAGGGTTCGAGCAGGCTGACATTGCACGCAGATTTGAGGACGATCTGGGGTCCCTCGACGAGGAGCTCCGGTTTCTCTACGGCGACGATTACGTCAAAGTGGCCAAGCGGTGGAGAAACGCCGCCTTCGCCGGCATCGCGGGAGCGACCCTCGGGTTGGCGGGAGTGTTCATGGGAGCACCGGAGGCAGGGTTCATGCTCTCGTTCTTTTCCGTGGGCGTCGCCACGCTTTCCGGGACGCAGATGAAAAAACGCTCCACCAAAGGGGCAACACGACAGGTGAAGTTCTGGCGCGGCCGTTTCGTCAAATGGCTGTTCTCTGTCGCGGGAGTTGGCCTGAAAAAGCAGCCCGAGACCCCCGCCCTCACACACCGCCCCACCGAACTCGCCATCGGCATGGCGGTCTCGAGTCTCTTCGAGTCGCTGCCCAAGGCCCTTCGTGCGGGCATGTCAGACCTACCCGAAGTAGTCGAGAGTCTGGAAGCCGATGCGCAACGCCTGCGGGAGCAGATCAACGGGTTCGACAATCTCCTGGCGGTCGCGGAGACGTCGCCGAGCGCCGTTCGCGGGGAAGACTCCCTCGCCGGCCAGCGTCAACGGGCCATCGATCGGATCCGGAGCGCGCGGGAGGAAGCCCAGCGCCGGTTCTCGGACACCGTGGCCGCCCTGGAGAAACTCCGTGTGGACTTGCTGCGCATGCGCGCCGGATCGGCCGATGTCGAGAGCGTAACGGCCAACCTCGGTTCTGCTCGGGAGCTGGGGGCACAGATCGACCGGTTGCTCACCGCACATGAAGAGATCGAACAAGAGTTGACCCAGCGGCCATCCTAACGGTACGCTCACGCCCGCTTAACGAAGAACTGGCGCTCGGGGCATAGACTTGCTATCGCCCTCCATCCAAGCGACACGGGAATGCAGCAATCTGCGGTTCGGCGTCAGTGCGTCTGGCTTGTGCTGCTCGTCGGCCTTAGCGCCTGCGCCTCGTCTCTCCGGGGTCCCGCCGAGCGCGAAGACCAAACGGGAACGCGGATCGTCGTGCGAAATCTGGCATGGTGCGACGTCCGGATCTTCGCCGTTCGGGGGAGCTTCAGCCATCGTGTCGGCATGGTGACGTCGATGCACACCACGACGTTCACCCTCCCGGACGATCTCGTCGACGGACACCGGGTCCAGCTTCACCTGGTCCCGGTGGGCCGCAGCGACACGTTCACGACCGACCACATAATGGTAGCGGACAACCAAGCACTCCATCTCACCGTGCAGGAGCCCATCCGCCTCTCGACCTTTGCCACACGAGCGGTAACGTGAGGAGATCGTTAACGAGACGCTAGCAACTCGTTAGCAGTCTTCACCGGATTTTCACGCCTTATTTACCACGCAAGTGACTGCCGCGGCGTAGCTTAGCATGCGGGAGAGTTTCCAGGACCGATTCGCATGGGCCGTGACAATCCACCGTTGGAGCAACCCGAAGCGGAGCCCGCCCAGCCGGTGGGATTTCGGATACTGGGCGAGGTCATGCTGTGCCGGTCCCGCGGCGACGAACACGAGTCCATTTTCGTGCAGTCGAAACAGCTGGCGCTCCTCTCCTACATTTGCTGCGAGCACTCCTTTGCCGGGCTTGGCCGTCACCCCCACGGCCAGATACCGTTCACCCCGTACGGCTACCACCGGCGCGATACCTTGGTGGCTCTCTTTTGGCCCGAGCACGACGACACACACGCCCACGGGGCGTTGCGGCAGGCCCTCCACGGCCTGCGAACGGCCATTGGAGAGGACGCGCTCATCACCCGAGGCAAGACCGAGGTGGCGGTGAATCCCGAGAGCTTTTGGTGTGACGCCTGCGCATTCACCGAGTCTCTCGACCGTGGCGACCTGGAAGACGCCGTCTCCCTCTACGGCGGCACCTTTCTCATGGGTTTCCACACACCCGACGTTCCCGAGTTCACCCGATGGATGGAAACCGCCCGAGATCGGCTCGACAGAGCGTATGCCGGGGCACTCGAGCAGCTCGCTGACGCGGCGACCCAACGTGAAGACCTCCTCGCCACCGCCGATTGGTGGCGCCGCCTGGCGGAACACGATCCGTACAACTCCCGCATCGCGATCCGCACTATGGAGGCCCTCGACGCATCGGGTGCACGTGGCGAAGCGCTGCGACTCGCCGATCGGCACGAGACGCTCCTCCATCGCACGTTCGACGC
Organism: Gemmatimonadota bacterium; assembly: GCA_039589615.1. GTDB lineage: Bacteria > Gemmatimonadota > Gemmatimonadetes > Gemmatimonadales > GWC2-71-9 > B3T1B10. Next base: position 5,866 of record JBDHHA010000038.1, read on the forward strand.
CGAACTCGACCCCGGAGTGCGAGAGACAGCGGAGCGCCTGCGGGCCCCTCACGCCAGTCCACTCACCCATCTCGAAGGACCGCGTGGATCGCGGTAGGCAGATAACGATTAGATCACGATTATTTCACTGAGGAGTCACGGCCCACTCATGCCTGCGCCGTAGATTATGAGGTAGGAGGATCACATGCCTGAATCAAAGCACCGGAACGTTCCACCGCCGCCGAAGAAGAAGCCCGCCAGCCAGCCCAAGCGTGCAGACAACCCCGATATCCGTAAACGCGACCCGGCGGGGAACCGCCAGGGCACACGGGATCCACACTTGCAGGTTGAGGAGCACCTGGGTGGGTTGTGGAAGGCCCTAGGGCTGATGTAAGCTCGCCGAATAAGTCTTCCTCAAACGTCGACTTGTTGTGGGGAGCAGTTCGCCGCCTCCCGTCGTCTTCATGTAAGACCGCGCCCTTTTCGGGCGCGGTCTTTTTTGCTACTGCTCGATTCCCAACAACTCCACCTCGAAGATCAGCGTCGCATTGGGGCCAATGTCTTGTCCCGCACCCTGCGGCCCATACGCGAGATTCGACGGAATGAAGAAACGGAACTTGCTTCCCACGCTCATCAGCTGAACGCCTTCCGTCCAACCCGGAATGACGCCGCTCAAGCCGAACGTGGTGGGCTCGTTGCGTTCATACGAGCTGTCGAACACCGTGCCGTCGAGCAGCCTGCCCTCGTAGTGGACAGTGACCCGGTCGGCGGCAACCGGCGACGGGCCGTCACCCTGCTCGAGCACCGTATACTGGAGACCGCTGGCGGTCTCGGTGACGCCGTCCTTCGTCCGGTTCTCTGCTAAGAAAGCCTCTCCCTCTTGCATGTTCCTCTCCGTCGATTCGGCTGCCCGCCGCGCGTTGTCTTCCCGCGTCTTGGCAAAGAATTCGGTCAGGACCTGCTGGACCTCCTGGCGGGTCATGTCCGGCTCACGGTCGTTCAACACGTCGAGCAAGCCTTCTACCAATTCCTCCAGATCCAGTTCCGCCTGCAGCTGCTTCACGTTGTTCCCGATGTCGAGGCCGAGGGCATAGCTCGCTCGCTCTTCAAACGACTCTTCGCCTTCAGTACATCCGCCAACCAGCAGCCCGGCACCCACCAACAGCACCACTCCCCAGGCTCGTTTCATTCCGTACTCCCCTTTCTCGAGGATTGACATCCTCATCAGCGTACTATGCCGTCAAGCGCCAGGCGATCTCGCAGCAAAGAATGCGACTAGAGACTGCGGTGGCGCCGCAGGCACCAATGTACCCGGTTTTCGGGCCAAACGTGTCTCTGGCCGTGAGGGCCCCACGAACCGGCCTCAGGGATATATTGGCGCGCTGTGTGGTACCCATCCTCACCCCCGAGGGTTCAGCCGATGCACGAGCGCATCGAACACGTGTTGTCCACGAGTCCCGCCTCCCCGGAGGCCGGCATGGAGATCGGTCGGTCCCGGGAGGGCCGCGCCGTCAGGGCGTTCCGATTGGGAACCGGACCCCGTCGGGTGAGTCTCCTCGCCGGATGCCACGCCGACGAACCCGTGGGCCCCCGTCTCCTGCGCCACCTGGCCGGCTACCTGGCCGGCCTGCCGCCCGATGATCCTCTCTCGAAGGATTACGAGTGGTGGCTCGTGCCCCACATCAACCCTGACGGCGAGGCGCGGAACCGCTCATGGTACGGAGCCGACGACGCGGTGTACGACCTGCCCAGGTACCTCGCCGGCCGCGTCCGGGAGCTTCCCGGCGACGACATCGAATTCGGGTTTCCCGTCCACGAGGACGACCGCGACGCCCGGCCCGAGCCCCGGGCCGTGTACCAGTGGTGGAATGCCGACCCCCGGCCGTTCGCGCTCCACGTGTCGCTGCACGGTATGGGCTTCGCCGCGGGACCTTGGTTCCTCATCGACCGATCCTGGAGAGACCGCTGCGATCTCCTCAAGACGCGGTGCGCGACCGCCGTCGCCGCCCTCGGGTACACCCTCCACGACGTGGAGCGCCAGGGGGAGAAGGGGTTCATCCGCCTGGGACGAGGTTTCTGCACGCGTCCCGACTCCCGTTACATGCGGGAACACTTCCTCGCCCTGGGAGACCAGGAAACCGCGAGCCGTTTCCGTCCCAGCTCCATGGAGACCGCACGGGGCCTCGGCGGCGACTCCCTCACCCTCGTCACGGAGATGCCGCTGTTCATCACGCCCGGGGTGGGCGAGGAGTTGGGGCCGCCGGATCCCGTCGCCGTGGAGTGGAAGGAGCGGATCGAGGGTTGGCGGGTCCAAGTGCACGACGGGGACGGTGTCGCGACGGTCACCGCGGCGGCAACGGTCAGTGGAATTCGAGCGATGCCCGTGAGGGATCAGATGGTGTTGCAGTGGACCATGATCGCGGCGGGGCTGGAACAGGTGGGCGCTGCCCAAAGGGCGGTAGAGCCCTAAGCTTGAAGCGCGCCGTTTGTCACTGCAGCGCGCGTTGGTTTGCTAGCCCGCACTTCCCACAACCTTGCACTGAGGCAAACCGCAGCGCGCGGAAGTGGCAAATGGCGTGATTCAAAAAGCTTAGGGCTCTACCGCCTCCCACACGCCGTTACGATATCAGATCCGCCCCGCCGCGATTCGGGACCTCGATCTCCATGATCCCCAAACCCCGGAGGATCTCGTTCAGGGCCGGCACCACCTCGGCGATGATGCGGTCCAACTCTTCGACCTCGCGATCGAAGCTGGCTCGGGTCACCGTCAGGCGCCGCTGCTGGTCGTCGGTGGGTCCGGTCATGGTGCCCTGGGTCGACGGGCCGCCGTCGAACTCGCCGATGAGACCCCGCCACCAACCTCGCAGCTGGCTGTTCTGTCGCCGGAGGCTGCCTGCTGCCGAACGGATCTCACTCCGTAGCGAATCGGCGCGCTGGCTCACGTCCTCCGGGGTGTCCTCACGGGCCTCTAGGCTGTCGAGCCCGGCGTTCGCGCTCCGCTCGATGCGGTTCGCCTGCACTGCGGCGTGGTACTCCTCGGCCTGGAGCTCGTACAGCGCCACCGTGAACGCATACCGACTGCGCTGATCCTCTTGGGTGAGGTTCAACAACGGGTCGGACCGCACCACGACGGATCTCGTCTGCTGTATTTCCCCGGCGTCGACCTCCACGTCGTAGGCGCCGGCCATCACGAATGGCCCGCGGGGGCCCACGTCGAGATTGGGCGCGCTGTACACACTCGTGTCCATGGGAAGCGGCTGCAGCCGCAGGTCCCACGCCACCCGATTGAAGCCCCGCCTGCCCGGGCCCTCCATGGTGCGAATGACGCGCCCCTGGCCGTCCCTCACGCGAATGGTCACCCCCTCGTCGTGATCCGCGGCCAGGAAGTACGTCACGAGGGCGCCGAACTTCGGGTTGGGAGCCCGGAACGGGCCGTTGCCCAGCCGCGGCACGTCGTACTTGTACTGAAACAACGTGGCGGGATTGATGGGGGACACGTGAAGACCGCCGGCCACGGCGTCGGCATCCAGGCCCACGAGCACCCCGAGGTTGTCCAACACCCAAATACTCCGGCCGTGGGTGCCGGCGATCAAGTCGTTGTCCCGCGAGTGAATTTCGAGATCGTGCACCGGTACCCGCGGCATGTTGTTGTTGAGACGGGTCCAGTCGTCTCCCCCGTTCAACGATACGAACACGCCGTCGTCGGTTCCGGCAAGGAGGGCATTGGGATTCCGCGGGTGCTCCCGAATCACCCGAACCGAGCTACTCAGTCCATCACTGATACGGCGCCAGTGTGCTCCGTAGTCGTCGGTGACGTACGCATACGATCGGTAGTCGTCGTCCCAGTGGCCGTCGAAGCTCGCGTAGGCCCTCCCCTCCACCGCGTGGGAGGCCTCGACACGACTCACGAACATAGGGTGTGGGAGTCCCCGCACGTTGTCCGAGACCTCCTCCCACGTCTCACCGCCGTCGCGGCTCACCTGCACGTTGCCGTCGTTCGTGCCCACCCAGAGCAGACCCGGCGTGACGGGCGACTCCGAAATGGTCGTGATCTCGCCGTAGCTGGAAACCCCGTCGTTGCGCGAGAGTCTCGTCGTGTCCCCGACGGTCGTCTCCATGATGGCGAGGGAATCCCGGTCGATTCCGCGGGAGAGGTCCTCGGAGACCGTCCAACTCATCCCACGGTTGTGAGTGGTGAACAGCCTGTTCCCGCCGAGATAGATGGTCTCCTCATCGTGCGGTGAAATAATGAACGGGGCCGTCCAGTAGAACCGGTAGGTCTCCGCTGTGTCGGTGGGGAACGGTTTGATGACCTTGCGGTCTCCGGTGCGGGGATTGTGCCTGATGATCGCCCCGCCCTGGGAGCTGGTGTAGACGTACTGCGGGTCCACAGGGTCCGCCTGTTGCACCATGCCGTCGCCGAAGTCCGAGACGGTCCAGTGCTTGTTGAGGATGCCCTTCACACTCCGCGTCGCACTCGGGCCGTATACCGACTGGTTGTCCTGCAACCCTCCGTAGACGTTGTACGGCTCCTGCATGTCGATAGCGATGTCGTAGAACTGCCCGATGGGCAAGCTGTTGACAATCTCCCAGCGCGCTCCTCGATCGAAGCTGTAGTAGAACCCGCCGTCGTTCCCCAGCAACAGGTGCTCGGAATCGTTAGGATCGATCCACAGGGTGTGATTGTCGACGTGTACACCGACCCCGTAGGTGCCCGGCTCGTCGAATGGGAATTGCGCGAACGTCTTTCCCCCGTCGCTCGAGTGATGCATGTAGGTGCCGAGCACGTAGACTATGCTGTCGTCGTTGGGGTCGATTCGCAGGTAACTGTAGTACATCGGCCGGGGATTGAAATCGTTGACCTTGGTCCAGCGCTCTCCCCGGTCTTCGGAACGGAACACGCCGCCGCCCTGGGCCTGCACGATCGCCATCACGATGTTGGGCCGCGACGCGGAGACCGCGATGCCGATGCGGCCCTTGTCTCCCTCCGGCAACCCCTCGGTCAGCTCGCGCCACGAGCGGCCGCCGTCCGTCGTCTTGTACAGCCCCCCACCGGAACCGCTCCCCACAAACCCGAAGGCCCGCCGGCGACGTTGGTACGCCGCCGCGTAGAGGATCTGGGGATCGGTGGGATCCATGGCCAGGTCCACGAACCCCGTATGCTCGTCGATGTACTTGATCTTGGACCATCTCTCCCCGCCGTCTTCCGTCTTGTAGATCCCCCGCTCGTCGTTGGGACCGAACAGGTGACCCACCGCCGCTACGTAGACGATGTTGGGGTTGGTGGGATGGATGACGACCCGGCCGATGTGGAGCGTTTCCTCGAGCCCCATGAGCTGCCAGCTCGCCCCGCCGTCGGTGGACCGGTAGACTCCCCCGCCCCACGGCGAGCTGTTTCGGTTGTTGGCCTCCCCTGTCCCCACCCAGACGTGGTCGGGATGTGACGCCGACACGGCGATGTCCCCCACCGACAGGTTCTCCATCCCATCGAACACGGCATCCCAGGTGATGCCGTGGTTCACCGACTTGAAGACGCCGCCGGAGGCGGTGCCCAGGTAGATGGTCGCCGGTCGGTGGGGCAGCGCCTCCACGTCGGTGACGCGCCCTCCCTGCCCCGCCGGCCCGATGGCTCGCCACTCCAGGCCCGCCAGCTGGGCCTGGTCTACCTGGATTCCGTCCTGACCGGCCGCCGGTGCCGTCAGCGCCGCCAGGGGAACCAGCGTATAGAGAAAAAGAAATTGGGCCGCGGCCCCAGCCTTCTGAATCATGAAGTTCTCCCAATCGAGGAATGCCGCCATCTCACAATAGACGGGCCGTATGGGCCCCTGTGCAAGCACCCGCGCCGTTCGGCCGCCCTTGTGTCCCGGCGGACCGGAGGTCCAATTAGGGGACTTTCCCAGCACTCACAACATCGTTCAACAGGCAGGTATACAGTGAAGCGTTTCCTTTCGTTGTGCAGCCTCGTGGCGACGGTCGGCGCCGCCGCGGCCGCCCAGGCCCAAGAGGTCGATTACGCCAGAGCCGAGCAGTTTCTCTACTCCGGCCGGAACATCCCCGGCGCCCAAGTGGCACCCCGATGGATGGAGGACGACACCCGGTTCTGGTATCGCAATTCGACCGGCTCGGGATACGAGTTCGTCCTCGTCGACCCGGCGCGCAACAGCCAGGGTCCGTTGTTCGACCACTACCGCCTCGCCGCGGCCATGTCCATGGCGAACGACACCAGCTACATGCCGAACAAGCTCCCGTTCTCCAACTTCACGTTCCTGCGGAACGAGTCGGCCATCGGGTTCCGGCTGGGGAAAAAGCAGTTCGACTGCGACCTTCGGGGCTATGCCTGCGCACTTGTGGACACGCTTCCGGATACCCGGGCGTTCGTGACTTCTCCCGATTCCCTGTGGGAGGTGTTCGCCAAGGACAACAATCTCTTCATGCGTCCCCGCGGTGGCGGCGACACGACCCAGCTCACGTCCGACGGCGAAGAATTCTTCGCCTACGGGCTGACGAAGCCGGGACCGAGTCAGGTCCGCCGCAGCAGCGGGCCGCGGCGCCCCAGCGTGCAGTGGGCCCCCGACTCGAAGAAGTTCGTGGTGTCGCGCACCGACGAGCGGAACGTGGAGATGATGCACTGGATCTCCTACACACCGTCACGACCCGTGCACTACGAACGCCCCTACGCACTCCCCGGGGATTCGATCATTCCCGTCCCCAGCTTCCACATCATCGATATCAGCAATGCGGTCGCGGCGGCAGACGGCTCCCAGGACAATGACGCCGCACAGGGCGTCACCAACATCCGGGTCGAGTTCGATCCGGCGCCGTGGAGCCTCATGATGAACAGCTCCTCCGTCGACTCGCTGTGGAGCTCCGACTCCGACGAGCTCTACGTGACGTACTACACCAGAGGCGCCAAGCACCTCTTCCTCGTGGAGGTCGACGCCAACACTGGGGAGAAGAAGATCCTCGCCGCCGACAGCTCCCAGACGAACGTGATTGGCCAGCAATACCAGTCGGCCAAGAGCTACTACATCACCCGGGACGGACAAGACGTCATCTGGTGGTCCGAGCGTGACGGGTGGGGCCATCTGTGGCGCTACGATCAGGAGAACAACGTGAAGAACCAGATCACGTCGGGGGCGTGGCCGGCCGGCGTGATTCACTGGGTCGACGAGGATCAGGAGCAGATCTACTTCACCGGCCGCGGACGAGAGCCGGGACATCACATCTACTACGGTCACATGTACCGGGTGAATTTCGACGGGACCGGCCTCCAGTTGCTCACGTCCGAAGACGCCAACCACCAGATCTCTTTCGCGCCGAGCGGCCGCTACTTCGTGGACCGAATGTCGCGCATCGAACAGCCGCCGGTGACGGTCCTGCGCCGCGCGTCTGACGGGCAGATCATCCGCACCGTCGAAGAGGCCGACATCTCCCGCGCCGAGGAGATGGGGTTCCGACCGGCGCAGGACTTCGTCGTGAAGGGACGGGACGGCGTCACCGACGTGTACGGCGTGATCTACTTCCCGCCCGATATCGACTCGACGAAGAAGTACCCCATCATCGAGCACATCTATCCTGGGCCCTTCGTGGGAAGCGTAGGGAGCTGGTCGTTCAAGTCGGGGGGAGAGCAATTTGCGTTGGCGCAGCTTGGTTTCGTGGTGGTCCAGGTTGACCACATCGGCTCCCGCCATCGGTCGAAGGCGTTTCACGACAACTACTATGGAAACATGGGCGATAACGGGATTCCCGATCACGTCGCCGCCGTGAAGCAGCTCGCCATGCGGTACCCATTCATGGACCTCGACCGCGTGGGCATCTACGGTCACTCGGGCGGCGGCTTTGCCTCCACCGACGCGATCCTGCGGTTCCCGGAATTCTACAAGGTGGCCGTTTCAGGCGCGGGCAATCACGACCAGCGGAGTTACGGCATCCACTGGGGACCGGTCTATCAAGGCCTCCTGGAGCGTGACTCCGTCACGGGCAAGGACAACTACGAAAGCTCGGCCAACCAGAGCCTCGCCACCAACCTGAAAGGAAAACTGCTGCTCATGCACGGAGACCTGGACGACAACGTGCACCCGGCCAACACCATTCAGGTCGTCAACGAGTTGATCAAAGCCAACAAGGACTTCGACCTCGTCATCGCGCCGAATCGGGCGCACGGGCTGGGTGACGGATACTTCAGGCGGCGGCGGTGGGATTACTTCGTGCGCAACCTGATGGGCACCGAGCCGCCCAGGGAGTACGTGTTTACGGCGCCATCGAACTAGAGTGCAGTGTGGCAGGGAACGGTGCGCTGGCCGTTCCCTGCCACACTGCTGCAACACGCCATTTGTCCCTTCCGCGCGCCGCGGTTTGCTTCAGGGTAGGGGTACGGGAAGTGGAAGCTAGCAAACCAACGCGCGCTGCAGTGACAAACGGCGCGCTGCAGCATTGCATCCACCCCCAACCCTTTGCGTACACCCCCCAACTCACAACCCACAACTCACAACTCACACCACCAGTCTAATCAGCCCCGGACACCCTATTCCCCTGGCGGTCCAACAAGATCGGCTCACCCAGACCCAGCTGCCGCAGCCGCGCCAGTTGGGTCGCGGCATCGCCCACCACCAAGTACACCATCCGGTCGGGCACGATGTACCGCTCCGCGATCGCCCGGTGACTGTCGAGCGTCATGTCCTTCACCACCTGTTCACGTTGCTTGACGTAGTCGACGGGGAAGCCGTACTGGGCGATCTGGTTGACCATCGACCCGATGGCCCCCAAAGTCTCGAATCGCAACGCATTGGACTGCACCAGGGCGTTTCTCGTGAACTCGAGGTCCTCCGCCGGGATTCCTCCACGGTACTTGGTGAGCTCGTCCTTGAAGATCTCAACCGACTCGAACGTCGCGTTGGATCGTACGGCGGCTGATGCCGTGAACGGTCCCGGGTAGCGCGACCCCGAAAATCCGGAACGGGCCCCGTACGTGTACCCCTTCTCCTCCCGCAGAATCAGGTTGACGCGTCCGTTGAACGAACCGCCCAGTTGGTAATTCATGACGGTTGCGGGATAGTAATCCGGATCGGTTCGGGAGAGGGCCAGGTACCCGATGCGAATTTCGGACTGCCTGGCATTGGGAACGTCCACGAAGTACACCCGTGATCGATCCACGGTGGGTGGATCGGGGAGGTCCGGGAACTGCACTTCCTTCTCGCTCCAGCGTTCGCCGAGAGAGCTGAACAGCTCTATCGCGTCGGCCTCACTGATGTCACCGATCACGGTCACGTGCGCGACGGACGGTGAGAAGTTCCTCTCGTAGTACCCTCTCATGTCATCCATCGCGAGGGACGCCACGGACGCCGGTGTACCCAGAGTCGGGTTCGAGAGAATGTGATCCGAACCGTACAGCAGCTTGTTGTAGACGTTGCTGGCGATGGATGCCGGGTTGACGCTACGACGGTTGAGCGTCTCGATGGTCTCCTGCTTGAGCCGCGCGAACTCGTCTTCGTCCCACCGGGGCTCCAGGAGAATCTCCTCGACCAGCGCGGTCGTCTCTTCGACCCGTGACGCCAACGTGTTTCCCTGAATGATGATCGACTGCGCCGTGGTATACATGTTCACGAACGCACCCAGTTCATCGATCGCCCTCTCCAACTCGAGGGGCGTCTTGTTGGCCGTTCCCTCCATGAGGATATCGGTCATCAGGTTTGCGACGCCGACCTTGTCCGGGTCGTCGAGCAACATGCCGCCCCTGAGGGTCAGGGAGAACTGCACCAGGGGCAATTCCGTATGCTCCACACCGTAGAGACGGAGACCGTTCGGATATGTGTGAGACCAAACCTGCGGCAGGGCGATCTCCGGCGACGGCCCCTTGGGGGGCTCGACGGTGCGGTCGAAGCTCGTGGGGAGATCCTCGAGCACCGACGGTTCCCGGGCCAATTCCAACTCCGGCGCCTCCATGGCCGCCATCGCCACAATGGCCTCCTCGGCCACGGCAGCCCGGTCCGACCGCTCCGTCGCCAACTGCCCGCCTCCTCTCGGCACGAAGCTGGTCTGCACATAGTGCTTGTCCTTGATGTACTCGTTGTACACGCGCCAGATATCCCCCTCCGTCACGTCGAGGGAATTTTGGATATCCTGCGTGATGAAGCCCGCCGAACCCGCGAACTCATTGTACAAGGCCAGTTGGAAGGACTTCCCGAGCACGCTGGAGATGCCGTTGTAGAACGCGGTCTCCGTGATCGCCTTGATGCGGTCGAGGTCTGCCTCGTCGAAGCTCTCCTCCTCGAATAACTCGAGGGATGCAAACACAGCCGATTCGATTTCATCCAGGTCTTTGTCGGGGAACGCCCGAATCCGGAATCTGAACGCACCGGCGATCTCGTTGCTCCTCTGGAACGCCGAGACGGACGGCGCCAGCTCTTCGTTCTCGACGATCACCTTGTACAACGGCGCGTCCTTCCCATCCGAGAGCAGCTGCCCCAGCAGTGAGAGCGCGTAGGAGTCCTGGTGGTATTGCTCCACGGTCGGGAATACCATCGTGAGCTCCGGTGAGCGGGCGAAGTTGTCCTCATGGAACGCACGGCGCGTCTCGCTCAAGGTCACCGGCATGGGCTCAGGATCCGGCCGCGGATCCGGCGAAGGCAGATCCCCGAAGTACTTCTCGATCCACGCCTTGGTCACCTCCTCGTCAAAGTCTCCGGCAACGACGAGGGTGGCGTTGTTGGGGCCATACCACGTCCTGAAGAACGCCCGCACGTCGTCAACGGTGGCATTCGCCAAGTCCTCCAGCGACCCGATGACCTGCCAGTTGTAGGGGTGTCCTTCCGGGTACAGCAGCTTGTGGATGACGTAGTTGGTGTGACCATAGGGCGCGTTGTCCACTCTCTGGCGCTTCTCGTTCTGGACCACGTCCTGCTGGTTGAGGAACGCCTCCTCCGTCACGGTGCTGAGCAGATAGCCCATGCGATCCGACTCGAGCCAGAGGCTCATCTCGAGCGCGTTCTTGGGAACAACCTCGAAGTAGATGGTCTGATCGAAAAACGTCCCGCCATTCAACGACCCGCCGGCGTCTTGAATCTTCTTGAAGAACTGATCCTGGCCGACGTGCTGCGACTGCTGGAACATCATGTGCTCGAACAGGTGTGCGAAGCCGGTGCGGCCCGGCTCCTCCCGGTTCGAGCCTACGTGGTACAAGACGGCAACGGCGGCGATGGGGTCGGAGCGGTCCTCATGGAGGATCACCTCCAGGCCGTTGTCGAGGGTGTAGGCCTCGTAGTCGATGGAAAGGGGGGGCTCCTGGGCGCAGGAAGTGAGTCCAAGGGCCGCCAATCCGGACACCACGAGAACGGTGCGGAAACGCATGGGTACCTCCTTGTTGACATCCGCGGCGGGACAGACGGCGTAGGAGGCCAAAATACGGGCGGGTACGGGGGGCGGCTAGAGAGGGGTCCCGCCAGCTTTTTACGTCGTACTTCTCACCTTCTTCACCACCATATCGCCCATGTCCGAGGTGGAAATGCCGCTCCGGGCATCGGTAGACGGCACCTCACCGCTTGCCAGCAGGCCGGCCACGGCGTTCTCCACCCGCGCCGCGGCTTTGGCCTCCCCGAGAAAATCCAACATCATCGCGACGGCGGAGATGGCGCCCAAGGGGCACGCCACGTTCTTGCCCGCGTACTTCGGCGCCGAGCCGTGGATCGGCTCGAACATCGACGTGGCACCCGGATGGATGTTGCCCGACGCGGCGATCCCCATCCCACCCTGCAACATCGCACCCAGATCGGTGATGATGTCGCCGAACAGATTGGTGGTGACGATCACGTCGAACCACTCCGGGTTCTTCACCATCCACATGCAACACGCGTCGACGTACGCGTGATCGGTCTTGACGTCGGGGAAATCCTGCGCGACCTGGTCAAAAGCACGGGTCCAGAGGTCGTGGGGGCGGATGGCGTTGGCCTTGTCAACCAGCGTCAGCGTGGCTCCATCACCGCGTTGGGCGGCCCGCTTCTGGGCTAATTCGAACGCATACCGCGACGCCCGCTCACACCCCTTCCAGGTGTAGATCCCATTGACGATGGAGACTTCATCCGGCGTGTTCTTCTTGAGGTGGCCTCCGATCTGGGAGTACATGCCCTCGGTGTTCTCCCGCACGACGACGAAGTCGATGTCCTCGGGCCCCTTGTCTTTGAGGGGACACAGATGCTCCGAGTACAGCTTGATGGGGCGCAGGTTGATATAGAGGTCGAGGCCGAAGCGAAGTCCCAGAATCACCGAGCGCTCGACGAGCCCAGGCTCGATATCCGGATGCCCGATGGCCCCCAGGAGCACCGCGTCGAGTGTGCGCCACTCATCAATGACCGAATCGGGCACCAGTTCCTTCGTCTCGAGGTAGTACTCGCTGCTGTAGGGGTAGTCTACCAGCTTGAAATCCAGTCCCTCCACGTCGGCGACGGCCTCGAGGACCTTTAGACCTTCTTGGGTCACCTCGGGTCCGATGCCGTCACCCGGGAGGACACCAACGTTGTATGAAGCCATGGGACTTTCGATTTGCTGTGGGGTTCAGACGAGCGACCGGGTTGGAATCTAACATGGGGGCCGCTTATCTTCGATGCTTCGAAGACCCGAGCCTTGGAGCAGCGCGTGAGGTTGGCAGTCGGATCGAGAGGCCGCAGAGCGGCCGTCCAATTCGTGGGTGCGGCATTTCTGCTGGCGGTGCCAGCATCCGTGCTCCACGCCCAGGAGCCGATGCGGCTCACCCGGATCTCAGGGCCCGTCATCCTCGATGGTCTCAGCGATGAGGCGGCCTGGCAGGCCGTGCCCGTATTGCCGATGGTGGTGTACCAGCCCACCTTCGGCGGCTCGCCCACGGAGCGGACCGAGGTCCGGGTGGCGTACGACGATGAGTACATCTACATCGCCGGCCGGATGTACGACTCCGATCCCGACGAGGTGCGCACCTATTCGCTGTATCGGGACGGCGCCTTCTCCGACGACCTCCTTTCCATCATCCTCGACACCTACAACGACCATAATACGGCGGCGTGGTTCACCACCAACCCCGCCGGCGTGCGGAGCGATCGGTCCATCTCCAATGACGGGGAGTTCACTGGTGGTCCCCGGATGATGAACTCCGATTGGAATACGTTCTGGGACGTGGCCACCGAAGAAAACGACGAAGGGTGGTTCGCGGAGATACGGATTCCATTTTCGAGTCTCGGGTTTCAGGACGCCGACGGCCGGGTCGTGATGGGATTGACCGCATACCGCTATATCGCACGGAAGGTCGAGCGCCACCTCTTTCCCGCCATCCCACCTACCTGGAATTTCGGCTTCGCCAAGCCGTCCCAGGCGCAGCGGGTGTCCCTCGAGGGAGTGTACAGCCAGCGACCCGTGTACATCACGCCCTACGCATTGGGGGGAGTGAGCCGCACTGCGGAGCTCAACGACACCGAGACCGCGTACGATTTCCCGAGCGACCTGACCAACGAAATCGGCCTCGATGTGAAGTACAACGCGACCAGTAATCTCACCCTCGACCTGACCGCGAACACCGACTTCGCCCAGGTCGAAGTGGACGACCAACAGATCAACCTCACGAGGTTCTCGCTCTTCTTTCCCGAGAAGCGGCAGTTCTTCCAGGAGCGCTCCGCCATTTTCGAGTTCGGGACGGGCGGGATGAGTCGCCTGTTCCACAGCCGCCGAATCGGCCTGCACGAGGGTGATCCCATCCGCATCTACGGCGGCGCCAGACTGGTCGGACGTGTGGGAACGACCGATGTGGGGATGCTCAACATGCAGACCGCCGCCGATGCCGGGCTTCCATCGGAGAACTTCGGCGTTTTCCGCCTGCGCCGGCAGGTGTTCAACTCCTTCTCCAACGTCGGGGCCATGGCCACCACGCGCTTTGGCACTGACGGGTCGTACAATGTGGCGGTGGGGACCGATGCCACCATCCGGCCCTTCGGCAACGAGTACGTGACGATGCGGTGGGTACAGACCTTCAAGGACGAGGAGCTTCCGGGGACGGACTTTTTCGACGCCGGTCGCATTTTGGCCCTGTGGGAGCGCCGCAACGACGATGGCTTCAGCTACACCGGCGAGTTCATCCGTTCCGGCGTCGATTACGACCCGGGAGTGGGATTCGTGACGAGGGAGGATTTCACATTTCTCAACAACGAGCTTCAATACCAGTGGTTTCTCGGGGCCGCGTCGCCTTTCCGGACGATCGCGGTGAACAACCAGGCCAACAGCTACCTCAGGAACAGTGACGAGTCGGTGGAGTCGAGTTCCATCAAACCGTCGTTGGAGTTGGAGTTCAAGACGGGCGCCGAGCTCCAGTTCACGATGACGAGCAGCTACGAGAGCGTGCGGGAGACATTCGAGATTCCCGGCGACCTGCTCATCCCGACGGGAGACTACTGGTTTCACGAGGGCCAGGTGCGGTATCAGCTGCCGCGGGGCGGAGCCCAAAGCGGGTCGATCACGGCGGGAGCGGGGAGTTTCTACGACGGCACGCGGGTAAACATCGCCGCCCAGCCGGAGTGGCGCGTCTCACCTCATCTCACGTTGGGAACCGACTACGAGCTCAACATCATCCGGTTTTCCGATCGCAATGAGTCCGTCGACGCTCACCTCGTCCGGTTGCGGGTGGAGACGGCACTGGACACCCATTTTTCGGCAAGCGCATTCGCCCAGTACAACAGCGCCGAAGACGACCTGGGCGTCAACGCGCGGCTGCGGTACCACTTCTCGGAAGGAAACGACCTCTGGCTGGTCTATGATGAGGGATTCAACACCGAGCGGACGACCAGGACAGATCCGCAACTCCCGCTTTCGCAGAACCGGACGCTCATGCTGAAATACACCTACACCTTCATCAAGTAAGCGGTACCGCCTACACGTCTCCTCGCGCCCAGCGCCCGTCGCCCCAAAATCCCCGGCCTTCCTTGACTTCCGTGTTCCCCCGGTGCACCTCATATGCACCGCGCTCCGCTAAGATTGAGTCCTGGACGGCCGCGTGACAGATCCCCGACCCGCCGGCCAGCTCTCCGCCATAGCCCATCAAAACGAGGCCACTCATGTCGACCAGAAGAGACTTCCTGAAAACCACCGCTGCCGTGGGCGGCGCCTTGACCCTCGGTCTGGGCTCGTACGCCTGTAGCCCCCGAAGGCTGAACATTCTCATCCTCGGCGGCACCAACTTCACGGGACCACACCTGGTTCGCTACGGACTGGAGCGCGGGCATTCCATTTCCGTCTTCACCCGAGGCCTTACGCAACCCACCATCCACACGGACCTGTACGAGCAGGTGGAGCATCTCGTGGGCGACCGCAATGACAACCACGAGGCCCTCGAGGGGAGAACGTGGGACGTGGTCATCGACAACTCGGGCCGGCAGGTGGAGTGGACCACCACGTCGGCGGAACTCTTGAGGGACGCCGCCGACCTCTACATGTACACATCCTCTACGGGCGTGTATCTGCCGTATCTCGGGATGGACATTACGGAGGATACGGAACTCGTCCTCGAGGACCCGCCGGAGTTGCCCGAAGAGCGGCGGCCCAGCTACGGTGTCATGAAATCCCTCTCGGAGATGGAGGCTCGGAGGATTTTCGGTGAAGACCGGACCATCGTCGTCCGACCCACCTACATCGTGGGCCCCGCCGACCCCACGAACCGGTGGCAGTACTGGCCCATCAGGATCCGGCGCGGCGGTGAGGTGTTCGTGCCGGGCAAGGAAGACGATCCCGTGCAGTACATCGACGTCCGGGACCTGACCGAGTTCATGATCCGGCTGCTGGAGAACCGCACGACCGGGACCTTCAACGTAGCCGGCCCCGCGTCGCCGCAGGGCATGCATGCTTTCGTCCATGGCGTGCACGACGCGATCGGATCGGACGTCGAGTGGATCATGGGCACGGATTATGACTTCCTGCGGGAGCACAACGTGCTGTTCAACATTCCGTGGATCCTGCCCGAGGACGACTATGTGGGCTCGGCGCGGGTCAACATCGAGCGGGCCACGGCGGCCGGGTTGACGTTCCGGCCGCTGGCACAGACCACGATGGACACGCTGGCGTGGTGGGATTCGGATGCGGTGGCGGAAGAGCGTCGGGGAATGGCGTTCCAGGGTCCACGGTCCTTCAATCCAGAGCGCGAGGCGGAGGTGATCGCGGCCTGGAAGGCACGGGAGGCGTAATGCCGGACCGACGCGATTTCCTGAAAGCGTCGGTCGCCGCCGGTGGCGCGTTGACCCTGGGGACGGGAGCGCGCACGCTCCTCGCCGAAGGGCCGGCGGCGCCGGTACCCCGGGCTCCCCGCGCCCTGAACATGCTCGTTCTCGGTGGCACGTCGTTCATTGGACCCCACCTGATTCACTACGCGCTGGGGCGCGGCCACACCATCGCCACCTTCACCCGGGGCCGCACCGAGCCCACGATCTATCGGGACATGTACCGCGACGTCGAGGCACTGATCGGGGACCGGGCGGAGAATCACGATGCCTTGCGGGGGCGGACGTGGGACGTCGTCATCGATACGTCGGGCTGGCAATTCGAGTGGGCACAGAATTCGATCCGGGCGGTGAGAGACTCCACCGACCTGTATCTCTACACGTCATCGATCGGCGTGTACCTCCCCTACCGGAAAGCCGGGCTGCGAGAAGAAGACGAGGTGCTGTCGGAAGACCCACCGAGCGTTCCGGCCAACCGACGACCCACCTACGGTGTCATGAAAGTGATGTCGGAGACCGAGGTCCGCCGGGCCTTCGGCGACGATCGCTCCATCATCGTCCGACCCGGCTACATCGCCGGGCCGGCCGACACCGCCAACCGCTACGCGTATTGGCCGGTCCGCCTCGAACGGGGTGGCGAGGTGTTGGTGCCGGGCAAACCCGACGACCCGGCGCAGTACACCGACGTCCGCGACCTCACGGAGTTCATGATCCACTGCGCGGAGAACCGGACCTCCGGTACGTACAACGTGGTGGGTCCGGCGTCACCCTTGACCATGCCGGCGTTCGTGCACGGAGTACACGCCACGGTGTCGTCGGAAGTCGAATGGGTCACGATCGACGACTATGATTTCCTGAGGGAACACCGGCTCCAGTTCGTCATCCCCTGGATCCTGCCGGTGGGCGACCAGTACGGCGCCCTCCGCATCAACATCGACCGGGCCAAAGCCGCCGGCCTCACGCACCGCCCCGTCGCCACGACGGCCAGGGACACCCTGGATTGGTGGCACTCGGATGCCGTCACCGACGAGCGACGCCAACAAGCCTGGGCGGGGCAGCGCGGAGTGGGGTTTCCCCTCCCCCCGGATCGTGAGCAGGAAATCCTACGGGCGTGGAGGAATCGGTAAGCGCAAAGCGCGAAGCGCGAGCGCGAGCAAGTGGGCAAGTGAGCCGTCGGTAGGCTGCAGCGCGCCGTTTGCCACCGCAGCGCGCGTTGGGTCGCAAGCTCGCCTATCCTACACCCCCACCCTGAGGCGAACCGCAGCGCGCGGAGGGGGCAAACGGCGCGCTGCAGCCTAGCCTAGACACCGCCGCGTTACCGCGGTCCCGCCGGAAGATGATCCTTGAGATACCGCGTCAACAGCCCATAGAGATGTCGCGTCGTACCGCGGCCCTCGTAAATGCCGTGGGACCGGTTGGGATACGCCATCATCGTGAAGTGCTTGTTGTGCTCGACGAGGCGGTTGATCAGCGCTTCGGTCCCCTGGTAGTGCACGTTGTCGTCACCCGTCCCGTGCACGATCAGCAGGTTTCCTCTAAGTTGATTTGCGTACGTGATGGGTGAGCCATTGCGATACCCGTCCACATTCTCCCGCGGCAACCCCATATACCGCTCCTGGTAGATCGTGTCGTAGTACCGCTGGTCGGGCACCGGCGCCACGCTCATCCCCGTGTGGTACAGTCCGGGTAGCGAAACATGGCGCTCAGCGTGCTCGACCCTCCACCGCTCCACCCCCAGATCCCCACCCGGTCTCCATCAACGTACGACCGGTCGGCGATGATGCGCCGGGCGCCGTTTGCCTGGTCTCGTGACGAGATCGTCCCGATCTCGCCGTACACGATCTTGCGCCAATCCCGTCCCCGGGGGGCCGGCGTGCCCCGATTGTCCATGCTCGCCACGATGTACCCCTGCTCCGTGAGGAAGGCGTGCCACAGGAACCGACTCCCGCCCCAGCGGTCCAACACGGTCTGCCCTGCCGGCTCGCCGTAGACGAAGAACAGGATGGGATACTCCCGCGACGGATCGAAGTTGTGGGGGCGCATCATCCACGCGTCCAACTCCACACCCTCTCCCACGTCCACCCGGAAGAATTCCGTCTCCGGAGCATCCAACGCGGCCAGGCGGCCCCGCACCTGTGCGTTGTCCACCACCGTCCGCACCACCTGGTGGTCGGGAAGGCTCACCAGGGAGATCACCGGGGGCGTGGCAAACGTGGAGTACGTGTGAAAGCCCCACCGGCCATCGGGAGAGATCTGATACCCGTGGGTGCCCGGATCGTCGGGGGAAATGCGCTCGGCGCTACCGCTTCCGGTCAGCCGCACGCGGTAGAGGTAACTCTGGGCGGCGTTGTCGGGGGAAGCCATGTAGTAGAGCCAGCCATCGGCCTCGTTGATGAGCTCGACGCTCATCACGTCGATTTCCGGGGGCGTGACGGGAGTCAGGGTCTCCCCGTCACGGGACACGATATACACGCGCCGCCACCCGTCTCGCTCGCTCACCCAGGTGAACCGCCCTCCGTCGTCGAGCCAGCGGAGGTCGTCTACCACGTCCAGCCAGGCCTCGTCCGTGTCGGTGAACACGGTGCGCACCGCACCGGTCTCCGCCGTGCCGAGGAGGACCCGATTGGTGTTCTGCAGGCGGTTCAGGTACTGGACGATGATCTCGTCGGAGCTTGCCGCCCATTCCATCCTCGCGATGTAGTTGTTGCGGGGATCCCCCTCTATCGCAAACCACGTCGTGGGACCGCCACCGGCGGAGACCACGCCCACGCGGCCCGCCGAGTTCGTCGTGCCGGTCTTGGGATACTGAATGGGAATGACGAACGAGTACAGCGAATCCGTGTTGTTGATCAGGTAGAAGTCCCGGATACCCGCGGCGTCCAGCTGCCAGTACGCGATCTTCGTCCCGTCGGGGCTCCAACGGAAACCGTCTCGCAGCGAGAACTCTTCCTCGTACACCCAGTCGAAGGTGCCGTTGATGATGGTGGTCGACCCGTCGTCGGTGAGCTGGGTAATGCGCCCGGTGTTGAGGTCCTCGACGTACACGTTGTGCTGCCGCACGTATCCCACGCGGTCGCCGTCCGGCGAGAACTTGGCAAACATCAGCGTCGACTCCGGCGCGTCGCCTCCCAACTGGCGCAGACGGCCGACGCCGACGTCCAACACCCAGTAGTCGCCCCGGGTGTTCTGGCGCCATACCCGCCGGGAGTTCGTGAAGATCAACAGACGAGCCCCGTCGGCAGACCACACATAGTCCTCGACGAGCAGCGGACTGGCCTGCGTGGGCGGCGTAAGCTGGGCGGCCGAGATCATCACCTCCCGGCGTCCGCTGCGGGCATCGTAGCGCACGATCTCCAGTGCGCCGTTCACCGCCCGCGAGGGCTCCACCGTGGTGTAACTCCCGTCGTCGAGCCAACGGGCCGGACCGAAGCGCTGGGGCGCGAACTCCGGGGAGGAGAAGATGCGATCGAGGGTGAGGGGCTGGGTTCGTTGGGCCGTCACCTGGCCGGGGACGGCTACGGACAGGGCCAGACACAGGTAGAAGAGCTTTCTCATGATCGTGCCACATGATGAGGGAAGGATTCGGATAATGTGCAGTCTAATCGCGTGGTCTGCCAGGCACGTTTCGCAGTTTCTAAGTTGTTGTCATAAAGTTCTTTAAAGCCATTCCCATTGACATTCTATGGGAATGGCACTACACTCCCATAGTCACTCTATGGGGGCATGAATGGCCACTTCGCGGATGGACCTCCTGCAGGGCACCTTGGCCCTCCTGATTCTCAAGGCCCTGGAATCGGGGCCACAGCACGGATACGGCGTTGCCCGCACCATCGAGCAGTCCACCGATGACGTGCTACGGGTCGAAGAGGGATCTCTCTACCCCGCCCTGCACCGCATGAAAGAGCGCGGGTGGATTACGTCCACCTGGGGGCTGTCGGAGAACAAGCGCAAGGCCAAGTACTACGAGCTCACCGACCTCGGCCGGGCACAACTGTCCCATGAGGCGGCGGAGTGGGAGCGCTACGCCCAGGCGGTCGCCCAGATGATAGGGACAACGTGAGGGCACGTCCATGAGCAACCGTTTCCTTGCGTGGGTCCGCACGAAGATCTTCCGCACGCAGATCGGACGCGAGATCGGCGACGAGTTGCAGTTCCACCTCGAGATGCGGACGGCGGAGTACGAGCGAACCGGAATGGCGCACGGCGCCGCCCACCGCAAAGCCCTGCGGCGTTTCGGCGACCTCCCCACCGTGACCTCCGAGTGTCGCTCGGTCTATCACCTTCCCGCCCTTCCCCCGCGCGGGACCACCTTTATCGACGGCCTGCGGCAGGACATTCGGTATGCGACGAGGACGCTGGTCAAGCAGCCGGGGTTCACCCTCCTCGCCGTGTTGACGCTGGGACTCGGCATCGGGGCGAACGCAGCCATTTTTTCGGTCGTCCGGAGCACCCTCTTGCACCCGCTCCCCTTCCAGGGCGGCAACCGCCTCGTGTATCTCTGGCGCGAAAAGCCAACGGGGTTCATCACGTTCCCGCCAACCGCCGAGATGATTCAATCGTGGCGCGAGCACGCCACCTCATTCGACGCCATCGCCACCTACAGGCAGGAAGAGTTCATCATCCTCGATGACGGCGAGCCCGAGACGTTGACCGCCGCGGCGGTCTCAGCCGACCTGATTCCACTGCTGGGCGTCCAGCCGTTCTTGGGACGGGCATTTGTGGCATCGGACACGATACCCGGTCAAGACCACGTGGTGCTCCTCTCGGAGGGATACTGGAGACGACGCTTTGCCGGGGATCCAAACGTCATGGGACGTACGATCCTCCTGGGAGAGGAACCGTACACGGTTCTGGGCGTCCTGCCGTCCAGAATCGACGCCTTCTTCGGTGGATCGCGCCGGGAGATCTGGATCCCGCGAGCCGAGGCGCGGGGTACGGTGGCCCGGCTCCGGCCGGGCGTCTCGACGGTCGACGCCCAGGCAGAGCTGGAGCGCATTCATGCACAGCAAGGATTGGATCCCTCGAGAGTGGAGGGATGGCCGCCCAGGATTCTCCGCCCCTCGGATCGCGTTGCCTCCGACCTACAGACCGGTCTCTGGGTGCTGTTTGGCGCGGTGGGGTTCGTGGTGCTCGTGGCCTGCGCCAATGTCGCGAACATGATCCTGGCAAAGGGCGTCGCTCGAGGCCAAGAGCTCGCCATTCGGTCGGCGGTGGGCGCCGCAAAATGGAGGGTGGTTCGACAGCTCGTGGTCGAGAGTCTGCTGCTCACGACCCTCGGAGCCGCGGTCGCCGTGGCGCTGGCCTCCGGTTCGCTCCAGCTCATCACCACTCATCTGCCGGATGGCCTCGTTCAGCTGGGCGATTCGAGGCTCGATCTCGTCGTGCTCTGCGCCACCTTCACCCTCGCAGCGGTGACGGGAGTGCTCTTCGGACTCGTCCCGGCCGGCCAGTTGCGTTCGCTCGACCTCACCCGCGTCCTCAACCACGGCCGACGATCGGGCTCCGCCGGTCCAAAACGATCTTTCTTGCGTCAGAGCCTGGTGGCTGCCGAGGTCGCCATGGCGATGGTGCTGTTCGTCGGAGCGGGTCTCCTGGTGCACTCACTGATTCGGCTCCAGCGCGTGGATCCCGGTTTCGATCCCACCAACCTCTACTCGTTTGAGATCTCCCTCCACGACGGACGCTACGAGGGGTTCGACAAGCAGGAACTCTTCTTCAACGAGCTGTTGAGTCGCATCCGCCAACTGCCCAACGTGGAGGCCGCCGCGACGGGCGCCGTCGCGAGATGGTACGCCCCAATGGAGACCACCGTCGTTCCCTACGGGCAGGCGGATGCCGACATTCAGTCGACTATGATGGTCAACGTCGTGTCCCCGGGATACTTCGCGACCGTCGGGGCGACGGTCCTTCAAGGGCGCGAGTTTGTGACCGACGACGTGAGGGGCGAGGCGTCCAGCGTGGTGGTGAACGAGGCTTTTGCCCGGGCATATTGGCCGGGGGAAGAGGCAGTCGGCAAGCGCTTCCGCCTCGCCAATAGATTCGCGTACACGGTGATCGGCGTGGCGCGTGACGTGCGTGTCTCCGGCATCCAGGCCGATCCAAACCAATTGCAGGTCTATTTCCCATATCAACAGTTCGGCGATCTGTCGTTCCAGACCGTGGTCGTTCGTGCGATCGGCCACCGTGATGACGTCATTCCCCTGCTGAAAGGCCAGGTGTGGTCCGTCGACCCGTCGCTCCCCGTTCGAGACCTGGCGGTGGTCACGAGGCTCTTGGCCGGTACCATTGCCCGCCCCCGGTTCAACGCGCTCCTGCTGAGCGGCTTCGCGTTCCTCACCCTGGCGCTGGCGGCAATCGGGGTGTACGGCGTCACTTCGCTGACGCTGCAGCAACACCGACACGAGCTGGGTGTGCGAGTCGCCCTCGGTGCTCGCCACGCCGACGTCTTCAGGCTCATGCTCGGCAGCGGCATGCGACCGATCGCCGCCGGTGCCGTGGCCGGCGTCGCCCTCTCGATTGGCCTTGCGCGGTTCACGCAAAGCTTGCTGTACGAAGTCCAACCCACGGATCCGCTCACATACGGTATCGCGCTTGCGTCTCTGAGCACCGCCGGGTTTGTCGCATGTTATCTCCCGGCGCGCCGGGCCACCCGGGTGGATCCCGTCGAAGCCCTGCGCCATGCGTGACGCAGCATCCGGCTTCCGCCGAAGGATGACGTCATGAGCCTCGGATCTCGCTTGCACAGGTGGGTGTTCCATCGACGTATCCAGCGCGAAATCAACGATGAACTACATCTTCACGTGCAGATGCGCACCGAAGAATACGAGCGCACCGGATTGTCAATCCGTGCGGCCCGCCACAAAGCCCTCCGACGATTCGGCGACCTCCGCGAGGTGACCGCTGCGTGTCATGCAGTCTACCGACTTCCCCACCCGTCCACCGGCCGAGGTACGTTCATGGAAAGTGTATGGCAGGATCTCCGCTACGCGGTTCGCAGCCTGAGCCGGCAGCCGGCGTTCACCGTGATCGCCCTCTTGACCCTGGCCGTCGGCATCGGGGCCAACACCGTGATCTTCAGCGCCGTCAACAGCACCATGCTCCGTCCCATTCCCTTCGAGGGAGGCGACCGCTGGGTCACCATCTGGAACACGAGTCCGGAAGGCTCCATGATGTGGGCTCCGTCCCCGGCGGCAGTTCACGCATGGCGTGAACGCGCCTCGTCGCTGGAGAGCATCGCCACGTACGGCTCCACCGGATTCGTCATGGATTCGGACGGAGAGCCGGAGGCGATCGTTGCGGCCGCCGTCTCGGTGCAGCTGCTCCCGTTTCTCGGAATCCAACCGATCCTCGGCCGTGGTCTCGTCGCGGAGGACACGATCCCGGGTAACGACCACGTGGTGCTCCTCACCGAGTGGGCCTGGAGGCACTGGTTCAACGGCGCCGACGATGTAGTCGGGGCCACGATGACGCTGAACCGCGAACCCTACACCGTCATCGGAGTACTGCCCGGCCGCGCGGACGCCCTCTTCGGTCCGGGGAACGTCAATCAACGCGGTGATCGGTATCGTGCCATTTGGGTGCCGGCCGCCGGCACCCGAGGCAACATCGCACGGCTCAAGCCTGGGGTGGGGATCGCGGCGGCTCAGGAGGAAATCTCCGCGATCCAACCACAGCTCGGCCTGAATCCGAACGAGCCCGAGGGGTGGGGACCAAGACTGCACCGACCGATGGAGTTCGAGGTGACTGGCGACTTGCAGGTCGGTCTCTGGGTTCTCCTGGGGGCCGTGGGTTTCGTGCTGCTGGTGGCGTGCGTCAACGTGGCCAACATGTTGCTGGCCCGCGGGGTCACCCGGGGCCACGAGATGGCCGTGCGGACGGCCATCGGCGCCGGCCGGGGACGCGTCCTGCGGCAGCTCGTGGTGGAGAGTCTCACGCTCACCGTGGGGGCCGCCGCCCTGGCCCTGGCCGTCGCGCAGATCACCCTCGCCATCGTCCGGACCCGCCTTCCGGAGACGCTTTCCGCACTATACGAGGTGCAAATCGACACCACGGTATTGGCGGTGACGGTGGGGATCGCGGTGCTAACCGGCGTCGCGTTCGGACTGGTGCCGGCCATGCAGCTGCGCCGTCTCAGTCTCACGCCGCTCCTCGGCACCGGCCGGCACGGCGGCCAGACGATGCGCTCCTGGGCCTCGCTACGGAGCATGCTCGTGGCAGCGCAGGTGGCCCTGGCCACGACGTTGCTGGTGGGAGCGGGCCTCATGGTGAGAAGCCTGCTGCACCTCAACCGGCACGACCCGGGCTTCAACCCCACCAATCTCGTGTCCTTCAGGGTGGATCTGCACCGCCAGGATTACGAGAGCTTCGCCCTACAAGTCTCTTTCCTCCGCGCCCTGGAGGCCCGCGTGCGGCAGCTTCCCATGGTCGAGAGCGCGGCCATCGGAACCATCGGGGTCCGCGGCGTCAGCGAGGAAGCCATTCAGGTGGAGGGGAGTGCGGAGCCGTCTTCGGGCCGCCCCGTGATGATGAGTGTGGTCTCCCCCGGCTACTTCGCCACCGTGGGCATGCCACTCCGGGAGGGACGGGAGTTCGTCGACGCGGAGATGACCGAAGACGCCCTGGAGGTCATCGTGAACGAGAATTTCGCCCGCACGTACTGGCCGGGCGAGTCCGCCACGGGGAAGCGCTTCCGGTTCGCAGACGGGAATCCCTGGCACACGGTGGTGGGCGTCGCCCCTAACGTGGCGTTTTCCGGACTCCAGGCCCGTCCCGACGCGATCACGGTCTATCGGCCCTATCCGGTGCGGGACCTCCGCTCCCACATCATGGTGGTGCGCGCCAGCGGGGATCCCCGCTACCTGATACCGGCGCTCAGGGGCCAGGTCCGGTCGCTGGACGGGAATCTCCCGATGCGGGACATCACCTTCGCCACCCAAGAGCTCTCGGACGCCCTCGCGCGTCCCCGGTTCAACGGGATCCTGCTGGCCGCGTTTGCCGTGTTGGCCGTTTCGCTGGCAGCCGTGGGCGTCTACGGGGTGGTGTCGCTCTCCATGCAGCAGCGTACCCACGAGCTGGGCGTGCGTCTCGCCCTGGGAGCCGACGACGGACAGCTCGTCTCCCTCATGGTGCGTCAGGGGATGCGACCAGTGGCCGTCGGAGCGGCGCTGGGGCTGGCCCTGGCCGTGGGACTGACGCGGTTTCTCCGCAGCCTCCTCTTCGAGGTACAGCCCACCGATCCAACGATCTTCCTCGTCGTGGCCGCCGTGTTGGCGGTGGCGGGGTTCGCGGCGTGTTACTGGCCGGCGCGGGCCGCCGCCAGGCTGAATCCGGTAGAGGTGCTGCGGGCTGAGTAAGTACGAACCGGCGTAACACTGCAGTGCGCGCCCCCCAAGAGGGCCAGATGCAGCGCACCGTTTGCCCCGCCTCGTCCATGTCGTGGGAAGCGCGCCGCTCACCTCTCCGCGGTCATCATGATCTCCACTAACCCCGCCGTCGACATCAACCCCGCGCCGACCACGGTGACCGGACGCTCCGGCACGGTCTCCCGGACGATCTCCTCCACGGCCCGGGCCGTCCGAATGTCCGTGACCCACACGGCCACATCCACCACGTCGTCAAAGCCCAACCCGCCGGCCTCGAGGGTCTCCAGGATGTTGGCGAGAGCCTGACGGGTCTGAGCCCGGGCGTCTCCCGCCGCATACCCGTCGGGCCCCCTTCCCAGCATCCCCGCCACGAACAGCCGGTCGCCCACCTGAATGGCCGGTGAGAACGGCCCCGTGGGCGTGGGACCACCCCCGGCGACCACGGCCTGGCGACCGGGGTCCTTCACCGCGATGCACTGGATCTCGGTGCTGAATGCCAGATTCGTGAGGCGGGCCCGCACCGTGGCCCGCACGGGACGTGGCACCGGGAGAAACGAGGAGTAGACCTCGTTCATGGCCCGGAAATCACGTCCATCGGCGAGGAACACCCTGCAGCTCACCATGTCGCCGTAGTCCATGTCGGCGGCCTCCAGCACGGAGCCGATGTTCTGCATCACCCGCCGGGTTTGTGCTGCCACATCGCCGGTCTCGGGCTGGTAGGTGGCGGGGTTCCGGCTGGTGGCGCCGGCAATGAAGAGGGTATTGCCCGCCAGGATCCCCCAACTGTACGGCAGGCCCGGCCGTTGCATGCCTCCGGGAGTGATCACTCGTCGGGAGACGTCCGGCCTGGCGGCGATCATGGTCATCTGCACCAGCGCCCCGGGAACCGGGAGGTCGGCCTCGACGGTGGCTCGGGTGGGCGGGTCGTTGGGGAAGTAGGTGCGATACACCCCATTCATCGCCTGGAAATTCCGGGAGTCCGAGAGGTAGACGTTGGCCCGCACCACGTGGGAGAGGTCCATTCCCTCCCCCCGCAACGTCTCCTGAACGTTGTCGAGGGCCTGTCGCACCTGGGCCTCGATTCCCTCCGGCAGCTCCGTCGACCCCGGTGGGCTCCCCACGACCCCGGCCACGTACACGAAGTCACCGGCTCTCGACGCCAAGCCGACAGCCGACCTCCCCACCTCGGCATCCCCCGAGGCCACCCAGGCACCGCCGGCAATGACGCCGGCCAGCAGGATCCCACTCCACGGCGCTGCGATGGATCCACCCATGCGATCAACCATCCTTTCTCACGTCACCGGCACGATGCCGGCGACACGCTGCTCGGTAAGATGTGCGGACCTCCCCCGAAACGCGAGGAAAAATGGGCGTGTTCGGCGGTGGGACCCCTGGCATGGGGATTTCCAGACCCCCTTGGCGCTGGATACCGCGGGTCGACGGGGCGGAACCGATTTCCGGCCAGGCTTCGGATCGCTCGATGGTGACATAGGTCACCACGGAAAGTTGACCTATGTCTTTGCGGCACATGCGGTTGGAGGCAATATATTCGGAGTCCGAGAGGGACCGCTCAGGGAAGGATTGGATCGTACGATGCTTTGTCAGCGTTGTGGCATCGCGGTTGAGGGGAACGCCGCGTTCTGCGCCAGTTGTGGGCAGGACCTTGGCGCGACCACACCTATGCACGCCATCACCGAGCGAACGGACCTGACCGACCTCGAGATCGTCCAAGAGGCACTCAAGGCCGATTACGAGGTCAGGGAGGAAATCGGTCGGGGGGGCATGGCGATGGTGTTCCGGGCCCGGGAGCGGGAACTCAAGCGGGACGTGGCCATCAAGGTCCTTCCTTTCTCCCACTCGCACGATAAAAACCTGGTCGAGCGTTTCGCCAACGAGGCAAGGACGGCGGCCAAGCTCGAGCATCCCAACATCATCTCGATCTATCGGGTTGGCCGCTCGGGCGACGTCATCTACTTCGCCATGCGGTTTCTCCGGGGACCAGCCCTGGCCGATCTCATCCAGCACGCCGCCCTCGATCCGGGGGACATCCGTCGGATCCTGATGCAGTCCGCCGCGGGGCTGGGCTACGCCCACGAGAACGGCGTCGTGCACCGAGACGTGAAGCCGGACAACATCATGTTCAAGGAGTCCGGCGAAGTTGTGATGTGCGATTTCGGGATCGCGAAGGCCGTCTTCGGCACTCAGCTGACCGGAACGGGGATGGCGATCGGCACGCCCTACTACATGAGCCCCGAACAGGTTCGGGCGCATCCGGTGGACGGGCGGAGCGATCTCTACTCCCTGGGCGTGGTGGCGTACCAGTGTCTCACGCGCCAGGTGCCGTTCGATGGGGAGGACTCCTTCGCCATTGGGTACAAGCACGTGACCGAAGACGTGCCGGTTCCCGAACTACGCACCTCGGACCACGTCGCCCTCTTCGAGGTCATCAAGAAGATGATGGCCAAGGAACCGGAAGACCGGTACCAGACGGCCGAGGAGCTGATCGAGGCCCTCAGCGAGGGCATGGACACGGCTGCAATGCTGACCACGCCCACCCCTGTCGCCGCCAACTACCCGGTGACCGGGCCGTCGGCGAGGCCGTCCCAGGCGGTAACGTACGAAACGAAGGGTCCGCCGCCCACAACCCCGAACACGCCGATCCCGAGCCCGCCGCATCAAGCCGCGATCCCGAGCCAGGTAAAGAAGCGCCGCAGCGGTGTCCTCGTCGGGATGTTTCTGCTCATGGTGTTCGGCGGCGTGGGTGGAGGCAGCTACCTCTACGTCGAAGGCGCCGGTGGACTCCAGCCTGTCGTGGAGCGTCACCCCTCCCTCCTCGGCGTGATCCAGAAGCTGGCGGCTCTTGGCATGCCGTTCGACGTGGACGCGCTGGCGCCCGATTCCGCCGCAGCGCCCGCGGCGGCCGACTCCACGCAGCTCGTGGCACTCGGTGATTCGACTGTGGCCGATTCGACAACCGCACTCGACTCCACCGTAGTGGACTCCACCGCCGTGGTGGACTCCCTCGTCGTGCCGGAGGTTGTCGCGCCCACCACCGGGCACCTCATCGTCTCCAATCTGGGGCCCGACGCGAGCATGTGGATCGACGATCGCCCGGTACGCGGCTCGCAACACGACCTCGATCCCGGCACCCACCAACTCCGGGTCGTGGCGCCGGGGCTCCAAGCGTACCGCGCCACGGTGAACCTGGCCGCAGGCGACACGGTGACCCACCGCGTGCGTCGCACATCGACGCTACCGGAGAGCCAGTGCAACCGCCCGGACGAGAGTTACAACCGCCGCGGCGAATGCTACGACGTGATGGCGCGGGCGACGGTGGCCACCATGATCCCGATGGACCGCAGCATCCCCAGGGTGCCGCGGCTCCCGGCGATCCTCAACGTGCAGGTGCTCGCGGACGGCAGCGCCAACGAGGTCATCATCAAGACGCCGTCGGACGTGGCGGAGTTCACCATCCAGGCGATTCAATACGCCAAGGGCCTGCGGTACCAGCCGGCGACCAAGAACGGCCAGCGGGTGATGGCGTGGGTGCAGATACCGTTCTACGCGCAGCAGTAACGCCGTAGGGGGTCGAGACGACGAGGCGC
Source organism: Gemmatimonadota bacterium (assembly GCA_039589615.1). Lineage (GTDB taxonomy): Bacteria > Gemmatimonadota > Gemmatimonadetes > Gemmatimonadales > GWC2-71-9 > B3T1B10. Next base: position 35,032 of record JBDHHA010000038.1, read on the forward strand.
GTGGTGCCGATTCCCGGCACCACGCGCCTTTTGCCATCTGAGAACGCACACCTACTGGGACGTTGCCCGGGGCCCGTCCAATCCGAAGTGCTTGCGGTACCACGCCACACTGCGGTCGATGAGGTCCACCATGTGGCCCGTCTCACGGACCCCGTGTCCCTCACGTGGGTAGCGCACCATCACCGCCTCCACACCCACGTCGTGGAGCGCCACGTAGAACTGCTCGGCCTCGGCGATGGGCACGTCGTTGTCATTCTCGCCGTGGACCAGCATCGTGGGGGTCCGCACGTTGGCCACGTGCTTCAGCGGGGATCGCTCCCATAGCACGTCCATGAGATCATCTTGATGGGGAAACGCCCCGAACTCCACCGCCAGGTAATCGTGGTAGTAGGCCATGTAGTTGAAGCTCACGAGATTGGAAATCCCGGCAATGGGAATCGCCGCGGCGAACATGTCGGTCTGCGTGATGATCCAATTGGTGAGCTGACCCCCATAGCTGCCACCCTCCAACCCCAGCCTGGTCCGGTCGAGCCACGCAAGCCGCCGCAGTGCCGCCTGCACGGCATAGATCACGTCCTTGGCCTCGCCGCCATCCTGATCGCCGAAGATGGCGTCCGCGAATCCCTGGCCGTAACCCGTCGAGCCTCTGTAGTTCACGGTCAACACCGCCCAGCCCTGCGCGGCGTACGCCTGCGCCTTGTGATCGAGGCGGGGACCTCGTTGGCTGTGGGGCCCCCCCTTGAGCATCGTGATCATGGGGTGCGTCGTTCCGTCCCGACGTCCGATAGGATGCGTGAAGAACGCCTCCACCTCCGTGCCGTCGTAGCTCGCGAACTGGAGCGACTCCACCTTGGCAACTTGACGGCGCGCCAGCAGCTCGCGATTCACGTCTGTGAGCCGGCGCGCGGCGTCACCGACGCCGAGATACAGCTGGGCTAGATCTCCCGGCGAATGATACGCGTAGGCCAATCCGCCGCGGCTTCCGAGGGACCACGCCGTGATGTTCCCCGGCTCACTCAGCACGACCGCGTGCTCTCCACGGCGCGTGTCGAGACGGTGCAGATGGACGTTTCCCCGGTCCTGCACCGTGAAGTACACGTACCGGCCGTCGGGCGACCAACTCGGCCCGCCTTGCCGATTGTCGATGCCCGCCCCCAACTCCCTCCGGTTGGACCCGTCTGCATCCATGACCCAGACGTGGGTGTCCTCCATGGTGGTTTCGGACGACGTGAGGCCCCGTCTGGTGCCCTGATACGCAATCGTCTGTCCGTCCGGAGACCACCGCGGGCGATACTCCGCCGTCTCGGTTCGCGCGATGCGACGAACGCGGCGATCGTCGACGCGGACCGCGAAGATGTCGTAGTTGAAGAACTTGTCGGGATTCGGCTCGCGGTTGGACACGAAGAGAATTTCCTCTCCGTTCGGCGACCAATCGAGGGAGTGCTCGTAGTATACGCCGTCTGTGAGTTGCCGTACCCGCTGGGACGCAACGTCGACGACGAACACGTGCGACCGCCGATTGTCGTTGAAGCGCGTCAGCCCCTCCGATGCCGTGGGCTTGTAGAGGTAGCGGGTGATGACTACCGGATCGCCGGTGGCGTCGGCCGATTCGGGTCCGGGCGTGGTGGACACGAAGGCGATGGCGCTCCCGTCGGGCGCCCACGACAGGCGCTCACCGCTGGAGGGCAACGGGTGGTTCGTCCGGCTCACCGGCGCCAGAAGTACCCGGCCACTTCCATCGGGTCGCACGATGACGAGCCCGCTTTCTTCTCCTACCCGTCCGAAATAGGCGATCAGGGATCCGTCGGGCGACCACCTCGCCCCCGACCCGGGACCATCGACCAAGAGCCGGCTGGTTTCGGCACGCACGTCGTGCAACCACAGTCGAGATGACGAGCTCCCGGCGCCCTGGCGACTGGTCAGGCTGTACACGATGTGGCGCTCATCCGGGGACAACTGGGCGTCCCCCACCGATCTGAACTCATGAAGATCCGCGCTCTGCAGCCCGTCTTGCTGCCCGGCGGACGGGGCGGTGGACAGGCAGAGGCCGATTGTGACGACCAGCCATGTACGGGAGAGATAATTCATCAGGGACTCCATGCTGGCACCGAATCCGTCAGGCTTTCCGCGCTACGGTACGGCGTGGGTGTCCCAAAAACAAGAAGGGCCCGAGACAGGGCCCTGAATGTCTTCAGCCTTGCGGTGGTGATTCAATCACGGATTGTCGTACGTCGCCGGGCCCAGTGCGCGGATGATGCACTGGTATCCCAGCACGCCGCCGGTCTCCGAGTGCCGCAACGTCACGCTCAGCAGACCGGGGAACGTTCCGCCGTTCTTCGTGCGGAACTCGACGTCGAGGTTCTGCGCAAACCCGTGCTTGTCGACTTCCCGCTGGAACGCTCTGATGTCCTTCGATTGGACGTAGAGCTGCTGGGCCTCGAGGCCCTTGAGCTCCTGGACCGAGTAGCCGAACAGCTCGATGGCCGCCCGGTTGGCATCGGCGATGGTCCCATCGCGCGCCGACAGGTAGATCGCGTCGTGCGAGAGGTGGAACAGGCTTCGGTAATGGCGCTCCACCTGCTTGAGCGCTTGTTCGGCCCGACGCCGGGCATTGACCTCCCGCGCAACCACCAACGTGAACTCACGTTTGTCGAACCGGCGGCGAGCGAGGGATACGTCGACATCGAAGGTCGAGCCATCCTGTCTACGTACCACACCGCTCCGCAGGATGCCCGGGCGCGTAGCCTTCCGCGTATTGGGGACGTGAGCCGCGTCATCGTCGTCGATGTCGATGGGGAACTCCAGCTCGAGATCGCTGGCTCGCAACCCCAACAACTCATCGCGGGTCCGATGCAGCCAGCGACACGCCGTGACGTTGGCGTCCACGAATAACCCCGTTGCGCAATCGATGACGAGGATGGCCTCTCCCGCCTCGTCCAGCACGGCGCGATACCGGTCCTGCTCACGTCGGAGTCGGTCCACCTGATAGGTGAGGCGCGCCCCTTCCTCGGAGAGCTCCTTGACCTCGGCCTCGGAACCCGCCAGTTGGGCCCGCAATCTGTGCAGGGTCTCGATGTGGAGCTTGGCATCCTCGACCATGCGATCGGACGCGCCCCCGTGCTGGTTGGCCGCATGCAGCACCTGGATCTGGCGGTCCCGCTCGGCCAGCATCGCCGTGAGTCGAGTCACGTCCACGCTGAGCTGCACGAACTCCGCCTTCAGGTCGCCGCGTTGGTCACCCCCGCTCGTCCCATTCCCGCCGGCAACCATTCCCCTCATCGATGTCATCGCGCCTCGCGCCTTGGCTGATTCATCCGCCCCCCACTCGTCCTGTGACGGGCTGCTCCATGACACCACAGCGCAAGACGCGTGCCTGTATCGGACGTCGCAAGCCGTTGTCACTACGTGGCTTTCAGGAGCCGAGCGAAGGGCTGGTGGGGAGTCCTGCACCGATTGTTGCAGTTAGCGGCGCGACGTTCCATCGGGCAGAACAAGCCGCGCCGGAGATGGTGCGCCGCGAGGGGTGTGGGTTCGTGACCTAGGTCACGTTGCTTGGGAAGGCCCTCAACGCGTTCCAGGCTCGCGAGCCCCCCACAGCCCCAGAGACTGCGGGAGGCTCGCGCCCCACAACAATCAGTTCAACTGAACCAGCCCCGCGACGGCAGTGTGCTGCAGATACCGGAGCACGGCCTCGGCGGTGACGATCCCGTAGTAATGTGCGCCGGCCTCGCGGGCCTCGGCTGCGACGAAGCGGAAGATGTCGAGTCCGGTCCGCCGGCCGTCAATGGCGTTCATGATTTCGAACGACATCAGCCCGTGCAACCCCTGCACACCGGACACGCGGTTGCGACCGGTGAGGAACTCGGCCGGTCCCGCCGTCACGATGGGTGTCATGCCTTGGAGATTCCGTTCCGTGACACTGAGCTGTCGCTCGGGCAGGCTGCGCTGTCCCGACGCCTGTCGGTAGGTGAGCTCCACCTGCCGCTGGGCCTCCCCCGCGCGCCGCTCCAGCTCCTCCACGAGGGGCCTCACGACGTCGCCCGCGTCGGGATGGATCTCCCCGAGGGACTCGAGGGCCATCCGCTCGCGCTCGGCTGCATACCAAACCTGATCCAGGGCCTGGTGGTACGCCGTGGCCTTGTCGGTCGCCGACGCAATCCCCAGCAGGGCCACGTGAAGATTCTGCCCGACCCGCGCCGCGCCGCGACCCACCGTCTGGGCCGCGAATTCGGCGACATCCTCGTTGCCGGCGCTGGCCATCGTGTACGCCATCAACGCGACGGCGACGGCATTCCGGCCGAGCTGCGTCGGGTCGATGTTCCACAGGTCGTCATCGGTGGAATGAATGAAACGATCGGGCATGTTGGTGAATGTCACGCCGGGCACACCGATGGGCGCCTCGTTGAACGTCATGTGGTCGGTGCTGTTGTGGTTGAAGACCACGCTGGCGTTGTACCGATGCTGGGTGCCCAGGGACGTGAAGTATCCCTTGGGATACATCGGGCTCCCGGCCTGGGCCTGTGCCAACTCGAAGGTATTGGTCGTCACCATGTAATCGATGACCGACTCGACCACGTCGTTGAAGAAGTGGAACCGTGTGGCCGGGAGCCGCGTGATCGCCTGCTTCCGCATCACGTCCTGGGCCTGGTTGGCACCGACCATGTCCTGGTTGACATTGACCCACATCTGCTCGGGGGCATCTGGGTGATCGGCAAAATACTGGCGCTGGCTGGAGATCTCGGTCACCCACCAGAAGCGGAGGTTGCGCCGCGGCCGCGGCAGCCGTCCCTCGTTGATGAGCCTGTTGAGCGCCCGGGCAATCTCCGCCACGTTGGCCGTTCCACTGGCGTCGTCGTTGGCCGACGTCCCTTCCTCCTGCATGTGTCCCGTCAACACGACGTCCTGTCCCAAACCGGGCTCCGTCCCACGGATGAACCCCTCCACCATCACCTGCCACGGCTCGGATCCCTGCTCCGAATCGAAGGAGGCTTCGACCACGGCGCGAACCCGAATCGGTGTCTCGGCTTGGGCAACGCGGTTCCGCAGCGCGATGCCCTGCCGCAGGGAGAGCACGAACGCAAAGGTGGGCTCCCCCCCGTTGAGGCTCCCACTGGGGAGCGAATTCCACCGGATCTGGTCCGGCCGGGACGCCCCGGCCCCGAAGGTCCCGAGCGTGGGCGTGAACGGATCGGGATACCACACGACGCCCAGTGCCCCGCGGTTCACCACCGCCTCCTGCATCACCTCGGCTATCGAGCCGTGGGTCAACACCACCTTCCCTGCCACATCCCGACCCTCGTAGGCCCCCGGCGTCCCGTCCCCGATATCGATCAACTCACCCGTGACGTCCGCAGACCGGCTGTAGTCCGCGAGATGGATCGGGGTCTGGAGCGTGCTGGCGAGACGCTCGGGCGCGGGCTCGACGATCCAGAGGTCGGCGAACCGGGCGTTCCACGGCCGCGTGGTCGCCCGCTGCTTGATTAGCGTCACGTCCGAGAGACCGAACTCGCGGGCTTTGCCTGCGTAGTACTCTGCCACCGTCCAGAGGCCGTCCGCTCCACCCCGCGGCCGGTGGAATTGACTCAAGTGGCGAATGTGCTCGTAGGCGGCGTCACCCGAGATCTCCTGCGTGATGAGCTGGACGTGATCCGGATCGAGCACAGTGAGATTCTGGGCCGTGACAGAGGTCCCCAGGACCCAGGTGAATACCATCGACAGCGCGATGACCCGCACGACGATTCTCCGGTGCATACCGCACCTCCTCAGTTGTCGGTGTGTTTCGTCAGGAGGCGTTCCGCGAAGTCGATCCGCTCTTCGAGGGCAAGGATGTTTTGCTCACCCTTGCGCTCCACTGCCTCCAATTCGTCCCGCAGCTCCGCCACGGCGTCGGAGAGCCGTTCGACGTCCCGCTGGAGTTCGTCGGGCCCGCCACGCGAGCGGGCGATGATTTGCATGGAAGCGACAACGGACCAGCCTGCGATCGCAGCAATGGCGATCCCGGCGAAAGCGAACAGAAAGGCCATTTGCCAAGCTCGGTGGGCGGGAGTGAATGATTGGTGAAAGAAAGCTGAAGACGGAGGCCGGGGGTATCCGCTATGCGCCGCCGTGATGGGTTTTTCGCAACGGTAGCTCGGGAAGGAAGAGCGTCACGATCCAGGCAGCTGCCACGAAAAATGCCACGAAGAAGTACACCCTCGTAATGGCAGTCGTCAGCGCGGCTCGTACGGTCCGGGTGATCTCCGTGGCGATCCGGCTCGCGTCCGCGTCGAGTTGCGCCTTGAAGCCCGCGAGGGCTCGCGGTGCGTTCGACCTGTCGAGCGCGCGCAGCTCGGTCTTGAAGTGTTGCGACAGCTCGGCATCGCTCAAGAGCGCCTGCCGGGCCCCGTCGTCGTCTTCCAGGACCGCACGCTCGGTCAGGGCGTACTTCCGATCGAAGCGTGCCTGCACCTCCGCCACGAGCTCCGCGCCGCCGGTCGACTGGAACCGCCGCTGCGCATCCGGAACCAACTCGGTGTCCCTTCCGTGGGCGTCCCACTGTACGACGGCAAACGACGCCGCCAGGCTCGTGGCCAGGACCGTCCCCATCAACGCCGTCCCCACCGTCCCGCCGATCTGACGCGAAAACTGGCTTGCACTCGTGGCTTGCCCCAGCTTCTCGCGTCCCACCGCGTTCTGCACGGCGAGCGGGTACAACGGAAACGTCGGGCCGACGCCGATACCGCAAATCATCATGTACACCGTCACGCGCCAGTAGCTGACGTCGGGGGTCAGCCCCACCAACAGCACCACTCCCACGAAGAGGATCGCCACGCTGCCCAGCAGCAGCCGACGGTAGTGGCCGTACCGGGACACCAGCTGACCCGCGACGGTGGAACCGGCAACCAGCCCGAAGGAGAGCGGTATGAGACTGATCCCGGCCCGGGTGGCCGACACGTCCAGTACCCGAACCACAAAGAGGGGCAGGAAGATCATGATGCTCAGAAACCCGGCCCCCGAGAAGAACGCCGCCAAGTTCGCCGTACTGAACACGCGGTTCTTGAAGAGACTCAAATCGAGGATGGGGTTGTCCCCCCGACGGGTCCGTATCACGAACACCGTCAGCATGACGAGTGCGAGGGCCCCGAGTACCAGGGTGACAAACGACTCCCAGGCATACCCGCCGGTTCCCGGATCAACCCTGGGCAGCCAGGTGAATCGTGATTTGTCGAGCTGCAGGGCCAGAATCAGGGGCACGAGCCCGGCGATCAACATCAGCGCCAGCACGTAGTCCAGACTCCGTCGTTCGCCCGGCGGGCGCAGGTCGGGCATCCGCCTGATGATGAACCACAACGCCAACGCGCCGAACGGCAGGTTGACGTAGAACACCCAACGCCACCCCTCAACGCCCGGAATCACACCGGTTGCGTGATCGGTGAGGAACCCACCCACCAAGGGTCCCACTACGCTCGCGACCCCAAAGGTCGCTCCCACGAAGCCCTGATACTTTCCCCGGTCGGCAGGCGGATACAGGTCGGCGATGATGATGAACGTCATGGCGAACAGCCCGGCGGCGCCCAACCCCTGAATGCCCCGGAACACGATCAGCTGGCTCATCCCGTCGCCGAGAATCGGCAACCGCCCGAACTCACCGGAGAGCCCGCACAAGAACGAGCCAAGCAGGAAGAGTCCGACAGCCCACATCTCGATGGTCCGCCGGTTGTGCGTGTCCGCGAGCTTGCCGTAGATCGGGACCAACGACGTGGACGCCAAGAGGTAGGCGGTGGCCACCCACGCGTATCGGCTGAGCCCCTCGAGGTCCTGCACGATCTTGGGGAGCGCGGTGGCAACGATGGTTTGGTCCAGGGCGCCGAGGAACAGCGCCAACATGATACCAACGAGCGTTAGTGTTCTATCGCGTCGAGACAGGACCATTTATCTCACACACACCGTCCCTACAGGCGTAGACGGCGCAGTTCTTTTGATCGGTACACCCTCGTGGCGGCGATCCAGCGCCCGTCGGGCGAAACCTGAGGTTGAATGAGACTCGCGCGGTCCCTGGTCAACTGCTGCGGCTGTCCCCCGGATCGAGGTAGTGAATAGAGCTGCATCCGGCCGTCGGACAACGCGGCATAGACGAGGCGTTGCCCGTCAGGCGTCCAGTCCACTCCACCGTACGTGCTGGCTCGAATGTCGAGCAGCTTCTCGGAAACCTCTCCGTCGACACTCAGCACCCACAGCGCTTGTTGCTCCCCCTGGATCCGCTCCACCACGGCGATCTCGCCTCCGAGCGGCGACCAGGCGGCGAGTAGGGTGCCGTTGAACCCGTCGGGCAACGACAGCCGCTCGAGGTCCACCGCCTGTCCGGTTGACGGGTCGATGGTGACGATCCAGGGCTTGGAGGCCCCCGGCGCGTCTTGCTCCCACGAATCGAAAACCAGTCGACGTCCGTCCGGCGCCCAGTCGGCCATGCCCACTTCCCAGCCAAAATCGGTCAGCCGAATCTCCTCCTCGACGGGAGCCCCGGTCCGCAGCAGGTAGATGTCGTCGGTGGTGCCGGCCGCGGCGTAGGCGGCGACGGGCGTGGTGGATCGATGGGAGTGGTAGGCCATCCACCGCCCGTCCGGCGACCACGCCGGTGTGAAGTCCTCGTGATACCCCACCACGATGGGGGTCGGCTCCCCCACCGCACGGGCTTCGTCGTCCACCGCCACCACCCCGGCGTCCAGGTTCAGCGCCCAGTCCGCGACCCGCCACCCACCGTAGGTGAAACCGAGCTGTCCTCCGTCGTGACTCCAGTAGGGGATTTGTGCATCCTCGACGACGACTCGCGCCTCTCCCCCCTCCGCAGGGATCACCACCACAGCGTCCACGATCTCGTTGTGGGTCCAGTAGAGATGGCCGTTGACCACGTCGGGGTAGAAGTCGTCGCCCGGGGTATCGACCACCACACGCACCTCTCCTGTCGCCACGTCGAGCCGGTAGATGTCCATGTCACGGTCAGCGTCGGGTTGGTGACGGGCCTCCGCATCCGGAACCTCCGCGCCGGCAAGGGCAATGTAGAGAAAGGCCCCGTCGGCGGAGACGCCGATGGAATTGAAGCGGACGGTGGCATCGAGATCCTCCCGAACGACCTCCACGTCTCCGCTCTCCACGCCGAACCCGAGGAGCGAGGAGAGTCCGTTGTCGTGCGCCACCATGGCAAACACGACGTCGCTCTCGGGAGACCACCCCAATCCCGTGACCGCACCGTCGACGCCGTACCGGCTCACCCCTCCTGGAGCCCCGACGAACACGGCGTCCTGCCCGGACCGCGTATACGCCACCAGCGATCCGTTGGGCGACCACTTGGGGACGGCATCCCGCGGCAACGGCGTCTTGGTCACGTCGTCACCCTCCTCCACGAACCACCCCGAGTCGCCGTTGCGCACTCCCAAGCGGACGAGCCGTCCCTCCGCATCGAAACCGGCCGAGGTAATCTGATCCACGCCGGCATTGAACCGCGTGTTCTCCTCGGAATGTCGCTCGAGGTCGATTAGCGAGATTCCGAACCGCGCGCCGAACAACGCGGCGTTTCCGTTTCGCGCCACGTCGTAGTAGCTCCATCCATCTTCGAACCAAGTTGGAGGATGCATCGTGTACACCGTCTCGGGCTCGACACCAGGGCCACATGCGACTGCGAGACCAGTCACCCAAAGGACACGCCGCGGGATGTTCATGATTCCTCCTTCATTTTCTTCCACCACTCGAGCCGCTCGGCCACCGTCTTCTCGAATCCATGGCCCGTGGGCTCGTACCACGTGGCACCTCGCAGCACGTCGGGCAAGTACTCCTGGCCCACCGCATGCCCCTCCTCCGCATGGTCGTACCGATATCCCTTGCCGTAGCCCAGGTCCTTCATGAGCCCGGTGGGCGCATTGCGGATGTGCAGGGGGACGGGCTCCGCGGGGTGATCCCGAGCGGCTGCCTGGGCACGACTCCACGCCTGGTAGACCCGATTCGACTTGGGCGCCGTGGCGACGTAGATGACCGCCTCGACGAGGGCCAGCTCGCCCTCGGGGGACCCGAGGAAGTGATACGCCTCCTTGGCCGCGAGGGCCACGGAGAGGGCCCGGGGATCGGCCAGGCCGATGTCCTCCACCGCCATCCGCACCACCCGGCGCGCCAGGTAGAGGGGATCCTCGCCGCCGTCGATCATCCGGGCCAGCCAGTAGAGGGCCCCCTCCACATCGCTCCCCCGCACCGCCTTGTGCAGGGCGGAAATGAGATTGAAGTGCTCTTCCCCGGTCTTGTCATACCGGGCCATGCGGCGCTCCAGCACCGCCTCGACGAGGTCGGCCGATATGGGTTCCGCGGCAGGGGGCGTCAGCGAGGTCACATAGTCCCCCACGGCTTCCGTCGCATTCAACGCGCGGCGGGCATCACCGTCGGCGTGGCGGACGAGAAGATCCACCGCATCGTCTGCCAGCACCATCTTCGCAGCGCCCGAGTCGGGAGTTGCGTCGCCCCGCAGGCACTCCACGGCGTTCTCCACGATCGATCGGATGTGGTCCGGCCCCAGTGGCTCGAGGACAAACACTCTGAGGCGGGACAGGAGAGCCGAGTTGAGCTCGAAGGACGGATTCTCGGTGGTGGCGCCGATGAGAGTGATCACACCTTCCTCGACCCACGGAAGGAACGCGTCCTGTTGGGCTTTATTGAAGCGGTGAATCTCATCACAGAAGAGAATCGTGCCGCGTCCCTCGAGGTTGCGACGTTCGGTCGCCTCCTTGATGATCTGGCGTACTCGCGGGACACCCTCCGTCACGGCGCTGAACGGCTCGAACGCCCGGTCGGTGTAGTTCGCCAGGAGGCGGGCCAGCGTCGTCTTCCCCGACCCCGGCGGCCCCCAAAAGACCATGCTCCCCACGGCGCCGCGCTCGATGGTATCCCTGAGAGGCTTGTCGGGTCCCAGCAGGTGTTCCTGTCCCAGGAACTCCTCGAGGTTCTCGGGTCGCATGCGTTGGGCGAGGGGGATCTTGCGGTCCCCCACCGATGCGAAGAGGGATGGATCGGTGGTCATGAGAGAAAGATGACGCGGCTCATTGGGCCGCGCGAGGGCACCGCCAAAAAAAACCCGACGCCGCAACGCGTCGGGCCGATCCAACCACCCGGTTATGTCATCTGCCCTGTCGCCTCATGCGGTGGCGCCTCCGCACCGCCGCAGCGGCCTTGAGCCGGCGGGCCGTGCTTGGCTTCACATAGTACCGCTTGTTTCGCAATTCCCGGAGAATGCCCGAGCGTTGCACTTTGCGCCGAAACGTCTTGAGCGCCCACTCCAAACGATCGTTTTCTTCGAGTATGATCTGGGTCATCACTCGCCAGCTTCCAAATTAGAGACAAATGCCAAGGGGCCGCCCCGCGATGGGGCAGCCCCTAGGCCGTCAGCAAGGTGCGCTCAGCTATCCAGCGGGGTCACGTTCTCGGCCGCCGGGCCCTTTTGGCCATCGACGACGTCGAACTCGACGCGCTCACCCTCTTTGAGGGACTTGAAGCCCTCGCCCTGAATGGCGGTGTGGTGAACGAAGCAGTCCTTCTCACCGTCCTCGCGTTGGATGAATCCAAAGCCCTTGCTGTCATTGAACCACTTGACGGTACCTGCGATACGCATTGCCGTACTCCTGAAAATGGTGTCTGATGTTCCTCGGAGTCCGGGCGTCCCGCAGCTACCGAGCGTGCATCATGTTGTTCGCGGCATACCCCCCGCGTCGGGGCCCTGCACCGGCCTTCTAAGATACCGAGAAGACCATCGAAAACGCTAATGCCGGTCCCTCACGGTGTCAAATCAATCTCACGCACCGATCAACTCGACGACCCCTCTGCCGACCGCGTCGCAATATAGGCCATGACACCCAGTATCACGAGAATGGTCAGAAAGGCCAGTGCCTGCGTCGGCAGCTCCGGGAACCCCGGGGGGAAGCCGACGATCCGCTCGCCCCCTCGGAGAGCCACCCACAGCGCCAAGAGCACACCGGTCAATCCTCCACCACCAACCAAACCCGATCCGAACAACACCCCCTGCTCCCTGCGGCGCTCGGCCTCCTCTTCGCTTTGGTCCTTGGTGAGGAAGTGTCGAGTGATCCCTCCCAGAAACACCGCTCCCATCGTCGACAGGGGGAGATACACGCCTACCGCGAAGGCCAAGACCGGGATCTTGAACAGCGAGGCTATGAGTCCGATGCCCACGCCAATGAAGATCAAGATCCACGGCAAGTTCTGATCGAGGACCCCGTCGATGACGAGCTTCATGAGAACTGCTTGCGGTGCTGGAAGCTCGGCTCCGCCGAGTCCGCCTTCCACGTTCTGATGCAGCAACATCACGACGAGACATACGAATCCGGCCGATGTGATCACACCGATCAATTCGCCTATCTGCTGGCGTCGCGGCGTCGCACCCAGCACGTACCCTGTTTTCAGATCCTGAGACGTATCGCCGGCGATGGACGCGGCAATACAGACCGCCGTACCAACCATCAGCGCCGTGGCCTTCCCGGCGAGATCCGTCCACCCCATGAGCAAGAAGACCACGCTGGTACCCAGCAGGGTCGCGATGGTCATGCCGGACGTGGGATTCGACGTCACCCCAACGAGACCCACGATGCGGGAACTCACGGTCACGAAGAAGAACGCAAACACCGCAATCAGAATGGACGCGATGGCGCGGACGAACACGGAATCGAGATATCCGAGGATTCCCGGGACCATCGTCAACACGAGAAGAATGGCCAGACCAACGTACAGCACCGTTTTGAACGACAGGTCATGGTCGGTGCGTTCCACCACCATCTTCTCAGCGCGGCGCGCGAGTTGCCCCAAACCCAGTCTGAACGACTCCACCATCGTCGGGATCGACCTGATCAGCGTGACAATGCCCGCCGTGGCCACGGCTCCCGCACCGATATATCGCACGTAGCGGTTCCAAATCTCCTCCGACGACATGTCCCTGATGAGTTGTTCCGTTTCCGGAAAGAGAGGCTCTGTGAGCCCGGCACCCCACAGATTGATGACCGGGATGATCACCAGCGCCGACAGGGCGGCACCGGCCACCATCACCGTTGCGATGCGCGGCCCGAGAATGTACCCCACGCCGATGAGCGCAGGGGATACGCCGGCCGCCACATTGGCCTTGAAACCCAGACCTACCTCGAACTTTCCAGCCACGAATTTGAATCCGTCGGTGATGAGCTTGAAGAACATCCCGACACCCAACCCCCAGAACACGGGGGCCGCCTGCCGGCCGCCGCTTTCCGCGGCAACCAACACCTCGGCACATGCCATGCCCTCGGGATAGGGGAGCTTGCCGTGTTCTCGCGCGATCAGGTAGCGCCGGAGCGGGATCATGGCCAGGACACCGAGCAGCCCACCGCTCATCGCCAGAAGGGTGATTTGCGCCCACTCCGGATTCATGTTCCAGATGAAGAGGGCCGGTATGGTGAACAGCACACCCGAGGCCACCGACGAACTCGCCGAGCCGATGGTCTGGGACATGTTGGTTTCCAGGATGCTGTACCTGACCCCAAACGCCGAGAACAGCTTGAACACGACGACGGTGAGGACGGCAACCGGAATCGATGTGCTTATCGTCAATCCGGCCTTGAGTCCCAGATACGTGTTGGCGGCGCCGAACACGATGCCGAGGATGATTCCGGCGAACGCCGCCTTGAACGTGAACTCGGTGAGACTCTGACCGTGGGTGAAGGGAACGTAGGTCTCGCCTTCACGCAGTTCATACGCGGTGGTGGGGAGTTTCTTGGCCGGCATGTATTGCTCTCCGGTTGATTAAGGTCCGTTCACAACGAACCACGGTGACGCAACCGGATTTAACCGCTCGACGGTTGGGGCGCAAACGTCCTGCATACGACGCCTTGCTGCGCAGCACCGGCCCACCCATTTTCCGTCGATGCCGCACCTCGATCCGCCAGCATCGGTTCTTTGCAGGACTTTACTGCTCTGCGTCCTTCCGTTCTCCTCCGCGGCGGCACAGTCCGCCAATGACACCACAGCCAGCCGTGTCGCCAGGGGCGTTCCCACCAACGCGTCACCAACAATCGATGGGAACCTGGATGACGGAGCATGGGCGGCGGCACCCGTCATCTCGAACTTCGTACAACACGAACCGTTCGAAGGGCGCCCCGCGACGGAGCGGACCGAGGTTCGCATCCTGTACGACGAAAACGCGATCTACATCGGTGCGTGGATGTTCGACCAGGTCGGAAGCATTCTCACTGGGGAGAATCGCCGCGACGCCAATCTGCGCGACGCCGATGCGCTGTTGCTCGTGTTCGACACGTTCCACGACCGCCAGAACGCCTACGTGTTCGGCACGACGCCGGTGGGCATCGAATACGACGGCCAGGTGACCAAGGATGGTGAGGGAGGCCTCACCACCACGCGCCGCGTGCAAACGGGGGCCGGTTCCGGCGGTGGGTTCAATGTGAACTGGGACGGGAGTTGGGACGTGGCCACGTCGAACGATGAGCGTGGCTGGTACGCCGAATTCCGTATTCCGTTTGCGACGCTGCGTTACGGCGGTGGCGGGACACAGGTGTGGGGATTGAACATCGCCCGCACCGTCCGGCGCACCAACGAGGAGGTCTTCTGGGCTCCGGTCCCCCGACAGTACACGCTGTACCGGGTCTCGCAAGCCGGCACTCTCGAAGGAATCGCGGCGCCCACGCGGCGGACCATGCGCGTGACGCCCTATGCCTTGAGCTCTGGGCACCGGGACTTCGAGCAGAACCTCGAGACGGATTGGTCGGCCGAGTTCGGCGGCGACGCCAAGATCGGCCTGACGCCGGGTCTGAACCTCGACCTGACGTACAACACCGACTTCGCGCAGGTCGAGGTGGACGAACAGCAGCTCAACCTCACCCGCTTCAGTCTGTTCTTTCCCGAAAAGCGCCCTTTCTTTCTCGAGAACGCGGGACTGTTCACCGTCGGCACGCCTCGAGCTGGAAGCGACCTGGGCCTCGATCTGTTCTACAGTCGGCGTATCGGCATCGGCGACGACGGGGACCTCGTGCCCATTGTCGCCGGCGGACGGCTCACCGGACAAGCGGGTGGAGTCAAGCTCGGCCTCCTCAACATTCAAACCGAAGCCGTCGACGACTTGTTTATTCCCGCGACTAACTACGCCGTCGGACGGGTGCTGCGTGAGCTCCCAAATCGGTCGCAGGTCGGAGGCGTCTTCATCAGCCGGCTCAACACGGACGCGACATCGGACTACAATCTCACCTACGCCGTGGATGGCCGCTGGGGAATCGGCGAAGCCATCAACCTCGACTTCTACGCGGGACGCACGGAAACGCCCGGGCTCGAAGGCCGGGAACACGGCCTCGGGCTCACCGGCTCCTACCGTTCGCGAGATTGGGATTTCGCGCTGCAATACCGAGAGATCGGTGAGGATTTCAATCCGGCGGTCGGGTTCCTCCCACGGGACGACTACCGCCTGGTCATCGGTCGCGGGCAGCGCAACATCCGCATCCCGTCGGCGCCCTGGCTGCGAGAGCTGCGACCCCATTTCCTGGTGCGCGAGTTTTTCGGTTTCGACGGATTCCACCAAACCGGGTACGTCCACATCGACAATGCGATCGCGTTTTCGAACGGAGCACTGCTCTCGACGGCCCTCAACGTGCGGCACGAAGGGCTCCAGGAACCGTTCGAGATCGACGACGGTGTGATAATCCCGACAGGCGCGTACGATTTTCTCGAAGGACTGTTCCGGTTCAACACCAATGAGAGCGCCGCATGGTCCGTCAATGGCACGATCACACTGGGCGAGTTCTTTTCCGGACATCGGAAGAGCTTCGAGACCACCCTCACGAATCGCCTCGGCACCTCCTGGCTCGCAGCGCTGCGCTTCATCCACAATGACGTGGATCTTCCAGAGGGAGACTTCGAAGACACCCTCGTCGGCCTCCGACTCGCCTATTCGTTTACCCCGAGGATCTTCCTGGAGTCGCTCCTCCAGTACAACGAGCACGACGATGCGTTTTCGGGAAACGTGCGCTTCGGATGGCTGAACACAGCGGGCACCGGTCTGTATGTGGTGTTCAACGAGGTGCAACAGACAGTATCGCCCACCGGTCCGCTGGATCGGGCGATCATCGTGAAGTTCACCAAGCAGTTCGACGTGGTGCAATGACCGAAATGCTCGCAATCCCCGCCGTTCTGTGCTGTCTATCGCTGCCCGTGCAGGGACAGGACCGCTGGCAGGATCCCCAGGTGTTCGACATTCGCCGGGAAGCTCCCCACACGAGCTACGTTCCCTTTCCCGACCGGACGAGCGCACGCAACGCGCAAGATGCGGATTCGCCGTTCTTCCTCTCGCTGAACGGACCCTGGAAGTTCCACTGGGTGCGAAGACCGGCGGACCGCCCAAGCGGCTTCTTCACAACCGCATTCAATGACGGCGCGTGGGACGAGATCCCGGTGCCGTCGAATTGGGAGATCGAGGGATACGGGGTCCCCCACTACCTGGACACCCAGATGCTCGACGGGCCGCCGGGCGTCGTCGATCCCGAATACAATCCGGTGGGCTCCTACCGCAGGACGTTCACGTTGCCCGACCACTGGCGCGACATGCAGGTGTTCCTCCACTTCGCCAGCGTGGGGTCCGCCACCACGGTGTGGGTGAACGGGCAGGAGGTGGGGTACAGTCAGGGTAGCAAATCGCCAACCGAGTTCAACATCTCGCCGTACGTGCACGCCGGCGAAAACCTCGTTGCCGTCCAAGTGCTCCGGTGGAGCGACGGCAGTTACCTGGAAGACGTCGATTTCTGGCGCCTGAGCGGCATCGAGCGAGACGTATTCCTCTTCGCCACACCGCAAACGCACATCCGTGATTTCACAGTTCGCGCCGGCCTCGACGCGGCATACCGGCACGGCCGGTTGGATGTCGCCGTCGACGTGCGGAACTACCTCGATCGGCGGCAGGCGGCCGCGGTCCGCATCGAGCTGCTCGATGAAGACGGGGGCACCCTGTTCACCGAGCGTCGAGCGATCACGGTGAACGCCGGGGCCGAAAGCCAAGCGCGGTTTCAACGAACGGTCGACGACGTTCGCCGGTGGACGGCCGAAACCCCCAACCTCTACGCGCTGCTCCTGAGTCTCGAGGACGGCGACGGCGCGGTGCGCCAGGTGTTGCGTCACCGGGTGGGCTTTCGCACCGTGGAAATGCGCGACGGGCGGTTGCAGGTGAACGGCGTGCCCGTGACCCTGCGCGGCGTCAACCGGCACGAGCACAATCCCGGGACGGGCCGG